>NZ_CP114058.1:3402150-3711436 GCF_026967475.1 Rouxiella chamberiensis | reverse complement strand
TGCCCTCGAGATGCGGGTTCACCACGATGCTGTCGAGAATGTGGCGCACCAGCATCTCCATCGGGTCACGCACCGAGGTGAGATTATAGGTTTTATTCCACTTGTGCAGTAACTCGACGTAGCCAATCAGCTGCTGTTTTTGTTGATCGGGTAGCGCTATTCCTGCCGCAGCAAGCAGCGAGTCCAATTTCTTTTGCATGGTAAGTCCTTGAGGCAAACTGAACCCGTCTCCCGCGCTGACAAACGCGGGAGACGGTGTGGCTGAATACTCGTTAACGTCAGGCGCTGCGGCGCAGCAGACCCTGTTTTTTCAGCCAGACTAAAAGTATCGAGATAGCCGCCGGGGTGATCCCCGAGATACGGGTAGCTTGTCCGATAGACGTTGGACGGTGATCGTTGAGCTTGGCGATCACTTCGTTGGACAGGCCGTTGACCTGCTTGTAATCCAGCGTTTCCGGCAGCAGCGTATTTTCGTTGCGCTGCTGTTTTTCAATTTCTTCCTGCTGACGCGCGATATAGCCTTCGTACTTGACCTGAATCTCGACCTGCTCGGCGGCCTGCGGATCGGCGACTGCCGGTGCGAAGGCGTTCATGGTGGTCAGCAGTTCGTAGGTCATTTCAGGACGACGCAGCAGCTCTTCGGCGCTGGCTTCTTTCGACAGCGGCGCAGAGAGTTTATCGTTGATTTCGGCAACCTGTGCGTGGTGTGGGTTAACCCAAATACCGCGCAGACGCTGACGTTCCTGCTCGATCATTTCAAGCTTCTCGCTGAAACGCGCCCAGCGTGCATCGTCAACCAGACCCAGCTCGCGGCCTTTTTCGGTCAGACGCAGGTCGGCGTTGTCTTCGCGCAGCATCAGACGGTATTCGGCACGCGACGTAAACATGCGGTACGGCTCTTTGGTGCCCAATGTGCACAGGTCGTCGACCAGAACGCCAAGATAGGCCTGATCGCGACGTGGCGCCCAGCCTTCCTGTTCCGTGGCGCTACGGGCGGCGTTGAGGCCGGCAAGCAGACCTTGTGCGGCCGCTTCTTCGTAACCGGTCGTGCCGTTGATCTGTCCGGCAAAGAACAGACCGTCGATAAATTTGCTTTCGAGCGTAGGCTTCAGGTCACGAGGATCGAAGAAGTCATACTCGATGGCGTAGCCAGGACGCACGATCACGGCGTTTTCCATGCCCTGCATCGAACGCACGATTTGCATCTGCACGTCGAACGGCAGGCTGGTCGAGATACCGTTTGGATAAACTTCGTTGCTGGTCAGGCCTTCCGGTTCAAGGAAGATCTGGTGCGCGTTACGATCCGCAAAACGCATGACCTTGTCTTCGATCGAAGGGCAGTAGCGAGGACCGATCCCTTCGATGATCCCGGCGTACATCGGGCTGCGATCCAGATTGCTGCGGATCACGTCATGGGTTTTTTCGTTGGTATGCGTGATGTAACACGGGATTTGGCGCGGATGCTGCGCCGCATTGCCCATGAACGAGAATACCGGAGCGACCTCGTCGCCGTGCTGCTGGCCAAGGACGCTGAAATCGATGGTACGCGCGTCGATACGAGGCGGCGTGCCGGTTTTCAGGCGATTAACGCGCAGCGGTAACTCGCGCAGACGTTGCGAAAGTGAAATGGCAGGGGATCCCCGGCACGGCCACCGCTGTAGTTTTCCAGCCCGATGTGGATCTTCCCGTCGAGGAAGGTTCCTACGGTCAAAACTACCGCTTTGGCACGGAATTTTAGGCCCATCTGGGTGACAGCGCCGACCACACGATCGTTTTCGACGATCAGGTCTTCGACAGGCTGCTGGAAAATCATCAGATTAGGCTGGTTTTCCAGCGCAGTGCGTACGGCCTGGCGGTAAAGCACACGGTCTGCCTGCGCACGAGTCGCACGAACGGCAGGGCCTTTAGACGCGTTTAGTATCCTAAACTGGATACCCGCATGGTCGATCGCCGTTGCCATCAAACCACCGAGTGCGTCCACTTCTTTAACCAGATGTCCCTTCCCGATCCCGCCAATGGCAGGGTTGCACGACATCTGTCCCAGCGTGTCGATATTATGGGTCAATAACAGAGTTTGACGTCCCATTCTGGCTGAAGCCATGGCCGCTTCTGTGCCTGCATGGCCGCCACCGATGATGATGACGTCAAATTGATCCGGATAAAACATGGTACTGCACCTCGAAGTTCAACGAACGATCGTATTGCGTTGGGAAAACGGATTCTACGCGAGTTTGGAGCTTCCACAAGCCCCAGGGGATCGTCACTAATTAAAAGAAGATCTTTTTATTTAAAGATCTCTTACTACTAACTCTTATTAGGATCGCGATCCTCTGTGTATAAGTCATTATTGTCTATTTAGATCAATATGCTAGAGAGGATCGAATGCTGTGAATGATCGGTGATCCTGCGCTGTATAGGCTGGGATCTAAATGGCGAGTTATGCACAGCACCACAATCGGGCAAGGGTTGTTAGAGGGATAACTACCGGTTTTACACCGCTTTAAAGCCTAGTTATCCACATCTGATCGCATAATATTTACACTTATCTGAGCAAATTAATCCAGTTCAGTGCCCAAACCTCGGCCGGATCTTCAGGAATTTCGTGCTGGGTCACGTCGATCTCGAGGCGATCACCTATCCTTTTTGCACCCAGATCCGTCAGTTTTTGATCCAGAACGCGGATGGCACCACAGAAAGTGTCATATTCGCTGCTGCCCAGACCGATCGCGCCAAAGCGGACATTGGAGAGATCCGGTTGCTGCTCTTCAATCTGTTCAAGCAGAGGTTGAAGGTTGTCAGGAAGCTCTCCTGCACCGTGTGTCGAGCAGACCACCAGCCAAATACCGTCGGTCGGCAGTTCATATAGTTCAGGACCGTGGAACAGCTGGGTGGAGAAATCGGCTTCTTTCAGCTTCTCTTCTACATGTTCGGCAACATATTCAGCGCTGCCAAGCGTACTGCCACTGATCAGGGTGATGTCAGACATAATGCTCTTACCCGAAAAAAGAATGGCTATTGTACGCTGTGAATCAGCTGGGATCTACCTGTGGATAATAAGGTATTAAAATTTATTGCTCAGGGCTGGATCGTACGCATGATCGGGTTTTGCAAGGAGATTAAGGTTTCGGTTGACTGAATCTCGTCGATAGTCTGGATCTTGTTGATAAGTACCTGTTGCAGCGCATCGATGGAGCGGCACATCACCTTGATGAAGATGCTGTAATGCCCGGTGGTGTAATAGGCTTCAACCACTTCTTCGAGGCTTTCAAGGCGTTTCAGCGCGGAAGGATAGTCTTTGGCGCTCTTGAGAATGATGCCGATAAAGCAGCATACGTCGTAGCCCAGGCGCTTTGGGTCGACGTTGACGCGGGTGCCGGTGATTATTCCGGCCTGCTTCATTTTCTCGACCCGCACGTGAATGGTGCCGGGACTGACGTTAAAGGATTTGGCCAGTTCGGCATAGGCTACGCGGGCATTGTCCATCAATGCGTTGAGTATTCCGCGATCAAGGTCGTCTATCTGGTAGTGGTCGGACATCGTTTTATTCTCGATTAGGGACGTTTCCATCGTCGTTGTACACGGCTTTTCATTCCAGTATCAAAGCGCCAGATGTGGTCAAAGATACGCATTATTGCCGGTTTGCCATAGTGCGACATGGCCAGTGCGTGAAAACGGTGATGATGCTGGTTCTGCTGCTGCCTGACCCGCTTCTGCACTTCGTCGGGAAGACGCTGGGCAATGAAGTCGGAGATTATGACCGCATCGGCGTCCTGCCATTCGGGCGTGGCGAGCTTGTCCAGCGTGGCGGTGAGGCAGGCCGAAAGATCGGTGCCGCCTCTGAAATGCTGCCCGAGAAAGCGCATGGCCTGTTCCAGTCCGCTGCTCGACGTCAGTTCGTAGTGAATCACTTCACTGGCGAACAGCATGATATAGCAACGCCGGTTGTCCGCCAGCGCAATGCGCAACAGCGCCAGACAGAACGCCTTGGCGCACTGGTTCGTTGAAACCGCCCATCGATCCGGAGGTGTCGACACAGACGACGAATGGCCCGCGCGGCTGAGGTTCCTGCTGCTGATACACCACCGGGCGCATCACCACTTTTTCTCGCCAGACATCGCCCTGTAGCTGATAGGTCATCAGCCGTTTCTCAAGCATTCGGCGATAGAAGTCTATCTCCAGTTCGGGAATGCCGAGGGTGGCAAGCTCGGGCGGCAGCAGACGCAGAATATCGTCGCTGTGGTGAATGCCGCTGACCTCTTCGGGCACCGTGGCTGGTTCCCGCACCATGAGACGGTGCGCTTCCATCGTGGTTTCTTCGTGCGGATTGGCCTTGGCCGTCTGGCTGCGGCCGAGCTGTTCGGCCAGCTGCTGCAGCTCGGGTTGCTGTTGCAGGAACGTGCCATAGCGAATCAGGGACTGATAATCGCCGCGCTGACGCCTACCCTTGCTCATATCCCACAGTCGCCCCGCCGCC
Source organism: Rouxiella chamberiensis (assembly GCF_026967475.1). Classification (NCBI taxonomy): domain Bacteria; kingdom Pseudomonadati; phylum Pseudomonadota; class Gammaproteobacteria; order Enterobacterales; family Yersiniaceae; genus Rouxiella; species Rouxiella chamberiensis. The sequence goes on along the minus strand of NZ_CP114058.1, from coordinate 3,706,962 downwards.
GCATCGTTTTCTACCAGTAAGGGAGAGAGTTCCCCGCTCATCTCGAGCCGTTGCTCCAACTCGTTTTGCAGTTGTTCCTGTTCCTGTTCCAGCAGTTGATGATGCAGCGTGACCGTCTGAAAGGTGATGTTCAGTCGCCAGCGCTGCATGAACAGCCCGTGGAAACTGGCGCTGGCCGTGCTCGAGGCATTGTTTTGCAGTGCTCGCGCCTCCGTGAGAAAGGGCGAGGTAAACTGCTCGAGCTTCTCGACCGTCTCTTCCAGTTCTGCATGGAAAATGCCCTGCGTGCTCTGCTGGCAGTGTTGATAAAGGTAAAACTCTTTCGCCAGCTCGGGAGGCACCGGCGTGTCGTGGATCCGCTGTTTCAGCCTGAAACGCCATTCTGGAAGATCCTTGGTCAGCGCACGCCTCAATCTCGGGTATTTCTCGAAGAAAACCTGAAGCTGGGGCGTTGCCAGCAGCGTGACGATCAGCTCGTCGATCAGTTCGGCTTCCTTGATGGCGAGCATGACATCCAGCGTTTCGAGGCTAAACATCAGTTTTTGCCAAACAGTTGCTGTTGCTGGGTGAGTTGTTCACTGACTCGAATCAGGCTGGCTTCGATTTTTGCCGTCCACGCCTCGGGAACAAACAGGCAGGGATGATGCTGATTGAACAGCTGGCGCTGACGAGTCAGGGATTCGCCGAGGGTCAGCAGCGTATTTTTCATTTCGTCGGGTACGGTGATGTGCTCGTTGCCCGGCAAGGTCAGATAACTCGGTTGACGGCTGATGTCGAAAATCACCAGTTGCAGTTTGTCGTCGACTTCGACGTCCACAACCTGCGCAAAGCCGATGCCGTTGAGCTTGGCTTTGAGTTGTCCGCCTTTGTTCAGCCATTCTGTCATGGCCTCGCGTTCCACCAGCACGTGCGTGACCTGAATATCATGCAGGTGCAGCGGTTGCTGCAACGAGAGGGTCAGGCTGGTGGAAGAGAGCGATGCTGGCAGATCATACTGGGGTTTTCGGCTGAACATCCCTGATTTTTTTGTGAGTTTTAGCGCCTGGCGTGTGCTTTGCTGCTGCTGATACTGGATCCACTGCTGGTTGAGTTGCTGAATCTTTAAACTTAAGGTCTGCTGCTCGTAGGCTTGCTCGGTAAGGCTCTGCTCTATTTGCGTTTGTAACAAATGATAAGAGCTCATGTCATGCCACAGGCAGTCTTTGAGCAAAATCAGGTCTACCGGCGATACCGACGGGCGTCCGCTAAAGAAGGCGCAGGCCTGAAGCAGGCGCAGGGCTTTTTCCAGCGGCGGTCGGAAACGTAAGGCGCATTGTCGAGCGCACTCAGGCGCTGGCGTAGCTGGAAAACCAGTTCGAAACAGTGATCGGGTAGATGGACCTTTTCAATTTCCGGCTGCCACTGCTGATACTCCTCGTTGCTGATACTCAGGTTTTCGGCCACGGGATGTGTGTTTTCGGAATGACGGCTCGACAAAAGCGAACTGGAAGTTCTGTTTGTCCTGCACGCGGTCCATCCACAGACGGATGAGCATACGGTCATAAAGTGCTTCGAGACCGCCGTCGGCTTCGGGCAACTCATTGGAGGCGCTGACCAGCAGGCGCATCGGAATGGCTTCTTCCGTATCGCCGTTTCTGAAACGCCTTTCATTAATAGCGGTGAGCAGGGTATTCAGAATTGCCGGTCCGGCCTTCCAGATTTCATCGAGAAACACGATTTCGGCTTCGGGCAGATAGCCAGTCGTGAGGCGCAGATAGCGGCCTTCATCCTTTAACGCCTGAATGGAAAGCGGGCCAAAGACTTCTTCGGGTGTCGAGAATCGGGTCATTAAATATTCAAATGCACGCGCATCGCGAAACGCGTATTTTAATCTGCGCGCGATAAGGCTTTTGGCGATGCCCGGCGGGCCAAGCAGAAATACGCTTTCTCCGCACAGCGCAGCCAGCAGACAGAGGCGAATCGCTTCCTGCCGTTCATAAAGACCGTTTTCCAATGCGTTGGCCAGTCGGGTGATTCGTTCTGCCAAAAGTGGTGATTGCGCCATAATGTGTTTTCAACTGCCCCGATAAGTGTCTTTATTAAGGAAATAGTGGACTGCGAGCAGATAATAAACCATGATTTTTTTCGGCGATATAGCTTGTTGATTCGCAATATCTTTCCATTTCGGAAAATGTGATACGGCCGAATGATTTGTTTACTTGTCTTTGTAGTAAAGGGTAGGCAATCTGATTTATTCGTGCATACTGTGCGCCTTTTCGTGGGTTTAAAGGAACTGCCAACCCACATAGCTTACGGATTTTGGGCGAAGAAATTTTTAGCCAAATACTCAAGTCAGCCAAATGACAAAGCATAAAAGAAACCCATTATGAGCACAGAACATAAACGGTCACTTCCTGCAGTAACCCTGGCCGCCATTGGCGTGGTTTATGGTGACATCGGTACCAGCCCACTCTATACCTTGCGCGAATGTTTTTCCGGCCATTACGGGTTTAGTGTTGAACCCAGTGTTGTATACGGCTTTCTCTCCCTGATTTTCTGGCTGCTTATCGTGGTCGTTTCGGCTAAATACCTCTCCTTTGTCTTGCGTGCCGACAACGCCGGTGAAGGCGGGATACTGACGCTCATGTCGCTCGCCGGAAGAAACACCTCGGCGCGTACCACGGCGATTCTGGTGATCCTCGGGCTCATCGGCGGCAGTTTCTTCTATGGCGAAGTGGTCATCACCCCGGCGATGTCCGTGCTTTCCGCGATGGAGGGCCTTGAGATAGCCTCGCCCAATCTGGAACGCTACATTGTTCCTCTTTCCATTGCCGTGCTGACCCTTCTGTTCTTTATTCAGAAACACGGTACGGGGCTGGTGGGTAAACTCTTTGCGCCCGTCATGCTGCTGTGGTTCCTGGTGCTGGCGGTGCTTGGCCTCAACAGCATCATGCATAATCCTGAAGTGCTGCGCGCCGTCAATCCTATGTGGGCGGTCAACTTCTTTATCGAACACAAGTCTTTCTCCTTCCTGGCGCTCGGCGCGGTGGTACTGTCGATTACCGGTGTCGAAGCGCTGTATGCGGATATGGGGCACTTCGGCAAACTGCCTATTCGACTTGCATGGTTTAGCGTCGTGCTGCCTTCGCTGGTGCTGAACTACTTTGGTCAGGGCGCGTTGCTGCTCAAGAATCCCGAAGCCATCAAGAACCCGGTTCTTCCTGCTGGCGCCTGACTGGGCGCTGTTGCCGATGCTGATTCTGGCCACGCTTGCGACCATCATTGCCTCACAGGCGGTGATTTCGGGCGTGTTCTCTCTCACCCGTCAGGCGGTGCGTCTGGGATATCTGCCGCCGATGCGCATCATCCACACGTCGGAAATGGAAGCCGGGCAGATTTATATTCCGGTGATCAACTGGCTGCTCTATTTCGCCGTCGTTATCGTGATTCTCGGCTTTGAACACTCCAGCAATCTGGCCGCCGCGTACGGCATCGCCGTGACCGGCACCATGGTGCTGACCACTCTTCTTTCCTGCACCGTGGCCTATAAAAACTGGCACTGGAAGGGGTTTATCGTGGCGATTCTGGCCGCGATACTGCTGTTTATCGACGTGCCGCTGTTTGCCGCCAACGCCACCAAAATTCTCTCAGGCGGTTGGTTGCCTCTGGTGCTCGCCGTCATGATGTTTGTGGTGATGACCACCTGGAAGAGCGAGCGCTTCCGCCTTATGCGCCGCATGCACGAGCACGGCAATTCGCTTGAGGCGATGATTGCCTCGCTGGAGAAATCTCCGCCGGTACGTGTGCCGGGCACGGCGGTTTACATGTCGCGCGCTATTAACGTCATTCCCTTCGCGTTATTGCACAATCTCAAGCACAACAAGGTGTTGCACGAGCGCGTGGTGTTGCTGACGCTGCGTACCGAAGATGCGCCGTTCGTGCATAATGTCCGCCGCGTGACCATCGAGCAGATGTCGCCGACGTTCTGGCGCGTGGTCGCGAGTTACGGTTTTAAAGAAACGCCGAACGTGGAAGAAGTGTTCCACCGTTGTGGACTGGAAGGTCTGTCGTGCCGAATGATGGAAACCTCATTCTTTATGTCGCATGAATCGTTGATTTTGACCAAGCGTCCCTGGTATCTCTATTTCCGTGGCAAGCTGTTTATCGCTCTGAGCCGCAACGCCTTGCGCGCGCCCGACCAATTCGAGATCCCGCCCAATCGCGTTATCGAACTGGGCACGCAGATAGAGATTTAACCCGTTGCTCCCTCACAACGCCGCAGACTTTCCTGCGGCGTTTTTGTTTCCGGTTTCTGCCCACATTCTCTCCCGAACGACTTCTGCATGAAATACGCCCTCCTTGACCTGCGCCATCGAAACGTTTCGACAGTGATCACAATTTCATCGTTTGCTCATTGCCAGAATCTGGCAAATTCCTAGAATCGACGGCAAGCGAAACGTTTCGCTGCTGGAGCCGATAATGAAGAAAGCCGTATTGTTAAATGCCGATATCTCGCAGGTCGTTGCCTCTCTCGGGCACACGGACCGCATTGTGATTGCCGATGCCGGTTTACCTATTCCCGCCACCACCCAGCGTATCGACCTTGCGCTCACGCACGGTGTGCCGGAATTCTTGCAGGTGTTTTCGGTGGTGACCGACGAGATGCAGGTCGAACATGCCGTGCTCGCCGAAGAGATAAAGCAGCACAATCCCGACCTGCACGAATCGTTGATCGGTCAGTTAAAACGGCTTGAACAGCAACAGGGAAATACCATTACGCTGGAATATGTCAGCCATCAGGCTTTCAAACAGCAGACCCAAACCACGCGCGCCGTCATTCGCAGCGGAGAGTGTTCGCCTTATGCCAACATCATCCTCTGTGCCGGCGTGACCTTCTGAGGCCTCTATGCAACCTTTGCTGCAACTCGCGGGAATCGATAAAGCCTTCCCCGGCGTGAAAGCCCTTTCCGGCGCGGCGCTCAGCGTCTATCCCGGAAAAGTCATGGCGCTGGTGGGTGAAAACGGCGCGGGCAAGTCGACCATGATGAAAGTGCTGACCGGCATCTATCAAAAAGATGCGGGTTCGGTGCATTTCCTCGGCAAGGAAGCCAGCTTCAACGGTCCAAAAGATTCGCAGGAAGCGGGGATCGGAATCATTCATCAGGAACTTAACCTGATCCCTGAATTGACCATCGCCGAAAACATTTTCCTTGGCCGCGAGTTCGTCAACAGGTTCGGGCGGATCCAGTGGAAGAAGATGTATGCCGAAGCCGACAAGCTGCTGGCCCGGCTGAATCTGCGTTATAGCAGTCATCGGCTGGTGGGTGACTTGTCGATTGGCGATCAGCAGATGGTCGAGATTGCCAAGGTGCTGAGTTTCGAGTCCAAAGTCATCGTGATGGATGAACCGACCGATGCGCTGACAGATACAGAAACCGCCTCGTTGTTTAGCGTGATCCGCGAGTTGAGAGCCTCGGGCTGCGGTGTGGTTTACATTTCACATCGCCTGAAAGAGATCTTCGAGATTTGCGATGATGTGACCGTGTTGCGCGATGGCCAGTTTATCGCCGAGCGCCCGGTCAGCGAGCTTCAGGAAGATACTCTTATCGAAATGATGGTAGGACGTCGCCTCGACGAGTTGTATCCCCGTCTGAATCAGCCGCGCGGCCCCCTGCGTCTCGACGTAAATAATCTGTCGGGGCCGGACGTCAACGATGTCAGCTTCAAGCTTTACGGCGGCGAAATCCTGGGCGTTTCGGGATTGATGGGCGCGGGGCGCACCGAACTGATGAAAATTCTTTACGGCGCGCGTCGCAAAACGGCGGGCACTATTTCGCTGGAGGGTCAGGAGATTCAGCCGCGCACGCCGCAGGACGGGCTGGCGAACGGCATCGTTTATATCTCCGAAGACCGCAAGCGGGATGGTCTGGTGCTCGGCATGTCGGTGAAAGAGAACATGTCGCTGACCGCGCTGCGCTATTTCAGCCGAACGGGCGGTGGATTAAAGCATAAGGAAGAACAGCAGACTGTGGGTGATTTCATTCGTCTGTTCAATATCAAGACACCTTCGATGATGCAGCCGATTGGTCTGCTGTCGGGCGGAAACCAGCAAAAAGTGGCGATTGCCCGCGGGCTGATGACGCGCCCGAAAGTCTTGATCCTCGACGAACCGACGCGCGGCGTCGACGTGGGGGCCAAAAAAGAGATCTATCAGTTGATCAATCAGTTCAAGCGCGACGGTCTGAGCATCATTCTCGTTTCCTCGGAAATGCCCGAAGTGATCGGCATGAGCGATCGCATTTTGGTGATGCATGAAGGCGCGTTGAGCGGTGAATTCACCCTCGAACAAGCCACGCAGGAAGCCTTGATGGCGGCGAGCGTGGGCAAGCAATACGGCGTAAAGCAGGAGTATCCGCTATGAGTACCCAGACATTACCGGCCAAGAAGCGCGGCATCAGTAAAGCGTGGTTGTTGGAACAGAAGTCACTGATTGCACTGCTGGTGCTGATAGCCGTGGTTTCGTCGATGAGCCCGAACTTTTTCACAGTCAACAACCTGTTCAATATTTTGCAGCAAACCTCCGTCAACGCCATCATGGCCGTCGGAATGACGCTGGTTATTCTCACTTCGGGTATCGATCTGTCCGTAGGGTCATTGCTGGCATTGACGGGGGCGGTTGCCGCCTCTGTGGTCGGATTCGAATCCAGCGCCATGCTGGCCGTTGTCGCCTCGCTGGGATTGGGGGCCGCGGTCGGCGCCCTTACCGGCGCTATCGTTGCCAAAGGCAAGGTGCAGGCCTTTATCGCCACACTGGTCATGATGTTGCTGCTGCGCGGCGTGACGATGGTGTACACCAACGGCAGCCCTATCAGTACCGGCTTCAACGATGTGGCCGACACCTTCGGCTGGTTCGGCATTGGCCGTCCTCTGGGCATTCCTACGCCTATCTGGCTGATGGCGGTCGTCTTCCTGGCGGCCTGGTACATGCTGCAACATACCCGTCTTGGTCGATACATCTATGCGCTGGGCGGCAACGAGGCGGCAACGCGCCTGTCGGGTATAAGCGTCGATAAAGTTAAAATCATCGTCTACTCCCTGTCTGGCCTGCTGGCGGCGCTGGCGGGAATCATCGAGGTCGCGCGTTTGTCCTCCGCACAACCGACGGCCGGTACCGGTTACGAGCTGGACGCCATTGCCGCTGTCGTGCTCGGCGGAACCAGTCTTTCAGGCGGCAAGGGCCGAATTATCGGCACCTTGATTGGCGCGCTTATTCTGGGCTTTTTGAATAATGGCCTCAATTTGTTGGGCGTGTCTTCCTATTTCCAGATGATTGTCAAAGCAGTGGTCATTCTGCTGGCGGTCCTGGTTGATAACAAAAGCAATAAATAATCTTCCCTACAGGAATCCTTACCATGACAACATCTATGAAGAAAATTGCATTATGGGTCTCGGCGGCGGCATTCACCGCGTCGTTCAGCGCCAACGTATTGGCGAAAGACACTATCGCGCTGGTGGTCTCCACGCTGAACAACCCGTTCTTTGTGTCCATGAAAGATGGCGCGCAGCAGGAAGCCGACAAGCTGGGCTACACCCTGGTGGTGCTGGACTCGCAAAACAATCCGGCCAAGGAGCTTGCCAATGTGCAGGACCTGACCGTTCGCGGCACCAAGCTGCTGCTGATTAACCCGACCGATTCCGATGCGGTCGGCAATGCGGTCGCGATGGCCAATCAGGCGAAAATTCCCGTCATCACCCTCGACCGTCAGGCGTCGAAAGGACAGGTTATCAGCCACGTGGCTTCCGACAACAAAGCCGGCGGTAAAATGGCCGGGGATTACATTGCGAAGAAACTGGGCGAGAATGCCAAAGTGATTGAGCTGGAAGGCATTGCCGGTACTTCGGTGGCCCGCGAGCGCGGAGCCGGTTTCAAAGAGGCAGTCGACGCGCATCACTTCAAGGTGCTGGCAAGTCAACCGGCCGATTTCGATCGTACAAAGGGGCTTAACGTCATGCAGAACCTGCTGACCGCGCACCCGGATGTGCAGGCTGTATTCGCTCAAAACGATGAAATGGCGTTGGGTGCCTTGCGCGCGCTGCAAACCGCAGGCAAAACCGACGTGCTGGTGGTGGGGTTTGACGGCACCGAAGACGGACTTAAAGCGGTGAAAGGCGGCAAGCTGGGTGCAACGGTTGCCCAACGTCCCGATCAGATTGGTATGATTGGGGTCGAAACCGCCGATAAAGTGCTGAAAGGTCAGGCCGTTCCGCCGGTGAATCCGGTCGCGCTGAATCTGGTGACACAACCTTAATCAAGACGGCGCCATCTTTACCGGTGGCGCCGCACATGCAGGAATCAAGGCAATGGACAAGGGTAAACTGGTGGTTCTGGGCAGCATCAATGCTGACCACGTCCTTAATATCAGGCAATTTCCGCAGCCGGGTGAAACCGTGACGGGATCGCACTATACGGTGGCTTTCGGGGGTAAAGGAGCGAATCAGGCCGTAGCCGCCGGAAGAAGCGGTGCCGATATTTCATTTATTGCCTGTGTAGGAAGCGACGATATCGGTGAGCGCGTGCGTCAGCAGCTGGCGAGCGACAACATTGATACCCGTTCCATCGAAGCGGTTGCCGATACCACCACCGGTGTGGCGTTGATTTTCGTCAATGAAGATGCCGAAAATGTTATCGGCATCCATGCCGGAGCCAACAACGCGCTGACCCCTGACTCTCTCCCGCGTTTTGAATCGCAGATTACGCAGGCCTCTGCCCTGTTGATGCAGCTGGAGTCTCCGCTCGAGACGGTCATGGCCGCCGCCCGTTTAGCCAAGGCGCACAAGACGCAGGTTGTCCTGAATCCTGCGCCCGCCTGTGAATTGCCGGACGCGCTGCTGTCGCTGGTGGATATGATAACGCCGAACGAAACCGAAGCCGAAAAGCTGACCGGCGTGAAAGTAACCAACGATGAAGATGCCGCCCGCGCGGCGCAGATACTGCACGACAAGGGGATCGCGACCGTCATTATTACGCTTGGCAGCAAAGGCGTCTGGCTAAGCCAGCAGGGCGTGGGCAAAAATGTGCCCGGCTTCAAGGTAAAAGCCGTCGATACCATCGCCGCCGGTGACACCTTCAACGGAGCCCTGGTCACGGCGCTGCTCGAAGGCACGCCTCTCGATCAGGCTGTACGTTTCGCTCATGCAGCCGCAGCGATTGCCGTAACGCGCGCCGGTGCGCAGTCTTCCGTGCCGTGGCGTCAGGAAATCGACGATTTTCTCGCGCATCAGGAGTCCTAGTTGCCGACCATGAAAGATGTCGCCCGTCTGGCGGGCGTCTCTACCTCCACTGTCTCGCATGTTATCAACAACAATCGCTTTGTGAGCGAGGCTATCCGCGAGAAGGTCAATGCTGCCATTGGCCAGCTCAACTATGCGCCTTCCGCGCTGGCCCGCAGCCTCAAGCTGAATCAGACCCATACTATCGGCATGCTGATTACCTCGAGCAGCAACCCGTTTTACTCTGAAGTGGTGCAGGGGTAGAACGCAGCTGTTACGAACGCGGCTACAGTCTGATTCTCTGCAATACCGACGGCGACGAAGAGCGCCTGAATCGCAGCCTTGAAACGCTGCTGCAAAAGCGGGTCGATGGCCTGATCCTGATGTTTACGGAAAATCATCTCCCTTCGCCCGAGACGTTGAGCCGTTATCCGGCGATTCCCGTAGTCATGATGGACTGGGCGCCGTTTGCCGGGGTCAACGACATCATTCAGGAAAACGCCTTTATCGGCGGCAGGATGGCGACGGAATACCTGATTGCCCAGGGGTATCGTCGTATCGCCTGCATTACCGGTCCGCTGGACAAGACCACTTCGACGCAGCGTCTGGAGGGATATCGTCAGGCCTTGCAGGAGGCGGGAATGACGCGCGATGCCGGGCTTGAGGTCACCGGCGATTTCGAATTTGCCGGCGGATTGTCCGCGATGCAGCAACTGCTGGCGCTGGACGAGCGCCCGGATGCCGTATTTGCCGGTAACGATGCGATGGCCGTGGGCGTTTATCAGGCTATCTATCGGCACGGATTGCGCATTCCGCAGGACATCGCCGTCATGGGATATGACGATATTCAACTGGCGCAATACATGACGCCGCCGCTCACGACGATTCATCAGCCAAAAGACGAGTTGGGCGAATTGGCTATCGATACATTGCTGCACCGAATGAAAGCGCCGGATGCCGAAGCGCAAGTCCTGGTTTTGACGCCGGAGCTTGTGGTGCGTGATTCCGTGGCGGTGAAAGGCAAAGGGAACACAAGGTAGAATAGCTATATATAGAAGGGCTTCTTTATATAGCCGTATAAAGAGAAGAAAATCAGGCGGGGTCGCGCAGTAAAACGGTACAGGCCTGCAATGCCCCCTCGGCATCGCCTGCCAGTATCGCGTCGACTATCTTCTGGTGATGTTCGAGTTTGATAACCTCATTGCCGGTAATCGACCTGAAGTAGCTTTGGTAAACCGAACTGAACAGATTGGCGAAAGAGGTCAGGAATGGGTTCTTTCCGGCCTCGTAAATAAGCTGGTGGAATTGCGCGTCCACGTTTATCCAGCGCTCGCGATCAAAATCCTCATGCAACTCGCGCATTTCCGTCATATATAAAGAAAGCTGGCGTTTCTGTTCCGGGGTTGCCTGCACGGCAGCAAGGGAACAGGCTTGAGGTTCCAGCGCTCTACGCAGCAGAACGAAGTGCGACATCACCTGATCGAAGTTTTCGCGCGTCATCCACCAGGTCAGCAGCTCCTGATCGAGAAAGTTCCAGTTACTCTGCGGCATAACCCGCGTGCCGATGCGCGGGCGAGGCAGCAGCATCCCTTTTGCCGTTAAAGTCTTGACCGCTTCACGCACGGCGGTGCGACTGACTCCGAAGAGTTCACCCAACTCTATCTCGCCAGGCAGAATACTACCTTCCGCATACTCACCAGACAGCACGCGCTGGGCAATATTCTCGGCCAGCAGATAGGAAAGGTTACGTTGAGCAGCCTGTTGTTGGGCATTGAGCGACATTAATTGCATCCTTGGCGAGTGAAGTTCTCTTTATGCAAACTAGTTTACTCCACTACAGGCGAAGTAAAGGGTGAGATTTCGGCTGAAAATGATGCTTTATTGCACGTTCATAGCCTATTTGTAGAAAAAAGAAACGGTCGGAAGATTTTTATTAATTAAGGGTTGCGGCCCTGCGGAAACTCCCTATAATGCCGCTCCAACGACAGGGAACAGCGCAGCAGCAACGCGGTGTGAACGAGTCGGGAAGAATTAAAAATGATGGTGACCGACGAAATAAACGGTTGACATCAAATGAGGAAAGCGTAATATACGCCACCTCGAGTTAGCAAGCGAAAGCGCGTAACTCACTGCTCTTTAACAATTTATCAGACAATCTGTGTGGGCACTCACAAGACGATATCCGCCACCTCGGTGGCAAAAAATATCAAGTCTTAGAGTGACCAAGCAGTAATTCATTATGAATGATGTGAAGTAACTTTGAGCATCGCTGAACTTGTTTCAGCAAATCGAACTTTTAATTGAAGAGTTTGATCATGGCTCAGATTGAACGCTGGCGGCAGGCCTAACACATGCAAGTCGAGCGGTAGCACGGGAGAGCTTGCTCTCTGGGTGACGAGCGGCGGACGGGTGAGTAATGTCTGGGAAACTGCCTGATGGAGGGGGATAACTACTGGAAACGGTAGCTAATACCGCATGATGTCGCAAGACCAAAGTGGGGGACCTTCGGGCCTCACGCCATCGGATGTGCCCAGATGGGATTAGCTAGTAGGTGGGGTAATGGCTCACCTAGGCGACGATCCCTAGCTGGTCTGAGAGGATGACCAGCCACACTGGAACTGAGACACGGTCCAGACTCCTACGGGAGGCAGCAGTGGGGAATATTGCACAATGGGCGCAAGCCTGATGCAGCCATGCCGCGTGTGTGAAGAAGGCCTTAGGGTTGTAAAGCACTTTCAGCGAGGAGGAAGGCGTTGTAGTTAATAGCTGCAGCGATTGACGTTACTCGCAGAAGAAGCACCGGCTAACTCCGTGCCAGCAGCCGCGGTAATACGGAGGGTGCAAGCGTTAATCGGAATTACTGGGCGTAAAGCGCACGCAGGCGGTTTGTTAAGTCAGATGTGAAATCCCCGAGCTTAACTTGGGAACTGCATTTGAAACTGGCAAGCTAGAGTCTTGTAGAGGGGGTAGAATTCCAGGTGTAGCGGTGAAATGCGTAGAGATCTGGAGGAATACCGGTGGCGAAGGCGGCCCCCTGGACAAAGACTGACGCTCAGGTGCGAAAGCGTGGGGAGCAAACAGGATTAGATACCCTGGTAGTCCACGCTGTAAACGATGTCGACTTGGAGGTTGTGCCCTTGAGGCGTGGCTTCCGGAGCTAACGCGTTAAGTCGACCGCCTGGGGAGTACGGCCGCAAGGTTAAAACTCAAATGAATTGACGGGGGCCCGCACAAGCGGTGGAGCATGTGGTTTAATTCGATGCAACGCGAAGAACCTTACCTACTCTTGACATCCAGAGAATTCGCTAGAGATAGCTTAGTGCCTTCGGGAACTCTGAGACAGGTGCTGCATGGCTGTCGTCAGCTCGTGTTGTGAAATGTTGGGTTAAGTCCCGCAACGAGCGCAACCCTTATCCTTTGTTGCCAGCGAGTAATGTCGGGAACTCAAAGGAGACTGCCGGTGATAAACCGGAGGAAGGTGGGGATGACGTCAAGTCATCATGGCCCTTACGAGTAGGGCTACACACGTGCTACAATGGCGCATACAAAGAGAAGCGAACTCGCGAGAGCAAGCGGACCTCATAAAGTGCGTCGTAGTCCGGATTGGAGTCTGCAACTCGACTCCATGAAGTCGGAATCGCTAGTAATCGTAGATCAGAATGCTACGGTGAATACGTTCCCGGGCCTTGTACACACCGCCCGTCACACCATGGGAGTGGGTTGCAAAAGAAGTAGGTAGCTTAACCTTCGGGAGGGCGCTTACCACTTTGTGATTCATGACTGGGGTGAAGTCGTAACAAGGTAACCGTAGGGGAACCTGCGGTTGGATCACCTCCTTACCTCAAGATACGCATTGTGCAGTGTCCACACAGATTGTCTGATAGATGTAAACGAGCAAGAGCACCTGTTGATGCAGTAGGGAAACCTGCGCAGATACGAAAAAGTGCCGGGTCTGTGGATTCGGTGCTGCATTTTCGTGTCCCCATCGTCTAGAGGCCTAGGACACTGCCCTTTCACGGCTGTAACAGGGGTTCGAATCCCCTTGGGGACGCCACTCGACAACGCGTGAAAGACGTTGTCACCGAGTTTTTGCAAACTCATATCTTAAAGATGACTTCAACGAGTCGTGTTTGAGATATTGCTCTTTAACAATCTGGAACAAGCTGAAAAATTGAAACGCTGCAGCTGAAATCTGCCCCCGTAGAAGTATTGGGCAGTGAGTAACCTGCAGCAGAGTCTCTCAAATAATCACGGCTTCGAATGCGTCTGCAAAGACACCTTCGGGTTGTGAGGTTAAGCGACTAAGCGTACACGGTGGATGCCTAGGCAGTCAGAGGCGATGAAGGGCGTGCTAATCTGCGAAAAGCGTCGGTAAGGTGATATGAACCGTTATACCCGACGATACCCGAATGGGGAAACCCAGTGTGATACGTCACACTATCGCATGGTGAATACATAGCCATGCGAGGCGAACCGGGGGAACTGAAACATCTAAGTACCCCGAGGAAAAGAAATCAACCGAGATTCCCCCAGTAGCGGCGAGCGAACGGGGAACAGCCCAGAACCTGAATCAGTTTGTGCGTTAGTGGAAGCGTCTGGAAGGTCGCAGGGTACAGGGTGATACTCCCGTACACAAAAGCGCACAGATTGTGAGTTCGATGAGTAGGGCGGGACACGTGACATCCTGTCTGAATATGGGGGGACCATCCTCCAAGGCTAAATACTCCTGACTGACCGATAGTGAACCAGTACCGTGAGGGAAAGGCGAAAAGAACCCCGGCGAGGGGAGTGAAATAGAACCTGAAACCGTGTACGTACAAGCAGTGGGAGCACCTTCGTGGTGTGACTGCGTACCTTTTGTATAATGGGTCAGCGACTTATATTTTGTAGCAAGGTTAACCGTATAGGGGAGCCGTAGGGAAACCGAGTCTTAACTGGGCGTCAAGTTGCAAGGTATAGACCCGAAACCCGGTGATCTAGCCATGGGCAGGTTGAAGGTTGGGTAACACTAACTGGAGGACCGAACCGACTAATGTTGAAAAATTAGCGGATGACTTGTGGCTGGGGGTGAAAGGCCAATCAAACCGGGAGATAGCTGGTTCTCCCCGAAAGCTATTTAGGTAGCGCCTCGTGAACTCATCTTCGGGGGTAGAGCACTGTTTCGACTAGGGGGCCATCCCGGCTTACCAACTCGATGCAAACTGCGAATACCGAAGAATGTTATCACGGGAGACACACGGCGGGTGCTAACGTCCGTCGTGAAGAGGGAAACAACCCAGACCGCCAGCTAAGGTCCCAAAGTCATGGTTAAGTGGGAAACGATGTGGGAAGGCATAGACAGCCAGGATGTTGGCTTAGAAGCAGCCATCATTTAAAGAAAGCGTAATAGCTCACTGGTCGAGTCGGCCTGCGCGGAAGATGTAACGGGGCTAAACCATGCACCGAAGCTGCGGCAGCGACGCTTAGGCGTTGTTGGGTAGGGGAGCGTTCTGTAAGCCGTCGAAGGTGGACTGTGAGGTCTGCTGGAGGTATCAGAAGTGCGAATGCTGACATAAGTAACGATAATGCGGGTGAAAAACCCGCACGCCGGAAGACCAAGGGTTCCTGTCCAACGTTAATCGGGGCAGGGTGAGTCGACCCCTAAGGCGAGGCCGAAAGGCGTAGTCGATGGGAAACAGGTTAATATTCCTGTACTCGGTGTTACTGCGAAGGGGGGACGGAGAGGGCTAGGCTGGCCGGGCGACGGTTGTCCCGGTTTAAGCGTGTAGGGGGTGTTCCTGGTAAATCCGGTTCACCTTAACCCCGAGGCGTGATGACGAGTCACTACGGTGATGAAGCAGTTGATGCCGCACTTCCAGGAAAAGCCTCTAAGCATCAGGTAACATTGAATCGTACCCCAAACCGACACAGGTGGTCAGGTAGAGAATACTCAGGCGCTTGAGAGAACTCGGGTGAAGGAACTAGGCAAAATGGTGCCGTAACTTCGGGAGAAGGCACGCTGTCACCAGGTGGAGGAACTTGCTTCCCGAGCCGAAGACAGTCGAAGATACCAGCTGGCTGCAACTGTTTAATAAAAACACAGCACTGTGCAAACACGAAAGTGGACGTATACGGTGTGACGCCTGCCCGGTGCCGGAAGGTTAATTGATGGGGTTATCCGCAAGGAGAAGCTCTTGATCGAAGCCCCGGTAAACGGCGGCCGTAACTATAACGGTCCTAAGGTAGCGAAATTCCTTGTCGGGTAAGTTCCGACCTGCACGAATGGCGTAATGATGGCCAGGCTGTCTCCACCCGAGACTCAGTGAAATTGAACTCGCTGTGAAGATGCAGTGTACCCGCGGCAAGACGGAAAGACCCCGTGAACCTTTACTATAGCTTGACACTGAACATTGAGCCTTGATGTGTAGGATAGGTGGGAGGCTTTGAAGCGTGGACGCCAGTCTGCGTGGAGCCAACCTTGAAATACCACCCTTTAATGTTTGATGTTCTAACTCGGCCCCATAATCTGGGGTGAGGACAGTGTCTGGTGGGTAGTTTGACTGGGGCGGTCTCCTCCCAAAGAGTAACGGAGGAGCACGAAGGTTAGCTAATCACGGTCGGACATCGTGAGGTTAGTGCAATGGCATAAGCTAGCTTGACTGCGAGAGTGACGGCTCGAGCAGGTACGAAAGTAGGTCATAGTGATCCGGTGGTTCTGAATGGAAGGGCCATCGCTCAACGGATAAAAGGTACTCCGGGGATAACAGGCTGATACCGCCCAAGAGTTCATATCGACGGCGGTGTTTGGCACCTCGATGTCGGCTCATCACATCCTGGGGCTGAAGTAGGTCCCAAGGGTACGGCTGTTCGCCGTTTAAAGTGGTACGCGAGCTGGGTTTAGAACGTCGTGAGACAGTTCGGTCCCTATCTGCCGTGGGCGTTGGAAGATTGAGAGGGGCTGCTCCTAGTACGAGAGGACCGGAGTGGACGCATCACTGGTGTTCGGGTTGTCATGCCAATGGCATTGCCCGGTAGCTAAATGCGGAAAAGATAAGCGCTGAAAGCATCTAAGCGCGAAACTTGCCTCGAGATGAGTCTTCCCTGGGGCTTTGAGCCCCCTGAAGGGACGTTTAAGACCAAGACGTTGATAGGCTGGGTGTGTAAGTGCAGCGATGCATTGAGCTAACCAGTACTAATGACCCGTGAGGCTTAACCTTACAACACCGAAGGTGTTTTGAAGAGACGCAGTTTTAACTATCAGCTTGTTCAAAGATTGGTTTTCATGGCCGGCCCGCAGTAGGGGAAGGCGGTGGAAATAAACAGAATTTGCCTGGCGGCAGTAGCGCGGTGGTCCCACCTGACCCCATGCCGAACTCAGAAGTGAAACGCCGTAGCGCCGATGGTAGTGTGGGGTCTCCCCATGCGAGAGTAGGGAACTGCCAGGCATCAAACAAACGGAAAAACCTCAGTCGAAAGACTGGGGTTTTTTTGTGTCTGCGAATCATGACAAACCCCAGGGAAAGGCCCCCGTCTCTCGACGCGGGCCTTTTTATTTGCCTAAAAAACCTGTTTAAACTGAATCTCCAAGCCATTCGCCGATAAAATCGCCGATCTCGGCTACATTATTGAGGTCAAATTGCGGGATATTCACTGCGAGAGGCTTATCTGTCGCGATGGCAATCACAAAATCATCAACTAAACCGTCAATATCCTTGCCGCTCGCCTCTCGAAACAGGGCAATTTTCGCAATTTTTTCGTGCTTGAAGCCTTCTACCAAAATGATATCGAGCGTCGATTCATCAAATCGGCTGGCTAAATAGTGCAGATCCAGTGTCTCGGCGGCAGGTGTTTCGGTCATGAGCGCCCAGCGTTGGCTACTTGCCACCATGGTTTGGTCTGCGCCCGCCTTTCTCAATTCAAAACTGTCTTTGCCTGGCGTGTCGACGTCAACAGAATGATGACTGTGCTTGATAAGCCCTACGCGGATATTGTGGTGACGCAGATAAGGTATGAGCTGCTTGAGCAAGGTGGTTTTCCCAGTTCCGCTTCGTGCAACAATGCCGAGAAGCGGGATCATGGCGTAGTCCTCATCGAATTCTGCCACGCTGCAACCTCATCAGGTGTATTGAGATTGGAAAAATATTCTTCTTTATCAAAGCGTACTGGCTGGGCATGACAGTGTTTAAAGAACAACATCACCTTTCTTTCGCCTCGCGTCAGGTAATCTTCAAGCACCGGTATCAGACTTTTATGGAGCAGACAAAGCGCCGGATGCGCGCGATTCGCGTCTTCGGCATAGGCCGCCAGCGACAGGCCTTTACCCTCCCAGAGACGAGCGACCAAGTGCTCGGGGAAGGCGGGAGCATCACACGGAACGAAGACAACCCACTCTGTTTCACTGGCAATCAATCCTGCCAGCATGCCGGATAACGGCCCTGCAAAGTCGGGGATGACATCCGAAATGGTAGGATAACGCGCCGCATAACGGTCCTGATGGCGATTACAGCTGACCAAAACGGTTTTGACCTGCAATTCGAGTTTTCTGCCGATATAGGCAAACAGGGGCTGCCCGTCTATTTCTACCAAGCCCTTGTCTTGTCCCATTCTTGTCGAACGGCCGCCTGCCAGGATGACGCCCGTAATCTGCCTGCCAATCATGTTATTGCTCCTTTGCGCTGCATCTATTCATTTTAAAGCCAGGCCATTCACATTGCTGCGAAAAAACGCCTGTTGGCCATGACAGAATAAACGCTAAAAATGCGCCCTATTGTCACGACAAACTGCATTAACAGATTAAAACGCCGGGAAACAGGCTGTCAAAACGGCAATTTTACGCCTGCGAGGGATCCTCCAGGATTGATGTAAACTTATGTGAACTTCATGCTTGAGGCTAAAAATTGATGATACTATTTCCGACTATCGTTTTGCTCTCTGGCCAATCTGAATGAAGTTATGAATAATTCTGCTTTTAATTTTCAGGCACTGTCTCCAGACCTTATCCTTGATGCGCTGGAAAGTGTAGGCTTGATTGCCGAGTCAGGTTTGACCGCGCTCAATAGCTACGAGAATCGGGTTTATCAGTTCCTCGACGAAAATCGTCAACGCTATGTGGTGAAGTTTTATCGTCCCGAGCGCTGGCGTGCCGAACAAATCGAAGAGGAGCATCGTTTTTCTCACGATCTCTCTGCCGTAGAAATTCCCGCCGTTGCTCCCGTTTCCCTTCAGGGCAAAACGCTTCACCACCATCAGGGCTATATGTTCACGCTCTTTCCGAGCATTGGCGGTCGACAATACGAAATAGATAATCTCGATCAACTCGAAGGCGTCGGGCGTTTTCTTGGCAGAATCCATCAGGTCGGCAGCGAAAATCTCTTTACGCATCGTCCTACTATGGATTTGACCGAATATCTGGTCGAACCCCGTAATGTTCTCGCGAGCAGTGAGTTAATTCCCGCAAAACAGCGCGCTGCATTTCTCACGGTGCTGGATTCATTAATCGCCACAGTAGGTGAATATTGGCATCACGACTGGCAACCACGCCGATTACACGGCGATTGCCATCCGGGCAATATTCTGTGGCGCGACGGCCCGATATTTGTCGATTTGGATGATGCCCGTAATGGTCCTGCCATCCAGGATTTATGGATGCTGTTGCATGGTGAACGCAGCGAGCAGCTTATCCAGCTGGATACTTTACTTGAGGCCTACGGCGAATTTAGCGATTTCGACAACCGTGAACTCGCTCTGATTGAACCGCTACGTGCAATGCGCATGGTCTATTATTTGGCCTGGGTAACTCGTCGCTGGCAGGACCCCGCCTTCCCGAACAGTTTCCCCTGGATGAAAGATGAGGATTTCTGGTTAGGTCAGGCGGCAGCATTTAAAGAACAAATTAATAAGTTACGGGCACCACCTTTACAGTTGATGCCAATGTACTGAGCAACGAAATAAGCTTTATATAATTATTTAAACGGAGATGGATGAGTATGAAGAACCTTTTTTCTGCCAGAAAGATAATGCTAGCTCTAATCGGAATGGTATTGGCCTTTAGTGCATCGGCCGCTCAATTTTCTGAGGGTACGCAATATACGAAACTGGATAAGCCATTGGCGAGCGAGCCGCAGGTTGTCGAATTTTTCTCGTTCTACTGCCCGCACTGCTACGAATTCGAACAGGTATGGCATGTTTCCGACAACGTGCGTAAAAACCTGCCGCAGGGCGTGAAATATGTGAAGTATCACGTCGAATTCCTGGGTCCATTAGGTAAGCAGCTGACTCAAGCCTGGGCTGTAGCCATGGCGCTGGGTGTTGAAGATAAAGTCAGCCCGCTAATGTTTGATGCGGTGCAGAAATCACAAACCGTCAAAACCGAAGCCGACATTCGTGACGTCTTTATTAAAGCCGGTGTTAGCGGTCAGGATTACGATGCTGCCCTTAATAGCTTCGTTGTAAAATCTCTGGTCGTGCAGGAAGAGAAAGCCGCTGCCGATTTTGGTTTGCAGGGCGTGCCTTCCGTTTATGTTAACGGCAAGTATCAGATTAAAAACGATGGCCTCGACACCAGCTCGATGGACGCGTACGTGAAACAGTTCTCTGATGTAGTCAATTTCCTGACAACACAGAAATAAGCCTCTTTATAAACGCCGGCATCGCGCTGGCGTTTATATTTCCACCCCCTTACTCGTCCCCGTATTATTCGTTTAAAACCTGTCTGCTTTTTGAACAACTCCCTTTGATTACGCTTTATCTTAATCACCTAAATCGTCATAAATATCGCCGTGTTCAAATTCTATTTTTCATGCCGGAATGACGGATTCATTATTACGTTTTATTTTATATCCACAATGAAGATTAAATAAAAATGACAGCCTGAAGAGCGCCGTCAGCCGTATAACTCAATGATTACCGGCCTTATATCGATCCCTTCTGATATAGGCAACATGAATCGGTGATCGAGATAGAATTTTACTCACAAAGTTATCCACAGGAAGATCCTGCGATAAACCTCGCAGGATCAACATCAAATTTCCTTTCAAGGTTCGCCTTTAACCTCAGCTATGGCATGCTTAGGGGTATGACATGCCACGTATAAAGAAGAGTTATGGCCCAGATTGCTGAAAACCCCTGATCCTGGTAGACGGTTCGTCTTACCTTTACCGCGCCTACCATGCGTTCCGCCGCTCACCAATGGTGCGGGCGAACCCACGGGCGCGATGTACGGCGTGCTGAACATGCTGCGCAGCCTGCTGTTGCAGTATCAGCCAAGCCATGTCGCCGTCGTGTTTGACGCCAAAGGCAAAACCTTCCGCGACGAGCTGTTTGCCGAATATAAATCGCATCGTCCGCCAATGCCCGATGACCTGCGCGCCCAGATCGAACCACTGCATCAGATGGTCAAGTCAATGGGGCTGCCGCTTCTGGTCGTTGCGGGCGTCGAAGCCGACGATGTAATAGGGACGCTGGCGCTCGAAGCCGAGAAGGCGGGTCACAGCGTGCTGATTAGTACAGGTGATAAAGACATGGCGCAGCTGGTTACGCCCGCTGTGACCCTGATTAACACCATGAACAACGCGATTCTGGGCCCGGATGAAGTGATAACCAAGTATGGCGTTCCTCCCGAGCTTATTATCGATTATCTGGCGCTGATGGGCGACTCGTCGGATAACATCCCGGGCGTTCCGGGTGTGGGCGAGAAAACTGCGCAGGCGCTGTTGCAGGGCATTGGCGGTCTTGACGCGCTGTACGGCGATCTCGACAAAATTTCGACCCTCGGTTTCCGTGGTTCAAAAACCATGGCTGCCAAGCTTGCCGACAACAAAGAGGTGGCCTACCTGTCTTATCAGCTCGCGACCATCAAGACCGATGTCGAGCTGGAGATCACCTGCGCCGATCTCACCGTGAGTGAGCCGAATGATGAAGAACTCAAGGGGCTGTTCGAGCGCTACGAGTTCAAACGCTGGCTGGCCGATGTCGATCAGGGTGGCTGGTTAAACGGCAAGAAAGGCGTCGCCGCAGCGAGCAGGAAAGGGGCTGTACCCAACGTTGAAAGCAGCGCTGCAACCGCTGTAGAGCGCGCTCAGCTCCCGCAGGAGGGGTATGTCACCATCCTCGACCAGGAGACGCTGGATCAATGGCTGGTATTGCTGAAAAATTCCGAGGTGTTCGCGTTTGATACCGAAACCGATGGGCTGGATACGCTGACCGCCAATCTGGTCGGCCTCTCTTTTGCCATCGAACCCGGCGTTGCCGCCTATCTGCCGGTCGCGCATGATTATCTGGACTCGCCAGCCCAGCTCGATCGCAACGAGGTGCTCAAACAACTCAAGCCGCTGCTCGAAGATCCGGCGCAGGCCAAGGTCGGACAAAACCTCAAGTTCGATCGCGGCGTGCTGCTGAAGTATGGCATCGAGCTTCAGGGCATCAGCTTCGACACCATGATCGAGTCCTATGTTCTCGACAGCGTTTCGGGTCGTCACGACATGGACAGCATGGCCGACCGCGTACTGGGTCACAAGACCGTCACCTTCGAAGAGATTGCGGGCAAAGGTAAAAATCAGCTGACCTTCAACCAGATTGCGCTGGAGCAGGCCGGGCCCTACGCTGCCGAAGACGCCGACGTCACGCTGCGTCTGCATCAGGAGATGTGGCCAAAGATTGCCAAAGAGCCGGGCCTGAAAACGGTGTTTACCGATGTCGATATGCCGCTGGTCGCGGTGCTGTCGCACATCGAGCGCACCGGCGTGCTCATTGACCAGAATATCCTGGCCGCGCACTCCAAAGAGCTGGCGCTGCGCCTGAACGAGCTTGAAACTAAAGCGCACGAACTCGCAGAAGAGCCGTTCAACCTCTCTTCAACCAAACAGTTGCAGGCAATTCTGTACGAGAAACAGCAGTTGCCTATCCTCAAGAAAACCCCTGGCGGCGCACCGTCTACCAATGAGGAAGTTCTGGCCGAGCTGGCACTGGACTATCCGCTGCCCAAGGTGATTCTCGAGTATCGTGGCCTGGCCAAGCTGAAATCGACCTATACCGACAAGCTGCCGCTGATGATAAGCCCTGAAACGGGTCGAGTGCATACCTCCTATCATCAGGCGGTCACCGCAACCGGGCGTCTGTCTTCAAGCGATCCCAACCTGCAAAACATTCCGGTTCGCAACGACGA
Organism: Rouxiella chamberiensis; assembly: GCF_026967475.1. Taxonomy (NCBI): domain Bacteria; kingdom Pseudomonadati; phylum Pseudomonadota; class Gammaproteobacteria; order Enterobacterales; family Yersiniaceae; genus Rouxiella; species Rouxiella chamberiensis. Next base: position 3,684,572 of record NZ_CP114058.1, on the reverse strand, counting down.
AGGACGTCGTATTCGTCAGGCCTTTATTGCCCCTGAAGACTACTGCATCGTCGCGGCCGACTACTCGCAAATCGAGTTGCGCATCATGGCGCATCTGTCGAAAGACAAAGGGCTGCTGGATGCCTTCTCCGAAGGGCAGGATATTCACCGCGCCACGGCGGCCGAAGTCTTTGGCACCGAAGTGGAAAAAGTTACCGGTGAGCAGCGCCGCAGTGCCAAGGCCATCAACTTTGGCCTGATTTACGGCATGAGCGCCTTTGGCCTGTCGCGTCAGCTGAATATTCCGCGCAAAGAGTCGCAGCGTTATATGGATCTCTATTTCGAACGCTATCCGGGCGTGCTTGAGTACATGGAGCGCACCCGCAAGCAGGCGTCCGAGCAGGGTTATGTTGAAACGCTGGACGGCCGTCGCCTGTATCTGCCCGACATCAAGTCCAGCAACGCCATGCGTCGCAAAGGTGCCGAACGCGCCGCCATCAATGCTCCGATGCAGGGCACGGCTGCGGATATCATCAAACGCGCCATGATTAAGGTAGCCGACTGGCTGGCAACCCCCGATGCTCCCCGCGCCCGCATCATCATGCAGGTGCACGATGAACTGGTGTTTGAAGTGCACAAGGATGACCTTGAAAGTGCAAAGGAAACAATCCGCCAGCTTATGGAAAGCAGCATGACGCTCGCCGTACCGCTGCAAGTTGATGTCGGTGTCGGTGAAAACTGGGATCAGGCTCACTAAGTGACGATAAAATAAGCTGATTTTGTAATTAAACAACATCAGTTAGGTGAAAAAGGATGAGGCTGATCGCATATCCCTCAACTTTTGTGTAAGTAAACTACAAAAAATACTTTTTCATCTCAAAAAAATGAGGTAAAGTCTCAGACGTAGGGTACAGAGGTAAGATGTTCTATCTTTCAGACCTTTTACTTCACGTAATCGGATTTGGCTGAATATTTTAGCCGCCCCAGGCATTTATGTCTGGGGCGTTTTTTATTGGGCTTTTGGTAAGATTTTCTGAAGTTTTGCTGCTATTTCCACAATCGCATCAGACCTGTTTCTCTACATGGCGCGCATAAAAAAGGGCAGCCGAGGCTACCCTGTTTTTTACGTTGCGACTGTCGGACTTATTCGTCTGCAAGCCCTTCTTCCAACACTTCCGGTGGAATTTCGCTAAACCAGCTGTTCAGCTTGGCCTTCAGTTTATCCACACCGGTTTTTTCAGGGACGAGAAGGTTTCAACCTGAATATCACCCATGAATGACTCCACTTCTTCACGCACCAGTTTCAGCTGCTTTTGACGAGCGCCCGAAGCCAGCTTGTCCGACTTGGTCAGCAGTACCAGCACAGGCGTGCCGACATCTACGGCCCACTGAATCATCTGCTGGTCGAGATCTTTCAGAGGGTGGCGAATGTCCATCAACACCACCAGACCTTTCAGGCAGTTACGCATTTGCAGGTATTCGCCGAGTGCGCGCTGCCATTTGCGTTTCATCTCTTCCGGTACCTGCGCGTAGCCGTAGCCCGGCAAGTCGACCAGACGAACACCTTCTTCGACCTGGAACAGGTTGATAAGCTGGGTACGGCCCGGCGTCTTACTGGTACGCGCAAGGCTTTTTTGCTCGGTCAGCGTATTGAGCGCACTGGATTTCCCGGCGTTTGAACGACCAGCAAAGGCGACTTCAATGCCCACATCACTCGGTAGATGCCGGATATCCGGGGCACTGATGACGAAATGAGTCATATGGTAGTTGTAGGTTTGGCTGGTCAAAACGTGTGTCTCCGTGAGGCGTCAGTATCTGGCTGGCGATTATAGCTGTATCAGAGGCGCGATGTGTTTCTGTTTTACACACTGCATGGTGAAAAATCATTCAAAGAAATGATAGCAGTTGCGATTTCTGCCATTAAGCTGTGAGAGTTTTGCCATTTTTAATGCGAGCTAAAACGCGAGTTTTTATACTAAAACAATAATTATCAATGAAATTCATTACGTTGCTGGTGGCTTGTCAAATCTGCCTCCCAGGCTTTGCGGCGGTATCTTGAGCCTTTAGCGCGTTAGGGTAAAGTTTTATTACACGATGAACGCAAGACGGATGCACGGACGAGCAGGCGTTGAGGGAGGTTTGGAACGCATCGTGGCTGCACGGACTTAACGGAAAATTCGCCGTGGAAGGCGACTCAGGCAACGGAAAACAGGGACATGATTGCCGCACATGGACAGCTGTGTACTAAAATTCTTCCATTGGAAAAAATAAAAAGGTGACAAGGTTAACTTGTTGCCTTTTTTCTTTGTTCGCTTTCTGCTAGATTCCGCCGCAATTCTATACTAAATGAACACACCTAAGAGTAGATGCTATGAACCAGTCAGCGAAAGCACCGCGTGCCAAAGCCGCGACGTCTAAAACGAAGAAAAAAGTCGCGTTGAGCTTGATATCGAAGCGCGCGATCGTAAGCGTGACAACAAACATCGTGGCCACAAACCAGGCTCACGCGCCAATCCTGATGCCGACAAAAACAAGTCTGGCACGGCGGGCAAGAAAACCGATCCTCGTATCGGCAGCAAGAAAGCCGTCCCCTTGATAGTCGAGACGGTCTATAAAGAAAAACCAAAAGCGCAAAAGGCCGAGAAGCCGAAGAAAGACGCTGCGCCAGTCTTGCCGCCGGAAGAAGAACTGACGCTGCTTGAAAACGACGCACGCCTTGATTCTCTGCTGGATCTGCTGGACGAAGGGAAAACCCTGAGCGCAGAAGATCAAAGCTATGTTGATCAAACGTTGGACCGCATCGACGTCCTGATGGAATTGCTGGGCATCGAGCTTGGCGATGAAGACGACGAAGACGAAGAGCAGGGCGAAAACATGTATCGCCTGCTGAAAGGCGGCAACTGATTTACCGCGTCTAGTCATAAAGCCTCTCGGCAGAGCATCTGTCGAGGGGCCATTGTGCCACGCCTTTCTGGCTTGGCCCTTTCAATCATTTCAGTCGATACCGCAACGCCCTTTTTTCTTTAATTGCCTTGTTATAATCCTCTTAAACTTTCTTCTCTATCTCCCTACTTGATAAAATTCTTTTGAACATCCGTAAACAAAGCACGCTATTTTATAATTCATATGAATATATAAGTTTATAAAATAAAGTCTTAATTATTGATAGAAGTGAAGATCAATCAATGGGAAACCAGATAAAGGTTTAATTAAATAATCACGCGCCTCGCCAGTGTAATCAGTTATATTTATGACTTCGATTATCTGTTTAAAACCTTTGACTCAGGGATGTGAAGAAAAGGGCTATGAGCATAAATATTGTCGTTGCCGAAGAGTTGCAGTTGGTCAGAAAGGGGATTTGCTGTCTTATCAACAAAATGGTCAATCTCAACACGGGCTCAAGGTCTGCGCTGCCGCCTCATGTCGTCGATACGGGCAGCCCCGGCGAACTCGTTACCCTGCTGGCCGCAAACCGCATCGATCTGCTGATTTTGGGTTATTCCCTAAATACGCAAGCATCGGGTAAACCTATTTCCACGCTGGATGGCTACGGATTAATTAAATGGCTCGCCAGAAAATATCCACTTCTTAAAATTATCGTTATCTCGCCCTATAAACATTCTGCCATTATGCGCGCGATTCTCGATATGGGCGCGGCAGGTTATATCACAATGAACAGCTGTGAAAAAACGCTGGAGCAGGCCATCGTTGCCGTGATGAATAATGATATATATGTTAAGAACGGATTAATGAAAGCGCTATTTAAAGGCGGTGATCTGAGTGGAAAAGAGATGTCGCTAAGAGAGATGGAAGTGCTGCGCCTGCTTCTGAAAGGGCTCAGTTTTAACGACATCGCTGAGCAGATGAATCTTAGCCCGAAAACGGTAAGCGCCCATAAACTGCGGGCAATGAGCAAACTGGAAGTGCATTCGGATTGCGAACTCTATTGCCTGTTGACGCAAATCAGGTTATTTAACCCCTCTTTCTAAACTCTTTTTCAAGCCAGATTGATGAATATCATTGTATTGGTCATCACCTCATTCTTCGTGTGTTTTGTTGCCTGCCTGTTGGGTAGACTTAAGCGCCTGTCGAACCAGAAGTCACGCCTGCGCAGGGTTGGCCTTGCACCCTCCCGCAGACAACCGCTTCTGCCGCGACGGTCGGAACGGCGTCGTCAGCGCGACAGCCGTGAACGCCCCTAGGTTTTCGGGCCTTTCAGCAGCATTCTGGAGTCGGCATGTCGGCAGCGTCTATCGAATGGGATACGGCCATGATTCAAAAATATAACGGGTCCGGGCCACGTTACACCTCTTATCCTACCGCGCTGGAATTCAGCCCCGACTTTCGACAACACGATTTTTTACGCGCCGTTGCACGTTTTCCCGACCGCCCCCTTTCTCTGTATGTCCACATTCCCTTTTGTCATCGCCTTTGCTACTTCTGCGGATGCAACAAGCAGGTGACGCGCCAGCAGCATAAGGCGGAGGCGTATCTTGACCTGCTTGAAAAAGAGATAGCGCATCGCGCCGTGCTATTTCGTGGCCGCAAGGTCAGCCAGATGCATTGGGGCGGCGGGACACCCACCTTTCTCGACAAAAGACAGATAAGCCGCCTGATGACGTTATTGCGCCATCATTTCGATTTCTTGCCTGCGGCCGAATTATCACTGGAGATTGATCCTCGCGAAATCGAGCTGGATGTACTGGATCATTTACACCGCGAGGGTTTTACTCGTCTGAGCATGGGCGTGCAGGATTTCAATAAAGACGTGCAGCAAGCCGTGAATCGGGTGCAGGATGAAACCTTTATCTTTTCGCTGATGGCGCGCGCGAAAACGCTGGGTTTCAGTTCAACCAACATCGACCTGATTTATGGACTGCCCAGACAAACTGCCGAAAGTTTTGCCCTTACGTTGCAGCGCGTGGCGGTATTAAACCCTGACAGGCTGAGTGTATTCAATTACGCGCATATGCCGAGCCTGTTTGCAGCCCAGCGCAAAATAAAAGTAGAGGACTTACCCGATGCCGCAACTCGCTTGCGCATTTTGCAGGAAAGCACGGCCTTTCTGACGGCATCCGGCTATCGGTTTATCGGCATGGACCACTTTGCCCGGCCCGATGACGAACTGGCCATTGCGCAAAAAAACGGGGTGCTGCATCGCAATTTTCAGGGTTACACCACGCACGGCGACAGCGATTTACTGGGGCTTGGCGTGTCGGCAATAAGCATGATCGGGAATACCTACGCACAAAATGAAAAATCGCTGAAAATCTATGCCTCACAGGTGAATTCTCAAGGGCAGGCGATGTGGCGTGGGTTGGCGATGACGGTGGATGATTGCGTACGGCGTGACGTAATTACGTCGCTGATGTGCCATTTCAGTCTGGATTTCGGCGCTATCGAAAAACGGCATCGGCTGAGTTTTCCTGATTATTTTGCCGAAGACCTGCGAATGCTCGCGCCGCTGCAACAAGACGGGCTGGTGGACATAAAAGATAACGGCTTAACGGTTACGCCCAAAGGCCGATACCTCATCCGCACTCTCTGCATGTGTTTCGATATTTACCTGCGTCAACAGCTCAGACAGCGGCAATACTCGCGTGTCATCTGATTTTTTGCTGATTTTTCTCTGAGTTTTTCCTGAGAATAAAAAAACAGCCGCGTTGCGGCTGTTTTGCGTAACACCTTGCTGACTTCAGCACACGTCGATTACGAGTGGTCGAGTGGTGAAGGTTTGATTGGCAGAGGCAGCTTGTACATCTTGACCGGATATTCCACCGTCGATGCTTTACCGCCGGTGGTCGCCGGTGTGCGGTTGATCTGACCGGACGGCATCCACAGTGCGCCATCGGTTACCCACATCGCATCAATCCACACCAGACGCGGATCGGAGATAACGGTTGAAACCTTGCCTTCCGGGGTAATACGCTTGATGGAACGGGTGTTGATGTCCGACGCGTAGATGTTGCCTTCGCTGTCAATGGCCGTACCGCCGGTGCTCCAGGTATCAATCACTTTCTCGGCATGCTTGTTCACTTCGCTGGCCGGCAGTGAATCATCGTTCAGGTAACGCGTTTCGATACGCGCCAATGGACCCGGAATCGCCTGGTAATACAGCCATTTGCCGTCTGGAGAGACTTCCAGCTGGTCCAGACCTACACGTTTCTCCTGGCCGTTTGGCAGAATCAGTTTCTTGCCGTCGGCATAAATAGGGTCGTGGTCAATCGACAGCGGCTGATTGTCCAGCACGCGGTGTGCCTTGCCGGTATCCAGATTCAGCACGACCAGACCGACTGCGCCCGGATCGGTCATATAGGCGTAATGACCGTTAAAACGGACATCATCAATGTAGCTGGCGGTCTTCTGTACCGGAGGCTTGATCAGGTAGGTTTTAACCACTTTGTTGGTCGCCGGGTCAATCTTCACCAGCTTGGCACCGCCATCGACCGATTTTGCACCGGTACCGATTCCAGTATTACCCGCATCAACAGCCCAGAGATTGCCATCGGGACCGATGCGCAGCGCATTGACGTGAAGGAAGTGGTGTTCAGGATCGGACGGTTTCCATTGATTCCATTCTGCGTCGGGATACGGCGTAACCTTGCCGTTTTCGCCCACTTCACCCAGTTGCAGACCCGGTCCTTCGGATTGCGTAAAGGAAGCAAAAATGCGTCCGCCGGTAGTGACCGTAAGCCCGTTCCAGACGTGGGTCGAGGTGGCTACCTGCTGTAAACGCGCATCCTGCTGCGTCGGTAACGTTGGGGGAAGTGTGTCTTTGGCCTGTAATCCGCCAGCCAGTAATAGACCTATTGTGAGGCTCATGGTTTTTAACACGAGTTTCATGTCCGCTCCTTTTCAAAATAATACACAGAGGTTGATACGGAGTTCGCGTGGGGACAGAAGAATTTCCCTTGTCCAGACCGCGACCCTGCAATGCTGCTTGCGTCTCTTTATGCAGCAAAAAGGGGTGTTGCCACCCCAAAGATAGTTTAAATATTTTTATATTGCTTAGACTGGGCAGCCTTTGGCGCGCAGTAAGCTGTTGAAACGCTCAGGATCTGTGGTGCCTGACGCGTTATGCGCTCTAATCTCTTCTTCACGCTGCGCGTGTTTTTGCACCTTCGGCAACAGGTCATCCAGTTCCGCGTAAGGAATGGCAATCACGCCGTCCGCATCACCGACAATCAGGTCGCCCGGGTTGACGATAAGACCCGCGCAGGAAACCGTTACGTTCACCTGGCCCGGACCGTCCTTGCTTGGCCCGCGCAGGGTATTGCCACGTGCGAACACGGCGATGCCGCCTTCCGCCCACTCGTTCAAGTCACGGATAGCGCCGTCGATGACGAAACCGGCAATCTTTTTGGTCAGCGCCGAAGTGCGCATCAGGCCGCCTATCAGCGCCTGTGTCAGGTCGCCGGAACCATCAACGACGATAACGTCGCCCGGTTTTGCCATCTCGATGGCCTTGTGAATCATCAGGTTATCGCCTGGACGTACCTTGACGGTCAGTGCCGGTCCACAAAGCACCGCTTTGCTGTCTGCGTGATAAGGTTGTAACCCAAGGGCGGCAACGCTGCGGCCCATACAGTCGCCGATGTTCGGGACCGGCAGACGGCTGAATGCCTCGACCGTGGCAGAGTCAGGCACATGGTCGCGAGAACCGATAAAGTAGCCAGCTGGCCATTCGCTGCGAGAAGTCATTCGTTACTCTCCTTTATTCAAAACTTCAGGATTTACACAGGCGCGCGCGTTGATCCGCTGCTGTTGTAAAAAGTCCAGACACTGCTGCGCGGCGGAACGTGCCACGGCATCCAGTGCTTCAGGCGTCGTGCCGCCGATATGCGGAGTCATGACGATATTGCTGAATTGACGGAAGGGATGGTCAAGAGGGAGTGGCTCTACGGCCACGGTGTCGAGACCGGCCGCGGCGAGTTTGCCGTCAGTCAACGCCTGCGCGAGAGCAGGCTCGTCGATAAGCTCACCGCGAGAGGTATTGATAACGATAGCGCGTGGCGGCAGCTGAGCCAGCGTGTCGGCATTCAGCATCAGGCGTGTCGCCTTGTTGACCGGGCAGTGCAGGCTCAGCACGTTGCTGTTTTTCAGGAGTTCCTGCAAGGTTGCATACTGCACGGCGTCGGAAGAATCGGTTCCCTGAGGAATGGCCGGATCGAAGAAAGCGGTACGCATGCCGATGGCCTTGGCGATGTGCGCCACGCGACGACCAATCTCGCCGTAGCCGACCAGACCCAGCGTCTTGCCATAAAGCTCGATGCCTTCGCTGCTGCGCGTCCAGCGGCCTTCGGCAATTTCATGCTGGAAGAACGGCAGTTGACGGGCGGCGCTCAGCATCAGGCCCACCGTCAGTTCGGCGACCGACTGGGCATTGGTTGCCGGGGTCGTCAGAACAGGAATAGCGCGCGCAGTCGCGGCGGCGACGTCGATGTTGGTCACCCCCACGCCGTGCTTGCAGATAATTTTCAGCGAAGGGCAGGATTCAATTGCCTTGGCAGACAAGGTTACCGTGCGGGAAATCACGGCGTCATAGGCATGGGTTGCCATCAACTGTTCGACTTCCTGTCCGTCGTTGGCATTTTGCAGGTAATCCACTTCGCAACCTGCGTCCGCCAAAACCTTGCGGCCCGCCGCGCCAAGGGCCGGTGCGGTCATCAAAAACTTATAGGTCATACGCTACTCCAGTGCTATTTTTACCCATATTGGCACTGTTAAAAGATAAATCATAACGCCTGAATTTTATTTATTGATTCCTACGAGGAATGGAATGGAACTGAAATACCTACGCTATTTCCTGGCAATTCAGGACACAGGACATCTGGGACGTGCCGCGATAACCCTTGGTATCACTCAACCCGCACTGACAAAATGCATCCAGAGACTCGAGAAAATCTACAATACTCGACTGATTTTAAAGGTCGGTAGAGGGATTCGTTTGACCGAAGCGGGGTTGCTACTTTGTGAGCGAGCTCAAAGAATCGTACAGGATATGGAAGTCACCCAGCGCGACATGAGCGCGTTGGCCGAAGGCACCGCCGGGCATATTCGTCTGGGGGCTGCGGCGACGGCGGCCGAATTCATGCTGCCGCAACTGGCAAAGCGCCTGCTCGAAGAAGCACCCAGTGTGCGGCTGGACGTCAAGGTCGGCATGAATGATCTGCTGCAAAGTACGCTGCGCGAGAAGCAGCTCGACATTATTCTGGGTTTTCTGCCTGAAAAGAGTAACGAGTTTATCTCGCGTCCTCTGCTCGACGATCCGGTGGTGCTGGTGGCCAGCAAGGATCACCCGCTGGCCGGAATACACCCGAACTCGGAACAGCTCGATCAGTACAACTGGCTGCTGCCGTCCAAGAAAGTGGCCACACGTCAGTGGCTGGAGCAGCGCTTGCGGGCAGGGGGTTATCCGCCGCCGCGTATCCAGATTGAAGCCAACTCCATTGCCACGCTGCATTCGGTCATTGTCGAAACCAATCTGTTGAGCTTTGTTTCGCGACGCGCGCTGGAAGAGATTCAACCGGCCATTCCGCTGGTGGAAATCCCGATGCCGCTGCTGGTCATGCCGCGTACCTTTGGCTTGCAGTTTCACTCCTGGAGCGAATTGTCGCCGGTCGCGCGCCATTTTGTGCAGATAGCCGAGAAGATTTGGAATTATCAATAATCGCCCTCTCTAAAAGAAAGGTTATTGCGTTATAAGCATCGCAGAGACACGGATCAATAAATAATTAGTCACGGCAACCAATAAAAAACTATTTTGTGAGCGCGCCGAGGTTTTCGCTTATACAAAAAGTGCCTATTTATTCTCTGGGCAGAATTTCCCGGAGAATAATTCCCTTTCCGCCGAAATAAACAACAATTAAATAATTCCCCTCAGTGATAAATAACCAGAGTGAAGGTTATCGATAACCGATTGATACTGTTTTCAAACGTGTCAGCGTGATAAAAATGTATTACAAATGTTATCGGTTGGTGAGTTTTAATTTTCTGCAATGTCAATTTATCCTGCCGGATTTCAAATCACAGCTAATAATACTGTCGTTGGGAAGACGAAGGGATACACCCATTTATTATTAACGTAGCGAAATAAAATATGAATAAATCTTCAGATCTGGCTTATGTCGTAGCGCGTATTTTGGCCGTTGGGCTGTTTTTTGCATCAGGTGCCGATAAAATTGTTCATTATTCCGACAACGTTGCGCTCATGGCGCAAAACAATGTGCCCGCGTTCTTCCTGCCGCTGGTCGTTCTGCTTGAGGTCGGTGGCGGTATTGCCATTGCCTTTGGTTTCCTGACGCGCTTCACCTCTATCTTTATGGCCGTGTTCTCTATTGTCGCCGGTTTCCTGTTTTATCAGGGATACAGCCACGCCCACCTGATGGTCTGGCTGAAAAATGCTTCCTGCGCTGCCGGTTTCCTGCTGCTGGTGGTAAACGGTCCGGGCCGCTGGAGTCTGGATTACCTGATTAAGCAAAAGTTTGGTAACAAAAATAATAAAATCAACGGCATGAATAAGAGTGCGGCCTGATATTCTGCTCGATATCCGACGTGGCGGGCGACGATTTTCGTGCCCGCATAATGTGTTATAAAAAGTGAGATTTGCTATGAAGAAAGTAACTTGTGCACTACTGGTATCTGGACTGCTGGCCGGTTTTGCCGCACAGGCAGCGGAAGACGGTATCACCCGCGGTTCCTGTACTGACCCGCGATCAGGCCAACGTCTTGCTGCAAAAAGCGGAAGATACCATTAAATCGCACCACATCGGCGGCGCAGTTGCCATTGTCGATGCTGCCGGTCAACTGATTACTTTTGACCGCCTTGACGGTTCAACGCCGGCCAATATTGCCCTGGCACCCGAGAAAGCCAAAACCTCCGCTTATTTCGGTCAGCCTACCGATACCTATCAGCAAAAAATTGCTCAGGGAAATTTGAATATTTTGGGCAACCCACGTATTTTACCTTTTGGCGGCGGTATTCCTATTAAACTGGATGGCCAGGTTGTCGGCGCTATTGGGGTCAGTACCCCTAATGGCGATGTGGATAACGAAGCCGCCAAAGCCGCATTAACTGCGCTGAAATAAAACGTTGAAATAAGACTCTCAGGTTTTACCGTCGTCTCGCATTATTAATTGTTCATATTAAATGAGACGGCGGCTGTTGTATCAATCACATTATTTATCTAGTCATTTTCATCCTGCTCTTACTTTCCATATTATTAATGATATAGGGGTTTTACCGTGAAGAAATTACTGATGTTGGCTGCTCTTTGTTCCCTTGGCAGCCTGAGTGCCTTTTCCGCCAACGCCACCATGACCCAAACTATTCTTTCTTACAGCGATGCGGAAAAGCTTATTTCCGTCGCGACTGAAAAAGCCGAAAGCCTGCATGCCAATGTCTGTATCGCGGTACTGGATCAGGCAGGTCAACTGCTGGCCTTCAAACGTATGGACAACGCGCCGGTAGGCTGCATCGACTCCTCCATCCTGAAAGCTCGTGCCGGTGCGCTGTATCATACGCCAACCGACAAATACATGGGCCGCGCCAACGGCACGGAGCCTGCCATCGCCACGCTGCCTGGCATGGTGCCATTGGGCGGCGGTAATCCGGTGATGTTCAAAAACAGCGTTATCGGTTCTGTGGGAGTCAGCGGCTCCGCCAACCCGAATGAAATCGCGATTGCCCAGACCGCCGCCGAGAGCTTCAAGTAATCAGGCAATAAGGTCCGGATAAACAAAAACCCCAGCGGAATTTCCTCTGGGGTTTTCTTTTTAAGCGCAATGGCATCTTTTCAGTGCGGGGAAGGCGCGAAAATCAGCTGCTTCTTTCTGCAAGCTTGCCCTTACCCATGCCAATCAAGAGTACCAGCACCGCGCCAACGATACCGCCGATGGTAGGCAGATGATTGATGGTCGCCATTTTCAGATGCGCAATCGCCGGGTCTTCGACCAGCATGCTGCCTGCAATCCAGCCAATCAGCGCACCACCCAGCATCACCACCGCCGGGAAGCGGTTGATAATCGCCAGCACCAGCTTGCTGCCTGCCACGATGATAGGAATACTGATAACGACGCCCAGCGCCACCACCAGGAAATCGCCTTTACCGGCAGCAGCCACCGCCAATACGTTATCCAGTGACATCACCACGTCGGCCACCACGATAGTCATTGCCGTTTTCCAGAGGCTGGTGGCGCTCTTGATATCGCTCTCTTCGTCTTCGTTGGCGACAAGCTTGATGCCAATCCACAGCAGCAACAGTCCACCGACCAGCTTCAGATAAGGCAGGTTCAGCAGGCTTACCGCGACAATCAACAAGACCACGCGCGCCACAATCGCACCAATCGTACCGATGACAATCGCCTTGTTGCGCTGATGGGCGGGCAGTTTACGGCAGGCCATCGCGATAACCACCGCGTTGTCACCGCCCAGCAGCAGGTCGATTACAATAATTTGGAGCAGGATGACAATGAAATCCCATTGATCAAATAACCAGGTCATAAAACACTCTATGCAGCGTAGAAAGGGAAGATCCCGGTAAGCAGGGAGACTGCAATCAGTATCAGGCTGCTTACCAGAGACCATTTAAAGGTGAAGTACTGATTCTCCGAATAATCGAGTTTCAGCATGCTCACCACCAGATAGGTCGATGCCACCAGCGGGCTCAGAATATGCACCGGCTGGCCCATCAATGCCGCGCGCGCCATTTCGATAGCGGTAATGCCATGATGTTTGGCGGTATCTGCCAGCACCGGCAGCACGCCAAAATAGAACACATCGTTGGACACAAGCCAGGTCATCGGAATGCTCAGCACGGCAGTCACTACGGCCATGTACGGACCCAGAGCTTGCGGGATAACGTTGAGCAGGGCACTGCCCACCGCATTAACCATCCCCGGTTCCGTGAACACACCGGTAAATACTCCGGCGGCAAAGATAAGGCTCGAGACGGCAAGAATCGGTGGAGCATGTTGTTCCAACTGCTCTTTTTGTGCCGTCAGGTCCGGGAAGTTAACAATCAGCGCCAGACAGGCCGCAATCATGAACAGATAGCTTAACGGCAACACTTCGATACATAAACCAATTATCAACAAAATGGTTAAAGCCCAATTAAAGTAGAAGGTTTTTGCGCCGCGACTGCGGTTTTGATCTTCTATGGCATGTTCGAAGTTGATATTGAGGGTCGGTCCCAGACGTGCGCGCTCGCGACGGCCAAAGATATAGGCCAGCACGAAGGTCCAGATGGCGCTGGCTATCAGCGCGGGCACCATCGGCACAAACATCTGGCCGATGTCTACGTGCATCGAGGTGGCGGCACGCGCGGTCGGACCGCCCCACGGCACCATGTTGCCCAGTCCTGACACCTGAAGCAGCAGGCAGCAGACCATCGGCAGCGAAAGCCCGAGGCGTTTGTAGATAGGCAGGAAGGCCGACAGCACGATGATGTAGATAGTGGCACCATCACCGTCCAGTGCGACGATAAAGGCCAGCAGAACCGTTCCCAGGAAGATTTTTACCGGGTCGCCTTTCACCATCTTGATGACGCGTTTTACCAGCGGGTCAAACATACCGGCTTCGGTCATCACCATGAAATACAGCATCGCAAAAATAATCATCACGCCGTTGGGCGCAACCATGCGAATGCCATCCATCATGTATTTGCCGATGTTGGCGTAGAAGCCACCAATCAGCGCAAAAATGGTGGGAATAATGATCAATGCGGTCAGGGCCGACAGCCGTTTTGTCATCAGGCAAAAGATAAAGAAAACGAGCATCAATATACTCAGGGTCACCAGCATCGCTTCATTCCTCTGTAGGGGAGAGATAAAAAATCGGTCATCACAGCTATTGTTAGCTGCTTGTTTCTTTTGGGTTATTTCTAAAGATTATGTCAGTAACACTGCGTTAAGAACCGCATCTGGTTTTATGGATTGATTCCTGCAGGGAATGATAAATGCTTCAAAATATGTTGAAAATTTAAACTAAAAACGTACCGTTAGGTTCGAATTGCCCTGTCGACCTTGATAATAGGGACTTTTAAGAAAATTCGCAGCAGCCGTGCAGGGGATTTTCGCGGTAACAGAATGTTTTTGAGCGCGGTTTAGCAGGGTAAACCGTGTATCGAGTTTGTGAGCAAGGACAAATAAATCGCGCGGGTGAAAGGGCGGCAGGACGGGAAAAAGGCAAAAAAAAGCCCGGCTTTAGGGGCCGGGTCTCCTTTTTGGCAGGGAATGCGTGCCGCGAGCCGGCACCTTTTCCCTGCTTTTTACAGCGCGGAATTTACTCCATGCCCAGCTCTTTGAGCTTGCGGGTCAGCGTGTTTCGACCCCATCCCAGCAGACGTGCCGCCTCCTGCTTGTGACCTTGCGTATGACGCAGCGCAGTGGTCAGTAGAGTACGTTCCATCTCGGGTTGGGCTTCCGACAGCAGGTTTTGATGACCGGAACGTAGCGCGCGATCGGCCCACTGCGCCAGTAACGTAGCCCAGCTGTCCGGCAGACTTTGCCCGCCGGTTTCCGGCGCGCTGCTTTCAAACAGTTCAGGCGGGAGATCCTGAATCAAAACTTCCTGACCGGCGGCCATGACGGTCAGCCAGCGACAGGTGTTCTCAAGTTGACGCACGTTACCCTGCCAGGGCAGACGCGTCAGCGCCGTTTCCGTTTCGGGATGCAGGTTTTTCGCCTCGACTCCCAGCTCTTTCGCCGCCACTTGCAGGAAGTAGCGCGCAAGACGTGGAATATCTTCCCGGCGTTCGCGCAGCGGCGGCAGATGCACACGAATCACGTTAAGACGGTGGAACAGGTCTTCGCGGAATTTGCCTTCCTGAACGCGCAGCTCCAGATTCTGGTGGGTAGCGGCAATAATACGCACATCGACTTTTACCGGCGCATAGCCGCCCACGCGATAGAACTGGCCATCGGCAAGCACGCGCAGCAGACGAGTTTGAACGTCCATCGGCATATCGCCGATTTCATCCAGAAACAGCGTGCCGTTGTCGGCCTGTTCAAAACGGCCCTGACGAATCTGGTTCGCGCCCGTAAAGGCCCCTTTCTCGTGACCAAACAGCTCGGACTCGATCAGGTCTTTGGGAATTGCCGCCATGTTTAGCGCAATAAACGGTGCTTTGGCGCGCGGGCTGTGGCGATGCAGCGCATGGGCAACCAACTCTTTACCGGTGCCGGATTCGCCGTTAATCAGCACGCTTATTGATGACCGGGAGAGACGACCGATAATGCGAAAGACGTCCTGCATCGCCGGTGCTTCGCCGATGATATCCGCCGTAGGGCCGCTGGCCGGTTGGCTGCGCGCAGGCTGCTGCTGCTCCTGATAGTGACTTATCGCGCGCTCGACCAGCGCAACGGCTTCGTCGATATCGAAAGGTTTCGGCAGATAATCGAACGCACCCTGTTGATAGGCGCTGACCGCCGCGTCCAAATCCGAGTGCGCGGTCATGATGATGACCGGCAGCATCGGGTGACGTTGCTTGATTTGCTTTAACAGCGCCAACCCGTCCATGCCGGGCATGCGAATATCCGATAACAAAACGTCGGGGGTTTGAGTCGCAATGGCTTCCAGCACTTCATTGCCGCTGTCGAACGTGGTGCAGTTCAAGCCGGCTCCAGTGAGCGCGCGTTCAAGAACCCAGCGGATGGAGCTATCGTCATCGACGATCCAGACTATCCCTCGTTGCATAGAAACCTCACTGGCGAATAGGCAGGAAGACCGAGAATTCGGTGTGTCCTGGCCAACTGTTAAATTCAACTTTACCCGAATGCTGGTCAATCAAACTGCGCGCGATGGACAGGCCCAGACCTGTTCCCCTTCGCGGCCACTGACCATGGGGTAAAAAAGTGTGTCCTGCAAATGGGCCGGCACGCCGGGGCCGTCATCTTCGATATCGATACGGGCCACCAGACGGTAGCGCACACCGTGCAGGGTGCTCTGGAAGGCGGTACGCGTTCTTAACGTAATAGTGCCGCCTTCTTCCCCCAACGCCTGCAAGGCATTGCGGGTAATGTTGAGCAGGATCTGTTCTATCTGATCCGGGTCATGCGCCAGCTCGGGCAGGCTGGGGTCGTAGTCACGCACCAGCTGAACGTTGTCGGGCTTTTCCATCGACACCAGCTGACAGACGCGTTCGGCAACCTGGTGGATGCTCTGCGTAATGTGCTGGCTCGGACGTTGCGGCCCCAACAGGCGGTCGACCAGATTGCGCAGCCGGTCAGCCTGCTCGATAATGACTTTGGTATATTCCAGCAGGGAAGGGTCGGGCAGCGCTTTCGACAACAACTGCGCCGCGCCCCGAAGCCCGCCCAGCGGGTTTTTTATTTCATGTGCCAGCCCGCGGATAAGATCCCTTGCGGCGACCTGCTGCGCGTGCTGAAGCTGTTCCTGACTCAAACGACGCTGGTTATCCATCGGCGCGAGTTCGATTAAAATAAAACCTTCCGGCAAAGCCTGTGCGGTCAGCGACATGATGTGCGCCCGACCATCTACCACCAGCGTCACTTCGCTGTCGGTAAATCCTTGCCCAGCCTCGATACTTTCGCGCATCAGCGCGATATTCAGCGAAAAGTAGCCCACCAGATCGGGTAACGGTGTCCCGAAAAGTTTTCGTGTACTCTGCGCAAGTAATTGCTGAGCCGCCGGATTGGCGTAATGCACGGCCAACTCGTCGTCCAACAGCAGAACGCTGTTGATAAGAGAATTGAGGATCTGCCCAGCATCGGGCAGCTTGCCAGTTGCCATACAGCAGTCTCCCGCACCTGATTGGTGCATTTAAACCGCGACCCGTAAACGCTTCGGATCAGAGGTGTCACACAGGAAAGAGGCGTGGAGAAAAAAGCCCATCCGGAGATGGGCTGAAATTTTCCACGGCAACAAAAAATATCTCGATATTTTTGTTCCGCACTGCCGCAACCCGAAAGCGGCGACAGTACAGAGCGTAAAGCCCGGACTACGCGTGATTAGACGCTGTAGTACAGTTCGAACTCTACCGGGTGTGGCGTCATGCGAATGCGGTCGTTTTCTTCAGTGCGCAGTGCGATGTAGGCATCGATTGCGTCATTGGTGAATACGCCACCACGAGTCAGGAACTCACGGTCGGCATCCAGTTCTTTCAACGCTTCTTCCAGAGAACCTGCAACCTGTGGGATCTCTGCCGCTTCTTCTGGTGGCAGGTGGTACAGGTCTTTGTCCATGGCATCGCCAGGGTGGATTTTGTTGATGATACCGTCAAGGCCGGCCATCAGCAGGGCAGCAAACGCCAGGTACGGGTTAGCCGCTGGATCCGGGAAGCGCGCTTCGATACGCATCGCTTTCGGGCTTGAAACGTGTGGAATACGGATAGAAGCAGAACGGTTACGCGCGGAGTAAGCCAGCATAACAGGGGCTTCGTAGCCTGGGACCAGACGCTTGTAGGAGTTGGTGGTCGGGTTCGCGTAGGCGTTTATCGCTTTGGCGTGCTTGATGATACCACCGATATAGTACAGCGCAGTTTCGGACAGGCCGCCGTATTTGTCGCCGGAGAACAGGTTGTTACCGTCTTTGGACAGAGACATGTGGCAGTGCATGCCTGAACCGTTGTCGCCAAACATTGGTTTTGGCATAAAGGTCGCGGTTTTGCCAAATGCGTGAGCCACGTTGTGAACCACGTATTTGTAGATCTGGATTTCGTCGGCTTTCTTGGTCAGGGTGTTGAAGCGGGTTGCCACTTCGTTCTGACCTGCGGTTGCCACTTCGTGGTGGTGAGCTTCAACAACCAGGCCCATTTCTTCCATGGTCAGACACATGGTAGAACGCAGGTCCTGAGAGGAGTCGACCGGAGGAACCGGGAAGTAACCGCCTTTGACAGCAGGACGGTGGCCCTTGTTGCCGCCTTCGTATTTGGTGCCGGTGTTCCATGCGCCTTCGATATCGTCGATGGCAACGTGGGAACCCGCGATGCTGCTGCCGAAGCGCACATCATCAAACAGGAAGAACTCTGGCTCAGGTCCGAACAGAACGGTGTCTGCGATACCGGAGGTTTTCAGGAAGTCTTCAGCACGTTTAGCCGTTGAACGCGGGTCGCGGTCGTAACCTTGCAGAGTGTTAGGTTCGACGATGTCGCAACGGATTATCAAGGTTGACTCTTCAAAGAACGGGTCAAGCACCGCTGTGCTCGGATCTGGCATCAATACCATGTCCGAGTCATTGATGGTTTTCCAGCCGCCGATGGAAGAACCATCGAACATTTTACCATCTTCAAAGAAGTCCGGGCTCACCTGGTGAGATGGAATGGTAACGTGCTGTTCTTTACCCTTGGTGTCAGTGAAGCGCAGGTCGATGAATTTGACTTCATTTTCCTTGATAATCGCAAAAACGTGTTCAGCGGACATACTAGTTCTCCCGAATTTCTCATTATGTGTTCGTCGTGGAACGAATAAACAAACATTGTTGAAAATGGCGTGTGGCTTAAACAGCTTTTATAGTGGCTCTGATAAGACTCTTTTCACCCTGAATAAGTAATAGCGAAATCTGTGCCAACTTTGTCAAAAGGGCACGATTGCCATTCTGCGCGGGTTGTATGGTTATTGAGTATGCACCATAACGGGATTAATGCACTATTTTGGTTCAATAACGCGCACGTGGTGAACCATTTTGGTGCACCATTTTGGGTCATGGCGACTTTTGCACCGAGAAAGGGATCGTAAAGTAACCATACAGAAGTTGTTTCGAAGAGAATCTTGTGAACTTGTTTAGAACCTAGCCTAATACGTGTACAATAGCGCGCTATTTCTATATTTCTAAATGCCTGAGGCAAAGCTGTGATCGAAAATTTGCGTAACATCGCCATTATTGCCCACGTTGACCATGGTAAAACTACCCTGGTTGATAAGCTGCTACAGCAATCCGGTACCTTCGGAGAGCGTGTGGAAGCCACCGAACGCGTAATGGACTCCAACGATTTGGAGAAAGAGCGTGGGATTACCATCCTCGCAAAAAACACCGCCATTAATTGGAAAGACTACCGCATCAACATCGTTGATACCCCGGGACACGCCGACTTCGGCGGCGAGGTAGAGCGTGTGATGTCAATGGTCGACTCGGTGCTGCTGGTTGTGGATGCAATGGATGGCCCTATGCCGCAAACCCGCTTCGTGACCAAAAAAGCATTCGCCAATGGTCTGAAGCCGATCGTGGTAATCAACAAGGTCGACCGCCCTGGCGCGCGTCCTGACTGGGTTGTAGACCAGGTATTCGACCTGTTCGTTAACCTTGATGCTACCGATGAGCAGCTTGATTTCCCTATCATCTATGCATCTGCACTGATGGGTATCGCGGGTACCGACCATAACGATATGGCCGAAGACATGACTCCGCTGTACCAGGCAATCGTTGACCACGTATCTGCTCCGCAGGTTGAAGTAGAAGCACCATTCCAGATGCAGATTTCCCAGCTGGACTACAACAACTATGTTGGCGTTATCGGCATCGGCCGCATCAAGCGCGGAACCGTCAAGCCTAACCAGCAGATCACCATCATCGATAGCGAAGGCAAAACTCGTAACGGTAAAGTCGGTAAAGTTCTGACCCACATGGGTCTTGAGCGTATCGAAGCGAACATCGCCGAAGCGGGCGACATCATCGCCATCACCGGTCTGGGCGAGCTGAACATCTCCGACACCATCTGTGATCCACAGAACGTCGAAGCGCTGCCGGCCCTGAGCGTTGATGAACCAACCGTAACCATGTACTTCAACGTCAACACCTCTCCGTTCTGTGGTAAAGAAGGCAAGTTCGTGACTTCACGTCAGATCCTTGACCGTCTGAACAAAGAGCTGGTGCACAACGTGGCACTGCGTGTTGAAGAAACCGAAGACTCCGACGCATTCCGTGTTTCAGGCCGTGGTGAACTTCACCTGTCGGTTCTGATCGAAAACATGCGTCGTGAAGGTTTCGAACTGGCCGTTTCTCGTCCTAAAGTTATCAACCGTAAAATCGATGGCCGCATGCAGGAGCCGTTCGAAAACGTGACTTTGGATATCGAAGAACAGCACCAGGGTTCAGTCATGCAAGCCATGGGTGAGCGTAAAGGCGACGTTAAGGACATGATCCCTGACGGCAAAGGTCGTATTCGTCTCGATTACCTGATCCCGGCGCGTGGCCTGATCGGTTTCCGTACCGAATTCATGACCATGACCTCTGGTACCGGTCTGCTGTACTCCACGTTCAGTCACTATGACGACGTGCGTTCAGGTGAAATCGGCCAGCGTCAGAACGGCGTGCTTATCTCCAACGGCCAGGGTAAAGCGGTTGCGTTTGCTCTGTTCGGTCTGCAGGACCGCGGCAAGCTGTTCCTGGGTCACGGCGCAGAAGTGTATGAAGGCCAGATCATCGGTATTCACTCACGCTCCAACGACCTGACCGTTAACTGTCTGACGGGTAAGAAACTGACCAACATGCGTGCTTCAGGTACTGACGAAGCCACCACGCTGGTTCCTGCCATCAAGATGTCTCTGGAACAGGCTATCGAATTCCTGGATGACGACGAGTTGGTAGAAGTTACTCCTCTGTCTGTGCGTATCCGTAAACGTCACCTGACCGAGAACGACCGTAAACGTGCAAGCCGTGGTCCAAAAGAAGCGTAATCTTCTTTAACCCGAACGTTTAGTCGTCAAGAGGGCACCCCAGGGTGCCCTTTTTTTGCCTTTTTTCAGTAAACGGGCATCACGACGCTCACTCTGTCACTGTTCAGACCTATCATTTACGACTAACCTGTTATCTACTAATCAAACGAGCTTCGTCTTTGAAATCAGGAGCGTGCAATGCTGTATATATTCGATATGGGCAACGTATTAATTGATATCGATTTCAAGCGGGTACTGGGGGTGTGGAGCAATCTGAGCGGCACGCCGCTGGCGCATCTTATGGAACGTTTCACCATGGGGGATGCTTTCCAGAAGCACGAACGCGGAGAAATCACCGACCGCCAGTTCGCCGATGAAATTTGTGACGAACTGGGCATCGCGCTGAGTTTCGAGCAGTTCACCGCCGGATGGCAGTCGATTTTTGTCGGCCTGCGTCCGGAAGCTATCGCCGTGATGCAAAAGCTGCGCAGTCAGGGGCATCGTGTCGTCGTGCTGTCGAATACCAATTCGCTGCACTTGGAGCACTGGCCAACGCATTACCCCGAAATCGAGCAAAACGCCGATGCGGTTTATCTGTCCCAGCAGATAGGGTTACGCAAACCCGATCCCGAAATTTTCCGCTATGTGCTGAATAAAGAAGGATTCAGCGCGCAGGAGACGGTGTTTTTCGATGATGTTCCCGAAAACGTCAACGCCGCCAGCGCGGTAGGTATTCAAGCCATTCTGGTGACCGACAGCGAAACGCTGCCACGTCATTTTGCCGGAAATCAGATCACCTAAGTTTTAAAGGATGAAACAATGTCGAGGCTCCATCCCAAGCTGAAGTGTGCCTTTCGTTTTAGCAAGATGCTTTATTGGCGCGCCGACAACGATGGATTAACCTTGTTGGCGGGCCATCTGGCCTATGTCTCTTTGCTTTCGCTGGTACCGCTCATCGCCGTCGTCTTTTCCCTGTTTACGCTTTTTCCGGTGTTCTCCGACATTAGCGTGCAGCTAAAGAGCTTTATTCTGACCAATTTCATGCCCGCGACTGGCGATATCATTCAACGCTATCTCGAGCAGTTTGTTTCCAACTCCAGCAAGATGACCGCCGTGGGCACGATTGGGCTGATTGTGACCTCGCTGCTGCTGATAGCCTCGGTCGACAGCGTATTGAACAAGATTTGGCGCAGTCATACCCAGCGGCCTCTCGTCTTCTCGCTGGCGGTTTACTGGATGGTTCTGACGCTCGGGCCGATTCTGCTGGTGGCAAGCGTAGCGATAAGTTCTTATCTGCTGTCGCTTAACTGGTTGAGTCTCAACGGATTGCATGCCGTGGTCGATCGCGCGCTGCGCGTGTTGCCGCTGCTTATCTCGTGGATCTCCTTCTGGTTGCTGTATCTGGCAGTGCCGACGGCCAGCGTGCCGACCAAAGATGCGCTGATTGGAGCGCTGGTCGCCGGTGCGCTGTTTGAACTGGGCAAAAAGGGCTTTGCGCTTTATGTGCAGTTGTTTCCGTCCTATCAGCTGATTTATGGTGTGCTTGCCGTGATCCCGATTTTATTTTTATGGGTCTATATCAGCTGGTGTATCGTACTATTGGGTGCCGAAATTACCGTCACACTTGGGGAGTTTCGCGCCAAACAACAAGAACAGGCTGCCGTCGAAGAGTCCGCGCCGCTGGAGAAGTAGAGTTTTATGATTGCGTTAATACAACGAGTTTTAGAGGCGAGCGTCACCGTAGAGGGCGAAATCTGCGGTGAAATCGGTCCGGGACTGCTGGTTTTGCTGGGCGTGGAGCAGGGTGATGACGAACAAAAAGCCAAAAAGCTCTGCGACAAGGTCGCCGGATACCGCATTTTCGGCGACAGCGATGACAAGATGAACCTGAATGTCACCCAGGCTGGCGGCAGCCTGCTGGTGGTGTCGCAATTTACGCTGGTCGCCGACACACAAAAGGGAATGCGCCCGAGTTTTTCAAAGGGCGCTGCGCCCGCCGAGGCCGACAGACTTTATCAGTATTTTACCGGTCAGTGCCGCGAAAAAGGCATTCCTACCGAAACCGGGCGTTTTGCTGCCGACATGAAAGTGGCTTTGGTTAATGATGGACCCGTAACCTTCTGGTTGCAGGTCTGACGCAACGGCGCAATGCCAGAGAGAGAAAGTATCTATGTATCACCTGAGAGTGCCTGTAACCGAATCGAAACCTGGCCGCCTATTATCAATTCCGTTGGGAAATGCTGCGCAAGCCTCTGCATCAGCCGGAAGGTTCAGAGCGTGATGCCTACGATGCCATGGCTCACCATCAAATGGTGGTCGATGAACACGGTAAACCCGTTGCCGTCGGAAGGCTGTATATCAATGCCGATAACGAAGCCTCGATTCGCTTTCTGGCGGTCGACCCCAACGTGCAGGCCAAAGGGCTGGGTACGCTGGTCGCCATGACGCTGGAGTCTGTCGCGCGTCAGGAAGGGGTAAAGCGTGTAGTGTGTAGCGCGCGTGAAGACGCCGTCGAATTCTTTGCCAAGCTCGGCTTTATCAATCAGGGTGAGATAACAACGCCGCAAAGTACGCCGGTGCGACACTTTTTAATGATAAAACCGGTCGAAACGCTGGACGATATCCTGCACCGCCCCGACTGGTGCGGTCAGCTTCAGCAGGCGTGGTATGACCATATCCCGCTCAGTGAAAAGATGGGTGTGCGCATCAGTCAGTACACCGGCCAGCGTTTTGTGACCACCATGCCCGAGACGGGCAACCAGAATCCTCACCATACGTTATTCGCGGGCAGCCTGTTTTCGCTGGCGACCCTGACCGGCTGGGGATTGATCTGGCTGCTGCTGCGCGAGCGGCATCTGGGCGGCACCATCGTGCTGGCCGACGCCCATATCCGCTATAGCTCACCTGTGACCGGCCGCCCGCGGGCGATTGCCGATCTCAGCTCCATCAGCGGTGATCTGGATCGTCTGGCGAAAGGGCGCAAAGCCCGCGTGCAGCTGGAGGTAAAGTTGATGGGCGAAGAGGGTGAAGGCGCAATATTTGAAGGGACCTATCTGGTGCTTCCGGCCTCTCCCAATGCGCCGCTTGAACCTTCCATAAACTGAAAGGTTCGTTGTTCATGACGTTGTGCAACCCGATTATTCGCGCATCCCGTAGGCCTCTCCCCTTCGAGGCCTGACATCCCTAGGGAGCCTCACTCACCACGCCGTTATTTATCTGCTGATGAATCTCTTTGCCCTCGTTGCCGGTGGCGCGCAACGATCCGTTAAGTGTCGGCCTGAAATCGACATGAGCGGGCATCTGGCCTTTCAGCGTCAACTGCATATTGGCGTTGCCTTCAATGGGCAGCGCCGACCATCCCCAATTCTGCAATTCGTTGGCCGGAACGGCGCGTCCCGTCAGCGAGACAGAGAAGTCGCGCTGAGGCTGCTGGCTGACTTTGGCAGTGGCTTCAAGCAGTCCCTCTTTGGTAAAGGCGCTAAGCTCTGTAATAGTAATGGCGTCGTCGCTGGCCTCCAGCGCCAGAGAAGGTCGGCGCACATCATTGCGAATAAAGGTTGCATCGCTGGCGTTCAGATTCAGTTTTCCCGACCAGATCCCCCACTGATGATCGCGCGCCAGCTTGAGTTGGGTGCCGAAACCGTCGAGGCCGGTTATCTGGAAAGGGGAATCGGGCGAGATATCGATGATCAGATTGCGGTTGGCCGTAAATTTTGTCACGGACACATCGGACAGCCAGTCGGGCAGTGTATCGAGCCACAGCTGACGCCAGTTTTCCGGCAGCGTGTACTCCAGCGCCGCCACGCTGAGCTGGTCGAGTTCGAGATTACGCGATGCACGGGTCCAGTTGCCGGATGCACGCAGCAAACCGCCTTCCCAGCGCGTGCCGAACTGGCGAATCGCGACGCCCTGCGGTGAAAGGTCGAGATTAAGGTTGGGATCGATAAAGTGCAGATTGCCGTTAATCATATCGGTGGCGTTGAGCGACAGCTGACCGTCGGCGCTCTGCCAGTCGCCTTTTTGCAGGGTGACATCGGTGACGGTTAAATCCAGATCGCTGACCGACCAGTTTTGCCCCTGCAAACGGGCGTCAATGAGATCCAGACGCTTGATATCCACCTTCGGCAGTTTGATAAACTCCTGCCAGAAAGTTTCGAGCGGTTGGGCGCTTTGCAGCCTGACATTGCTCAGGCGCAGGTTATCCAGCGTCCAGTCGCCGTCCGCGCTGCGGCTGGCTTTGCCGGTCAGTTGTCCCCGCGCCAGGTCGGCCCCGAAGTTGCCCAGCATCAGCTGCCGATTATCGATTCGGCCCTGAATCAGCACATTGGTGGCAGGAATGTCGTCGAGCGACAGCGTGTCGGCACTGAGCTGAAACTGGGCATTGTTGCCCAGCACGGCATTCGCGGTCGGCTGCCAGGGCGATATTCCGGCATTGACGTTTTTACCGTCGACTTTCCACTGTTCAAGTGCGCCACTGAGCGCGATATTGCTCAATTGCAACGTATTGGCCTTTAGAGGCAGATTCAGCGTTTGAGGCGAAAGATTAAGGTTGCCGTTAACCAGCACGACGCGGTCAAAGGTGTGCGGCTCGGTGATTTGCGCCCAGCTCAGGTCGAGGTCGACCTCTTTGGCATCGAGTACATCAGGCTGATTTTTTCGGCGAATTTCACACCGGACAGCGTCAGCCGGGAAGGGGATGACCAGCTGTGGCTGATGGCATCGATAGACAGGCGATACTCGCTGTTGTCGGTTACCCAGCGGCTAATCGAGCCAGCGGCCCAGCGGGTCTGGATAAATACGTACACAATGACCAGCACCAAAACCAACAACAGAAGTATTGTCAGCAGCAATCTACCGAGAAATTTCATCGTCTGAATCCATATCCGTTGAAACCGTTATGTTGTTTATGCCGTAATCAGCAGCCGTTCTCAACAGGTTACCATGTTGACGGCAATAAAAAACGGCGAGGGGAATAACCCGTCGCCGTTGTTTAAGCAAGATTGCGTTTAAGGTTCGCGCGGGAACACAAGATTCAACACGATTGCGGTGATCCCGCCCGCCGCGATGCCGGAAGAGAGCAGCGTTTTGAGCCAGTCCGGTGCAAATTGCAGAATAAGCGGCTGTTGTGAAACGCCCATGCCGACGGCCAGCGACAGCGCCATGATCATGATGGCACGACGGTTAAGACGCTCGCGCGAAACAATGCGTACGCCCGATGCAGCAATGGTGCCGAACATCACGATAGTCGCCCCGCCCAGAACCGGCTCGGGAATGTGCTGCACAAAGCCTGCTACCGCCGGGAACAGCCCCAGCACGATAAGCATCAGCGCCACGACAAAACCGACATAGCGGCTGGCAACACCGGTCAGCTGAATCACGCCGTTGTTCTGACCAAAACAGGAGTTCGGGAAGGTGTTGAACACCGCCGAAAGCAGGGAGTTCAAGCCGTTCGCCAGCACGCCACCCTTGATACGCTTCATATAGACAGGGCCACTGACCGGCTGCTCGGAAACGTCGGAGGTTGCGGTGATATCGCCGATGGTTTCAAGCGACGTCACCATAAAGATAAGCATCAGCGGCACCAGCAGATTCCAGTCGAAACCCAGACCATAGTAGAGCGGCGTAGGAATGTTGATAAGGTGAGGGGTTGCAGCGGGCGTCGAGGCAGGCAACATGCCCATCGCCCAGGCGACGACATAGCCCACGGCCATTGCAATGACCAGCGAGGCCACGCGCAGATACGGATTGCGCTGACGGTTTAGCAGAATAATCACCACCAGCACCACGGCGGCCAGCAGCAGGTTTTTCGGCGAGCCAAAGGTGTGGTCGCTCATTGCCGCATAACCGCCGCCAATGGAGGTCAACCCGACCTGAATCAGCGACAGCCCGATAATCATCACCACAATGCCGGAAACCAGCGGAGTAATGACGCGGCGAGCCAGATGTAGCACGCGCGACAGCAGGATTTCGGTGCAGGACGCGACCATCAGCGTACCGAATAGCGCGGCCATCATGGTCGGCACATCGGCACCGCCATTTTTCAGCGCCATGCCGCCCATAATTAGTGGGGCGACGAAGTTGAAGCTGGTGCCCTGAATCGACAGCAGACCGGAACCCACCGGACCCCAGGTTTTAATCTGCAAAATGGACGCCAGACCGGAGGCGAACAGCGACATGCTGATAATGTGCTGCGTATCCTGCGCTGGCAGGCCCAATGCCTGACAAATCAGCAGTGCGGGAGTGATGACCGCCACAAACATGGCCAGCAGATGCTGACCGGCCGCAAACAGCGTTTGGGGCAACGGCGGGCGATCTTCCAGTCGATAAATTAGTTCACTGCTGCGCGTCGTTTCCGGCGCTGAGTGCTGAGCTTCTGGCTCGGCAGATTGTGTAGGCATTGTTTTGGCACCCCCATTAAGCCACAAAGCGGGCATTTTTCATGATATCAGGGGTAAAAGCAATCGTTTGCCGCCAGCATTTTCAGGCCATTATCGGCAACAGGGGGCATGCAAAAGGTCAGAGGAAGCAGGAAAACGGGAAGATATGTCGAACAGAGAGATTACGCGTTGGTGTAACGAACCCGTTCCGGCAGCCAGCGCTCGATAAGCGCCCGCGCGTGCTCGGGATATTGCTGATGAAGGTGACGCGCAACGCGCTGAACCTCGGGGATCATGGCCTGATCGCGCAGCAGGTCGGCGACCTTGAACTCGGCGCTGCCTGTTTGGCGCGTACCCAATAGCTCGCCCGGACCACGGATTTCGAGATCCTGCTGGGCAATCACAAAGCCGTCGTTGCTGTCGCGTAAAACCTGCAAGCGCTTTTGCGCAGTTTTGCTGAGCGGTGTTTTATAGAGCAGGACGCAGTGGGAGGCGACAGCGCCACGGCCTACGCGTCCACGCAACTGGTGCAGCTGTGCCAGACCCAGGCGCTCGGGGTTTTCGATAATCATCAGACTGGCGTTCGGAACATCCACGCCGACTTCGATAACGGTGGTGGCGACCAGCAGCTTAATCTCGCCCTGTTTGAACGCTTCCATAACCGCCTGTTTTTCCTGCGCCTTCATGCGGCCATGAACCAGTCCGATGTTAAGCTCGGGCAGCGCCAGCTTAAGCCCTTCCCAAGTCGCTTCCGCCGCCTGCGCTTCGAGCATTTCCGACTCTTCAATCAACGTACAGACCCAGTAGGCCTGACGATTTTCGTCCATGCAGGCGCTTTTCACCCGCTGGATGATGTCGTTGCGGCGCGTATCGGGAATGGCAACGGTGGTGACCGGCGTTCGACCCGGCGGCAGTTCGTCGATGACGGAGGTATCGAGATCGGCATAGGCGGTCATTGCCAGGGTGCGCGGAATCGGGGTGGCGGTCATGATCAGCTGATGCGGATGGAAGCCCTGCTGCTTGCCCTTTTCCCACAGCGCCAGACGCTGGTGGACACCAAAACGGTGCTGCTCGTCGATAATCACCAGCGCAAGCGCCGAGAATTGAATCTGTTCCTGGAAGATAGCGTGCGTGCCGACAATCATCGACACTTGTCCGCTGGCAATCGCCTCTTGCTGCGCAATCCGCGCCTTGCCTTTCTGTTTTCCGG
Source organism: Rouxiella chamberiensis (assembly GCF_026967475.1). Lineage (NCBI taxonomy): Bacteria > Pseudomonadati > Pseudomonadota > Gammaproteobacteria > Enterobacterales > Yersiniaceae > Rouxiella > Rouxiella chamberiensis. Next base: position 3,656,396 of record NZ_CP114058.1, on the reverse strand, counting down.
CAAGCCAGCCGACCTGAATACCCAGGGGTTCAAACCACTGGCGGAAGTTATTGGCATGCTGTTCGGCGAGTAGCTCGGTCGGGGCCATCAGGCCAACCTGCTTGCCCTGCGCAATCGCGCAAAGCGCCGCCAGCGCGGCGACCAGTGTCTTGCCCGAGCCGACATCGCCCTGCACCAGACGCATCATCGGATACCCTTGCGCAAGGTCGTGTTCAATTTCATCGACAACGCGTTTCTGCGCCCCGGTCGGGCTGAAGGGCAGCGAAGCCAGGAAGGCATCGATCAGATGATGATCTTTCACCAGCGGCAGCGCTTTATAACTCTGCGTACCGGCTCGAACCGCCAGCATGCTGAGATTATGCGCCAGCAACTCTTCCATGATCAGTCGGCGCTGCGCAGGATGTTGACCCTTTTCGAGGTCTTCGAGCTGCATGTCGGGCGGCGGACGATGTAAAAGGTGCAGCGCCTGCGACAGCGAGATAAGCGAACGGCTGAGTTCCTGCGGCAAAAGCTCGGCGATAGGCTGGGTATCCAGCAATGCCAGCGCCTGATCGGTAAGCTTGCGCAGCGTGGCCTGACGAATACCTTCTGTCGTAGGATAAACCGGCGTCAGGGATTCCTGTAAAACCACCTCGCTGTTCTCGCCCTGCACCCGATATTCGGGATGAATAATCTCTGCGCCAATCGTGCCGCGCTTTATCTCGCCGTACGCCGTAACGCGGCGGCCGGGTGCCAGGCTGTTTTTCATCGCCGCATTGAAGTTGAAGAAACGCAGCGTCAGCAGGCCGGTGCCGTCACTTATCTGGCAGGTCAGCATACGACGACGGCCAAAGCTTATATCCGTGCGCAGAACTTCACCTTCGACAGTGGCGAAAATATTGGGAAGCAGATCGTTTATGGCATAGAGACGGGTGCGGTCTTCATAACGCAAAGGTAAATGAAGGAGCAGATCCTGAATGGTTTCGAGGCCGATTTTTGCGAGCTTTTCCGCCTGACTTGCGCCAACGCCGGTCAAAGACGTCAGCGGGACGGCATCCAGCAGGCGGCCCTTCATCTGGCAACCGTCATTTGCATTGCGGCCCACCATGCGTCATCGGCAACAATATTACCGGTGTCGTCAATCAGTGGGCGGGGAGCTTTTTGCGCAGCGCAACGTTTGCCAGCACCGGATAGCCGCCTTCAAACAGCAGGCGCTGTTGCTCCTTCTCTTTGAGCAGGCTGGTTTTGCGCGTATACATGCCGGCGTTTTGGCGCTGACGTTGGGCTTCGTAAAGGATCAGTGCGGAGGCCACGGACACGTTCAGCGATTGCACCATGCCGACCATCGGAATAATGATATCGCTGTCGGCAAGAGCCAGGGCTTCCGGCGTAATGCCGGTTTTTTCCTGACCCAGCAGAATACAGGTGGGACGCGTGTAATCAATCTCGCGAAAATCGACCGCTTTTTCAGAGAGATTGGTCGCCAGAACCTGCATACCCATCGCCTTCATTTTGGCGACGGCTTCCTGAATGGTTTTGTGCGTTTTGACCTGAACCCAGCTGTTGGCGCCCGCCGCAAAAGAGCCCTGCGTGCGCATCTTGCTGGTGGGCCAGACGGCGTGAACCTCATTGACGCCCACGGCATCGGCTGTGCGAATCACCGCCGACACGTTATGCGGCTTGTGTACCTGTTCCATACACACGGTCAGGTCAGGTTGGCGAGCCGCCAGCATTTCTTGAATGCGCGCATAACGTTCGGGAGTCATGGGATCAGTTTCTGTTACGGGTGACTTTAATAACATCCGGCATGATGCGAATCTTGCGCATGATGTTGGCCAGATGAACACGGTCACGGGTGCTCAGGCGAATAATCGCGCTGTAGACGCGGCCGTCTTTCTCTTCGCTGCTCAGGCTCTGGATGTTCGACTGGGCTGCATTGATTGCCGCCGTCAGATTGGCCAGACCGCCCTGATGGTTGAACATATCAACCTTGATCTCGGCGATAAACTCCTGCTCGGTTTCCTGGTTATCCCATTCCACAGCCATAAACTTCTCCGGCTCTTTCTGGTAACCACGGATGTTGCGGCAGGATTCATGGTGAACCACCAGACCTTTACCCGGACTGACGTGGGCAATGATCGGGTCACCCGGAATCGGTCGACAGCATTTCGCAAAGGTAATCAGCACGCCGTCTGCGCCTTTGATAGGCAGATTGCGTGAACCCGACGTCGCCATCGAGGACTGATCGCCCATCAGGTTTTTGGCAACCACCAGGCTCATGGCATTCCCGAGACCGATTTCGGCCAGCAGGTCGTCCATCGCGTGAAGCCTCATGCGATCGAGTTCTTTCTTGATATTCTCCGGTGGCAGGTCGGCGAGTTTACGCCCGCTGCCCAGTGCGTGATTCAACAGACGGCGACCGAGTGAAACCGAGTCGTCACGTTTGAGGTTTTTCAGCATCTGGCGGATTTTTGCCCGCGCCCGCGAACTGACCACGAAGTTTAGCCATGCCGCATTCGGACGTGCGCCAGGTGCAGTAATGATTTCGATGGTCTGACCGCTGGTCAGAGGCTGCGAGAGCGGATAAGGCTGTCTGTCGACGCGCGCGCCCACGCAGGCATGGCCGATATCGGTATGCACGGCATAGGCAAAATCGACCGGCGTAGCACCGGCAGGCAGCTCGACAATGCGACCTTCCGGTGTAAAGACGTAGATTTCATCAGGGAAGAGGTCGGATTTGACGCTCTCGATGAATTCGAACGAGTTACCTGCGCTCTGCTGGAGTTCAAGCAGACTCTGCAACCAACGCTGGGCGCGGATTTGCGCCGTCGTGCCGTTGCTCTCGCCGTTCTCTTTATAGGCCCAGTGCGCCGCGACCCCCATCTCTGCCATCTGATCCATATCTTCGGTACGGATCTGTACTTCTACCGGCACGCCGTGAGGCCCGATTAACGAGGTATGCAGAGACTGATAGCCGTTGGCTTTTGGAATGGCGATATAGTCTTTAACCCGCCCCGGACGAGGCTTGTAAAGGCTGTGCGCCTGACCCAGAACGCGATAGCAGGTATCAAATTCTTTCACGATCACCCGAAACGCGTAGATATCCATAATCGAATGGAAACGTTGTTCTTTCAGGTGCATCTTCAGGTAAATCGAATAGAGGTGTTTTTCACGTCCGCTGACCCGACACTGAATGCCGGCTTCGGTCAGACGACCCTCAATCTCGGAGAGGATCTTTTGAATCATCTCTTTACGGTTACCACGCGCGGCTTTCACCACTTCCTTGATAACACGATATCGATTGGGGTACAGCGCCTCAAAGCCCAGCTCTTCAAGCTCGGTTTTAAGGTGATGAATACCCAGCCTGTGCGCCAGAGGACTGTAAATCTCCAGCGTTTCACGGGCAATGCGGCGACGTTTGTCCGGGCGAAGCGAGCCCAGCGTGCGCATATTATGGGTACGGTCAGCCAGTTTGATCAAAATGACGCGGATGTCTTGCACCATCGCCATGATCATCTTGCGGAAGTTCTCCGCCTGGGCTTCTTTCTTGTCGCGGAATTTCAGCTTGTCCAGCTTTGAAACACCTTCAACCAGTTCGGCAACGCTTTTACCAAACAACTGCTCCATGTCCTGGTAGGTGGCCGGCGTGTCTTCGATAACGTCATGCAGCAGCGCCGCCATCAACGTTTCGTGGTCGAGTCTCATTTCAGCTAATATGCAGGCCACGGCTACCGGGTGAGTAATGTAGGGCTCACCACTTGAGCGTGTCTGACCCTCGTGCGCGTCCCGCGCGACGAGGTATGCCTGCACGAGGCGCTTGATCTGGTCCTCTGGCAGGTATTTTTGAATCAGCTGATTCAGGCTTTCAAAGATGTACAAGGTAGACCCGCTAATTAAGTAGGACGACGGCCTTCAGCGATAGCAGTAACCGCTTGAATCTCGTTAGCTTCCTGGTCTTTTTGCTCCTGACGATCGCGCGCGTCGAGGATCTGGTTTGTAATCAGACCTTCTTCGATTTCACGCAGGGCAATAACGGTAAACTTGTCGTTTTCTTCAGCGACCAGTGGATCTTTACCACCAGATTGCAGCTGGCGTGCGCGACGAGCAGCCACCAACACCAGGTCAAAACGGTTACCAATTTTTTCTACAGCGTCTTGAACAGTTACGCGTGCCATATATGTGCTACTCCACAGGGTGACGAAAGACTGGGCATAATACTGAAAGTGACTTCAGTCTGCCAATAGTTTGGTGATTAATCCGTCATGACGGAGCTTTTGACGGCCCAGACGGAGACGTTCTGCACGAATAATGGTTTTAAGGTCTGACAAGGCCAGGTCAAAATCATCATTCACAATTAAATAGTCGTACTCGGCGTAGTGCGTCATTTCGGCCACGGCCTGCGCCATACGTTTGGCAATGACTTCTTCGCTGTCCTGACCGCGTCCGCGCAGGCGGCGGTCAAGTTCGTCTTTCGACGGCGGCAGCACGAAAATGCTGCGTGCATACGGCATGCGCTGGCGAATCTGCTTCGCGCCCTGCCAGTCGATGTCCAGAAACACATCTACGCCCGTTGATAAAACCTGTTCAATGGCTTTACGTGAGGTGCCGTAATAGTTACCGAAAACCTCTGCGTGTTCTAAAAAGTCATCATGCTCGATCATCTCGCAGAACTCTTCCTTGGAAACAAAGAAGTAGTGCTCGCCGTGTTTCTCACCAGGTCGTACTTGACGAGTAGTGTGAGAAATCGAAACCTGCGTGTCGTAGAGCGGTTGAGTTTTTAGTAAAGCCTGAATCAGGCTTGATTTACCTGCTCCACTGGGGGCGGAGACAATATATAGCGTGCCTTGGACCATGTTGACGTTTCAGCTGATTGGGTTGAAATGGAAATACAGAAGAGTGATCTTCGGCACAGTATACACGTTCACCGCTTGGGGTGCAGCGTTCCAATACATTTCAACGCAAGTAATCAGGATAAAACAGCCCAAGTTGACCTCTTTGCGAGGCTTATTCCAATAAATAACGGCAATTATGCAAACCTTGATTAACTTGTCGAGGATTCGCGGAAAAGCGTATTTCCCCGCTGGATGACTCGATTAAAAGCGCATTGAATAGCCGCAACGAGGAGAATCGTCATGCGCTATTTATTGCTGTTTTTTATTATTCTGACTTCCTTACCGGCCAAGAGCGAAACAGAAAAAGTTTCTCTCCAAAATAGCCAGTGCCCTTCATGGCAAGCGGCCCGTCTTGAACAGGAAATCGCCCGGCTATCGGTAAAGCTTGAAGGCTGGGACCTTGCCTATCATTCGAGAGGGGAGAGCCTTGTAGATGATGCGGTTTACGATAGCCTGCGTGAAAAACAACGCAGTTGGCTACGTTGCGCCGGAAAATCACAGGGCGAAGTGCTACCGCCTGCAGGGTCGGCAACTTCGCGTCATCCCGTCTCCCATACCGGTCTAAAAAACTCGCGACCGCAGAGGACGTTGCAGGCTGGATGAAGGGCAAACCCGACCTCTGGGTACAGCCAAAAGTCGATGGTATCGCCGTTACCTTGGTTTATCGACGTGGCCAGCTGGTTTCATTGTTAAGCCGGGGCGATGGTGTTCGCGGTCAGGACTGGACATCAAAAGCCAGGGCCATCTTTGCAATCCCTCAACACATTCCAGACAACGCCGAGCAACTGATACTGCAAGGAGAGCTGTTTCTCATGATGAACGGTCATCGGCAGAATGTGGCTGGCGGTGTCAATGCGCGCTCGACGGTAGCGGGAGCAATGATGCGCCGCACCTCGCACTCTGTCATGCCGTCTATCGGCCTTTTTGTTTGGGAATGGCCTGATGGCCCGCCGACCATGACTGCCCGACTGGAACGGCTCAAAGACTTGGGCTTTCCACTTACTGCCGAATTTACCCAACCGGTCTCTACCTTTACGCAGGCAGCGCAGTGGCGTGAGTTCTGGTATCGCCACGCCTTGCCCTTTGCCACCGACGGTATTGTTATTCGCCAGCAGGCCGAACCGGAAGGACGATACTGGCGCAATCGACCCGCGAATTGGGCAATAGCGTGGAAATATCCCGCCGTGCGCAAACTCACTGACGTGATAGGAATTGACACGACTGTCGGAAGAAGCGGGAAACAGGCGGTGGTGTTAAGGCTCCAGCCCGTCATGATCGATGACAAAAAGGTCACCCGCGTCAGTATAGGATCACCTGAAAATTTGGCAGAATGGGATATTAATATTGGTGACCGGGTGGCAGTCAGCCTTGCGGGACAAGGGATCCCCCGGCTGGACGACGTAGTCTGGCGCGTCGCGGTTCGCGAGAAAGTGCTGGCGGATAAAGCAGGGAAGTTTGATGCGTTTACCTGCTTTACGCCTGACACTTCTTGCCGAGCACAGTATTTGTCACGACTGGTGTGGCTTAGCGGACCCCAGGCATTACAGATTCGTGGTCTTGGCCCCGAAACCTGGAAGAAACTGCTGGATGCCCATCTTGTTTCTTCTTTAGTAAGTTGGCTTTCACTTACCGAAGCCCAACTCAATACCGTGCCTACTCTTGGGGAAAAGCAGGTGAAAAAACTCTTTGCCGAAATGCAGCTTGCGCGACAACAGAGTTTGCGGCGATGGATTTCGGCACTAGGTTTCCCCACCGCCGGTTTGGCAAAAATTGAATCCCTTGACTGGTCGCAACTTAATGCGATGACCAGGGAGCAGTGGCAGAAGGTAAGGGGCGTAGGCGAGAAGCGCGCGAGACAGATTCAGCGTTTTATGCAGCATCCCGAGGTTATCGCGATGTTTGATATTCTCGTTAAAGAGCGGCTGCCGGCATTCACGCAATCCGACAGCCCTGAAGAATCGCTCAGTGATCCGAATCGGGATAATTAAATACTGGCAGACCCAGTTTAAAGCGCAGCGCCAGTAGGCGAGCCACAAACCCGGCCAGCAGAGTAATAATCACCACCATATTTTGCGGTACCGCGAAGTACTGCAAAACGATGTAAAGCCAGGCCGCCGCAAAGGATATGCCGCCATAAATCTCTTTCTGGAACACCAGCGGGATCTGGTTGCACAGCATGTCGCGCAGCACACCGCCAAACACGCCGGTAATTACGGCAGCAATCGAGGCGATCAACGGCCCATGACCGGCATCGAGCGCTATTTGTGTCCCGATAATCGAGAATACGACCAGACCCAAGGCATCGAGCACCAAAAACAGTTTGCGTAGATGCTTCATTAACGGCGCTAACCAGGTCGTCAGAATCGCGGCGGCGGCGACAATCAAGATGTACTGCGGATGTTTGACCCAGCCTAGGGGATAATGACCCAGTACCATGTCGCGTACAGTCCCGCCACCAATCGCCGTGGCGCAGGCGATAATAATGACGCCAAAAACGTCCATTTTCCGACGGCCAGCGGCCAGCGCGCCGGTCATGCCTTCCGCCGTAATTCCAATAATATAAAGAACAGTAAGCAACATAAGTTTCGCCAATCGACATTCTGCGGGGATTTTCTCAATGTAGGGTAATGAGCTTTGCCTGGTCTCTCGACTGAATTTTTCTGCTCAGGTGTGTGTCGGATTAGTTTATATAATCTTTATCGTTGATTTACCCCGCCATAAAGTGCTGCTTGTTGATTTTTAGGTCAGTGCTCGCATTAATTAATTTTCATTCCAAAAACGATAATTCCTTCTCTTTTACGCCCGTAAACTCTTGAGCGAATAAACATAGGTGTTCCATTCAGGTAACGAATGTGTATATTTGTCACCTGTTAACCTAAGCTAGATATAGCTGATGTATTTGCCTGGAGAGCTTCATGAAATCCGAAAAGCCGGTTGTACTGCCCCAGCGTGGTCCCGCTTTGCATGAGCGCCGAGAGCAGATTATCTGTGCCGCACTTGACCATTTCCGCCACTATGGTTATTCAAAAACCTCCGTGGCCGATCTGGCAAAAGCCATCGGCGTTTCAAGTGCTTATGTTTACAAGTTTTTCGAGTCCAAGCAGGCTATAGGTGAGGCGGTTTGCAGCCATTCTCTTGGGCAGATTGATGATGCCTTGAGAGACATCGCGGCCAGTAACCAGAGTGCCGCTGCCCGTTTGCGCGAGCTGTTCTCGTCTCTGCTGACCAAAAGTCTGGCGCTGTTTTTTGAAGAACGTAAACTGCATGACATTGCTGCTGTCGCCGTTTCAAATCATTGGGATTCGGCCAAGAATCATCGGGTTGCGCTCTACGGGATTTTGAAACAGGTCATCATTGACGGACGAGATTCCGGTGAGTTCGAATCCGAAACGCCGCTCGAGGAGGTCTGCATGGCTATCGCCAGCGTGATGACCCCCTTCTCACATCCGCTAATGCTTGAAGAGAAAACGCCCGAGCAGCTGAAAGAGCGGGTTATCGTCATCACGAATTTGGTTTTACGCAGTCTGACAAAATAATCCGACTGATAAAAAAGATGTGTAATTCACATCCTTACTTAAGCGGAATGGTCCGCAGAGGAATTAATATGACTCATCGTCGCGTAGTAATTACTGGCATGGGGGCGGTGAGCCCGCTCGGTTGTGACATCGATACTATCTGGAAACGACTGCTAGCCGGTCAGTCTGGTATCCGTGTGCTGCCAACCGAAATCAGCGAAACCCTGACCGTTAAAATCGGTGGTCAGGTTCAAACTGTGGAACAGGATCCTGAGTCTGGTTTTGACGCAGACCATTATGTGTTGCCGAAAGACCAGAAAAAATGGACCGCTTCATTCTGTTCGCCATGGCGGCGGCTGATAAAGCCATTGCCGAATCGGGCTGGAAAGCCGAAACCGCAGAACAGCAGGAACGTTCTGCAACCGTTATCGGTTCCGGTATCGGCGGCTTCCCGGCGATTGCCAATGCCGTAAGAACCAACGACACTCGTGGTCCTAAGCGTCTGTCTCCGTTCACTATTCCTTCCTTCCTGGTGAATCTGGCAGCGGGCCAGGTTTCAATCAAGCATCAGTTCAAAGGCCCAATTGGTGCGCCAGTTACCGCCTGTGCGGCGGGTGTACAGGCCATCGGCGATGCTGTTCGTCTGATTCGTAACGACGAAGCCGATGTTGCCCTGTGCGGCGGAGCCGAAGCGACGATCGATACCGTGACGCTCGCAAGCTTCGCAGCGGCGAAAGCCATGTCGACGGGTCATGAAGAGAGTCCAGAGCAAGCCTCGCGTCCATTCGACAGCGCGCGCGACGGCTTCGTCATGGGCGAAGGCGCAGGCATGCTGGTTATTGAAGAGCTGGAACACGCGCTGGCACGCGGCGCGAAACCGTTGGCCGAAATTATCGGTTACGGCACAAGCGGCGATGCCTACCACATGACGTCCGGTGCCGAAGACGGCAACGGCGCAGGTCGTGCCATGAAAATTGCACTGCGTCAGGGCGGGATCAAACCAGAACAGGTTGACCACCTGAACGCGCACGCGACCTCAACACCGGTCGGCGATCTGGGCGAAATCAATGCCATCAAAAACCTGTTTGGCACCGGCGACAAACTGGCAGTGACCTCCACCAAATCTGCGACTGGTCACTTGCTGGGTGCGGCTGGCGGTCTGGAAACCATCTTTACCGTGCTGGCCGTTCGCGACCAAATCGTTCCGCCTACGCTGAATCTGGACAACAAAGACCCGGCAGCCGAAGGTTTGAACATCATCGGTAATAAAGCGCAGCCCCATGAAATCACCTATGCCCTGTCCAACGGCTTCGGTTTTGGCGGCGTAAATGCCTGCGTATTGTTGAAACGCTGGGAAGCGTAATTCTCCCTTCTCTTCTCTAAAAGCCCGTTAATTCGGGCTTTTTTCTGCATGATCCTCATCCTTAATTATAATTATTTTTCACTCGTAGAGTTTTTGAAATAAAAATTCAGACTTTGCACGAACGGTTTTACCCGACAAGAGGGAAAATAATGAACAGGAGAAATTTCTGCAAGGCTTCGCTTATTTCCACGGCAGCGGCGGCATTGCTGGGCAATAATTTGGCGCAGGCAGCCATGAAAGCCACGGATTATGGGTTGAGTAAAGGGCTGGGTCCTGAGCTGCAACAGGTTGCGAGCCTGAAATGGCTGGCCAATGCCGTTACCGTTAGCCAATCCGGGCGAACCTTTGTCGGCCTGCCGCGTTGGCCGACGAACGAAGATACCCCTCCGTCGCCGAGCTTCTGCCTGATGGCTCACTGAACCCTTTTCCCGGCGGAAGCTGGAACGCGTGGCAGTCTGGTCAGTCAGGCGAAGACGCCTTTGTGATGGTCAATACCGTGCATATCTTTGATGACGACACGCTCTGGGTAGTCGATCAGGGTGATCCCAAACTTCCTCGCGATGCACAAAAGATCCTGCAATTTGATATTACAAGCGGCAAGCTATTGAAGAGGATCACCTTCAATGAACAGGTTCTGCCCAAGGGCGGCAATATCAATGACCTGCGGCTTGATGCACAACACGCCTATTTCACAGACTCCGGTCTTGGCGCCATTATCATTACCGATTTAAAAACGGGAACATCCATTCGGCGATTGGCCGCTCACCCTTCCGTAAAAGCCAATGTCGAACGCCCCGCGCTGGACGAAACCGGCACCGTAATGCAGAAAGAAGACGGCAGCCCGAAAATAGTCAACTCCGATCCGCTCGAGCTAAGCCCAGACGGCAAATGGTTATACTATCAGCCCCTTTCAGGCCCGCTTTACCGCGTGCCGACTGCCTCATTGCGTGATGAGAAACGTAGCGAACCAGGCCCTCGGCGAAGAAGTGGAGTATGTCTATGATACACCTGCACTTTCGGGCACGGCGATAGACACGCAGGGCAATATTTATATGGCTGAAGCGCAGCGGCCTAGAATTACCCTGCTGACGCCAGAAGGCGATTTGAAGGTTATTGTTGAAGACGACAGGATTTGGGGCCCCGATGCGCTGTTTATTACCCATCAGCGCGAGCTTTACATTCCGTGTCCGCAGACCGCCAGACTGGCCTATAACCGCGGTCCGAATGGTAAAGATCTCGTACAACGACCTTATAAAATCTTCAAAGTTAAACTGCCTGCGTCTCTCGGCGATCGCGAAAAAGTCCCGCCCGTTTCACGCTAGATTTCGGTCTATTGAAGTGAGTCATCATGAGGACCATAAAAAAACAGCAGGCATTGAGCCTGCTGCTTCATGAAGAGAGTAGGGCACTTAAAGGCCGTATGGGCGTGGGACTTCGTAATATTGACCCGATGGGTCGCGCTTGTAGTAATGGCCGTGGCTGACATAGAAACGCTCGCCGTGGTAATCCATCGGTGCGAGGTCAGGCGGCGCAGAATCATATTCATCTTCTTCCTCTGGCGGTGGCGGCGGTGGGCCATCGTCACGAGGTGGCGCGTTCACTTCAACGTATTGATCGCCTTGTTTCTGATAGTAATTTCCGTTCAACGCCCAGTAGGTCAACCCACCAATCACCACGGCCGCAGCAGCCTCAGGCAAGAAGTTGAATCCAGGTCCACCGTGACCACCACCGCCTCCGTGCGCCATTGCCAGCGTAGGAGTCAGCAGGCTCAGGGTTAATAGTGATGCAGCAAGCTTTTTCATTTCATTCCCCTCAGGGGTCAAACTTCAGACTAATACAAACTCTCCCGACTGATATAAGACCTAAACCGCCCGCCGTCAATCTCAACACCGCCTTTTACACACGCCGTTACAACTCAGTACGGTATCCTCACGGCGTGGAGGAAAACTGACAAATGGTAGGTAAAGAGTGAGTAAGTCTCATATTTATTTGTCTACATTATGACTTGGATGACAAGGGATTTGGTAGGTTGTAAAAGTTTATAAACCGCATATCATAAATAGCTGCTCAAATATCGATAAATTTTTGTTTTAAGTAGATGTATTCAATATTTTTCATTCTGCTTATAGACATTTTTTGGTGGAGGAAAGAATGCAATTGCAAAAAATTTTACAGGACTTTATGCAGGGCTGGGTGCAGGCCAGTAAAGAACCTTTTACTGCACACCCAACGGCTACCCTGTTCCGCCAAGATTTTTGTGCGAAAATTGCCGCTATCGTAAAAGCATTCGATCCACTTTATGAGGTGAAAGCCAGCGTCGGTGCTGGAAATTGGGCCAACGTTCTTGGCTATCAATCCTCAATCCAAAAATTACCAACACAACCCAAGAAGGGATTTATCCGGTTTATCTCTTTAACGCGGATGGCTCAGGTTTTTATTTATCTTTAGCTCAAGGAACAACAAATCCTACAAAAAAATTGGGCAAGGTAGCAGCTGAATTACAAGCAAGCCAAATAAAGGATAAAGTTTTAGCTCTGATCCCAGGTTTAAAAGAGTGGGGAATAAAGGATATTGACTTAAAGGCCACAACATCATTGGGGCAGTCCTATGAAAAGTCGAATATCACCGCCAAATATTACGATGTGAATAATATCCCTTCTGATGATAAGCTCCAGCAAGATCTCGAAACCCTCTTAGAGTTTTACAAGCAGATTGAAAATATTAGCTGGTTGCCGGAGAGTCCAATAATGGAAGAGAGCTTAGTCAACGTTGCTGATTTAACCTCACTATCTAAACCTTTTCTACTTCTTGCTGGTATTTCAGGTACGGGTAAAACTCGATTCGTTCGTCAGCAAGCGAAGGCAAGTAATCCCACTGGTGAATTAGGAGAAACGTACTGCCTAATTTCGGTGCGTCCAGACTGGCACGAGCCTTCGGATTTACTGGGTTATACCTCGCGCTTAAGTGGCGACAGTGAATATGTTACTACCGAAGTGCTGCAATTTATTGTTAAGTCATGGATTGAAATAACGCGGGCAGGTGTCGATTTTTCGAGCCGCACATTTGAGGGTAATCGAAATCATCTCGATAAAATTCGTCCGTTTTGGCTTTGCCTTGATGAAATGAATTTAGCCCCGGTCGAGCAGTATTTCGCTGACTATCTTTCTGTGTTAGAAACGCGAGATTGGCAGTGGTCAGGCGATAATTTCATGTACGACACAGATGCTTTATTAACCGCAAATGTTATTAATACGCTGTCTACAGTTGGGCAACAGAAAATTCGCCTAACTTTGGGATTGGCTGAGACCCAGTTTGATCCTCTTTGGCACTATTTCCAGACCTACGGTATCGGTATCCCCTTTAATTTGATTGTCGCAGGTACAGTCAATATGGATGAAACTACTCACGGATTCTCAAGGAAAGTCATTGATAGGGCACTGAGTTACGATTTTGGCGAATACTTCCCAAATAATTATGAAGAGTATTTCTCTCCGCAGTCTGCACCGAAGGTTTTTTCATATCCTATATGGTCTAATGCAAAATCTAGTAAAGACAAGCTGCCTGCAATAGATCAGGATGGGGCAAAAAGTATAGCTTTCCTAACGGCTGTAAATCAGGTGCTCAGTGATTCCCCATTTAAACTGGCGTTTAGAGCATTGAATGAACTGCTTCTTAGTATAATAAGTCATCAACCAAAAAGCGGGTCTGAACTTCAAGCTGTCTGGGATGATTTTTTAATGTGTAAGGTTTTACCTCGAATTGAAGGTGATGCGGACAAACTGCAGGGTAAAAAAGGTCACGATTCTCTCTTGCTGGAGCTGACTCAATTATTGGGATCACAGTTCAGTGAAATCTGGTATCTCGAAACAAGACCAGATCTGCATCGTGAACAGCTCGAAGGACTAAACAAAGTCATTTTCATACCTTGCCGCAGTAAAGCTAAACTTGAATGGATGCAAAAGCGGCTGGCTTTGGGCTTCACAAGTTTCTGGCCATAGAACGAGAGGGATGAATGTTAGATTTACTGAACATAAAGACTGAACATTTTGAATTCTCAATGTGGTGCAGCAATATCATTAAACGTCAGCAAGTTTATGAAACGACTTTAGATAAACGCGGTAAATATGAAGAGTCAGGCAGTGAAATTCGTTTTTCACCCGAGTTAACTCTTACCAGTGACGTCCTCGTTGAAGGGCAAGCCTCTGCGGTAGAGTATATAGACGGAGAGCTAAAGAAGATTTCTACGTTTCAAACATCAAGGCCATTATTTTTTGAAAACGTACAGTATCAGATGGAGTGGATTTTTAACGCTCCAGAAGTTGAGCAAGCCCAAATCGCTCACCGCTTACATTCTATAAACGAAGGTTTCCGTTTTACTCGTGGAAAAGGGAATAGTCCGCCAAGGTTGGTCGGAACATTAAATACTGGCAATGACGTTGGTTGGCTTAAATTACCTCTATTTTATGAGGTGGCGGGTCAGTTACACGAATTAACGATGTCGTTCGAAGTATTACCAACAAAAATGGATCTACACAGTGATCTTGCTGCGATGTATCAATCGATTGATAAGGCATATCCGCTATGGCGGTTTAGTTTAGCCGAGAGGACAGAGCAGGATTCCGCTCAAAGTAAAAGACGCGGCAATTTTCCCCTATTATGGCTGGCAAATTTCACGGCGCTTCGTATAAAGCTTGAAGAAAGTCTTAAAGTTATTGCTCAAGCTCCCCATAATCGCCTACAAAGTCACGCAGGCCATAGCAAAGCGGATCGTCTAAAAGGCAAACTTTCTTATCGCTTAACGGAACGTATTAGAGAAGATATTCGTGGCGGTCAAAAAGACAAAAGCTATTACACGGAAAAGAAATTTTTAAGCGTCGATACGCCTGAAAACCGTTTTATCAAAATGGTCGTTCAGCATAGTAAAGCGAGCTTGGAGGACTTCCATCATAAGCTTCAACAAGCAAATCAGTCTCCAGACAAGCAACGCCTTTCAACACAGTTTCTAGAAGAAATTGCGAGTTGGCAGATTCCCCTCACAAAAATGCAGAACCAAAATTTTTTACGCGAGGTTGGGGCATTTAATGGTCATACTCGAGAGTCGTTGGTTTTGCAGCAAAAGACGGGATACAGCACTGTTTACCGCATTTGGCAGCAATTGAAATTCTACCTTGATATTTTTGCTCATCAAGCCACGGTATCAATGAAATCCGTCGCTGAAATTTATGAAGTGTGGTGCTTTTTAACCTTACGAGAAATCCTAATCGATGAATTAGGTTTTAGAGATGTCAGTGTAAGTAAAAAGACGTTAGAAACTAACGATTACATGGAATATCAATTAAAGGATGGGTTTTCCGGCGCATTTGAATTTACACGTCAAGATGGATTAAAGGCTAGGCTAGCTCATGAGCCTATATTTTTTCCAAAAGGTAAAATAATTCGTTCCTATTTGGTAACGCAACGTCCAGACATTCTACTTGAAATTATTTTCCCTGAAGGAAAAAAGTGCATCTGGCTATTTGATGCAAAATACCGTATCAAAACGAAAAGCGATAGGTTTGATAATTCAGATATCCAAAAAATAGATTTTGTGCCAGACGATGCTATCAACCAAATGCACCGTTATCGCGATGCACTAATTTGCACCACAAATCAATTCAATGCCCTTAGCTCATCAGTTTCGAAGAAAACTCGCCCTATCTTTGGTGCATTTGCTCTTTATCCAGGCTATTTCGATCAAAAAATCGAAAACAATCCTTACCATGATGCAATTGAAGATGTAGGGATTGGAGCATTTGCGATGCTTCCTGATGAAAGTATTGAAGGTGAAAAGCGTCGTTCAGGGCGGAAGTGGTTAATAGACTTTTTAAAAAAACAACTCGGTGTTACAGAGTCAGCTTATGCAGCACAAGAATTACAGGAAAAGCTGTTAACGAGCAACCCTGCACGTATTCCTCATTACGGTATGAAGCAAATATTGTACCCCGACTTATTAATGACGGCAGCGTTAGGGGGAATGAGCGGGCGACATGCTTCCTATATGGCGGCATTTAACTCAGGGGATTTTCGTTGGTATCACCTAAAAAAGGATACCTTTTTGCAAAAGTACGAGTCTCATGTTGTGGATGAAATCCGTTTCCTTGCATTAGCTGGTACGTCTTTAACGGATTCGACCACAAAACAAATCGAAAGAATTTGGCCTGTTAATAAAGTTACGCTCGTAAGAAGATCACAAATTACTGTGGAACAGGCTGGGAAAAGCTCAGATTCGGAAGAGTTGTATTATCTTTTCCATCTTGGAGCAGCATTAACATTGAGCAAACCAATTCTCGGCGTTCCTCATCGGCCGATCCTCAATTCCCTAAGATTTACGACCCTGACTCGATTGCAGAAAGCTCATCGATTCAATGAGGTCGAAGCAATTTACAGAGAAGCTTTGATATCTGGCATTAAAAAGCCCGCCTAAGCGGGCTTCTACACAACTTCACGATACCCAAACAACATTACTCGATATTCTGAATCTGCTCGCGCATTTGCTCGATAAGGACCTTCAGCTCGATGGCGGAGGTGGTCACGTCTGAGTTGATGGATTTCGACGCCAGCGTGTTCGATTCTCGGTTGAATTCCTGCATCATAAAGTCCAGACGGCGGCCAACGGCTTCCGGTTTTTTGAGGATTTTATGGGTCTCTTTCACGTGGGCTTCGAGGCGATCCAGTTCTTCGGCGACGTCGACGCGTTGCGCCATCAGCACCAGTTCTTGCTCCAGACGGTTGTTTTCAAGCTGAACCTGCGCGTCTTCAAGCTTGCTGACTAGACGCTCGCGCTGCCACAGCAAGACGTTTGGCATCTGGGCGCGGACTTTGAGCACTTCGGCGCTTACGCCGTCGAGGCGTTGTTCGATAAGCGCTTTAAGGGAATCGCCTTCGCTTTCGCGAGCCAGAATAAAGTCATCCAGCGCGCCGTCGAGCGCGACCAGCAGTTCATTGCTGATGGCGTCGAGATCTTGTTCTTCGGCAACCATCACACCCGGCCAACGCAGCACGTCGAGCGGATCGATTTCACCTTCGTCACTTTGCATTTTTACCCACTGTGCCGCTTCGACCAGCTGTTTAGCCAGTTTTTCATTGAGCTGCAAGGTGCCTTGAGCACTTGGGTCGAGGTCAAAACGCAGGTTGCATTCAACCTTGCCGCGAGTCAGTCGAGCGCGGACTCGTTCACGAATAACCGGCTCCAGACTGCGAAACTGCTCGGGCAGACGGATATAGGTTTCAAGATAACGTTGGTTGACGGAGCGAAGTTCCCACGCTGCGCTGCCCCAGTTACCCTTTATTTCACGTCGGGCATAAGCGGTCATACTACGGATCATGTCTGTGTACCTGTTAATGTAAAGATGAAAGGATTATAGCTTCGCTGAACCCGTCATGATAGGCATTACCTCACTAAGCCCGTATAATGCGCAGCCAACTATGATTTGCGAGCCGGAGAACAACCCCCATGCGTCCAGCAGGCCGAAATGCACAACAAGTGCGCCCCCTAACCCTGACCAGAAACTACACAAAACACGCTGAAGGTTCTGTTTTGGTTGAATTTGGTGATACCAAAGTCCTTTGCACCGCGACGGTTGAAGAAGGGGTTCCACGCTTTCTGAAAGGCCAGGGTCAAGGTTGGATCACGGCCGAATACGGCATGCTGCCGCGTTCTACGCATAGCCGTAACCCGCGTGAAGCGGCGAAAGGCAAGCAGGGCGGCCGTACTTTGGAGATTCAGCGCCTGATTGCCCGCTCACTGCGCGCCGCCGTTGATTTGAAAAAACTGGGTGAGTTCACCATCACGCTGGACTGCGACGTCTTGCAGGCCGATGGCGGCACCCGTACTGCTTCCATTTCAGGCGCTTGCGTAGCGCTGGCCGATGCCCTTAACGCGCTGGTCGCGGCAGGCAAACTGAAAGCCAACCCGATGAAAGGTCTGGTTGCGGCGGTTTCTGTGGGTATCGTTAAAGGCGAAGCACTGTGTGATTTGGAATATGTAGAAGATTCCGCCGCTGAAACCGACATGAATGTCGTCATGATGGAAGATGGCCGCATGATTGAAGTGCAGGGCACCGCAGAAGGTGAACCGTTCAGCCATGAAGAGCTGTTGAGTTTGCTGGCCCTCGCCCGTGGGGGTATCGACACTATCTTCCAGGCGCAGAAAGCGGTTCTGGAAAGTTAATGATTTAGGCGACTTTATAAGTCGCCTTTTTTATATTGATATCCACGTAGTGAGTGGGTGCAATGAGATAAATTTAATAAATTAAGAACACACGAGGAAAAGTCCCCATGAAAGCCTATCAGCGCCAGTTTATTGAGTTTGCATTGAACAAACAGGTTTTGAAATTCGGCGAATTCACCCTGAAATCTGGCCGTGTCAGCCCGTACTTCTTCAATGCAGGCCTGTTCAATACCGGTCGCGACCTGGCTTTACTGGGACGTTTTTATGCCGAAGCGCTGATCGACTCGGGTATCGACTTCGACCTGGTCTTTGGCCCGGCTTATAAAGGTATTCCGATCGCGACTACCACGGTGGTTGCACTGGCGGAACAGCACGAGCGCGATGTGCCTTACTGCTTCAACCGCAAAGAAGCGAAAGACCACGGCGAAGGCGGCACGCTGGTCGGCAGTCCGTTGCAGGGTAAAGTCATGCTGGTCGATGACGTGATAACCGCAGGCACCGCAATTCGTGAATCGATGGAAATCATTAATGCCAATCAGGCTACGCTTGCGGGTGTGCTGATTTCTCTTGACCGTCAGGAACGCGGTCGTGCGGATATCTCGGCCATTCAGGAAGTTGAGCGTGACTATGGCTGCAAGGTCATCTCAATCATTACTCTGGCTGATTTGATTGATTATCTTGAAGAAAAAACCGAGATGGCCGATCACCTGGCCGCGGTTCGCGCCTATCGTCAGCAGTACGGCATCTGATAAACGTCGTTGACGCGATAAAAATAAAAGGGCCTTCGGCCCTTTTTTGCGTTCTGTCATTCTTTCAAGAAACGTGAGACAGGCTTACAGCAGCTGTGCAGCTATCAATGGCCAGCGGGTATCGAAATCCTGCGTTGGGCGATATTTGAATTCAGAACGCACAAACCGTGACAGTAACCCTTCGCAAACCGCCAAAAGTTGGCTGGCCAACAGGGTTTCGTCTGTCTCGAAACCACTGCCTTCACGCATTTTCTTCTCGCGCAGCACCTGACGAAGCTGAACTTCAATACGCTCGAACAACTGATTGATTCGGCCTTGCAGGCGGTCTTGTTCAAACATGAGCGCATGCCCGGTCATAATGCGAGTCAGGCCCGGATTACGTTCGGCAAAGCCAAGCACCAGAAGCAGAATGAGACGAAGCCTATTTAGCGTTTCCTTTTCATCCTGCAAAATCAGGTTAATACGGGAGATCAAACTGTCCTCGATGAACTCGATTAAGCTATCAAACATCCGCGTTTTGCTGGGAAAATGGCGGTAAAGTGCTGCCTCAGAGACCCCGACACTGGCGGCAAGTTTTGCCGTCGTAATACGCTGGCTGCCATCGCTGGATTGCAGCATCTGCGCTAACGCCTGCAAAATCTCCTCGCGCCGGTTCCTTTTGGTATTTTCTTTTTCTGCCATGTCTGAATAGACCCTTGCTTAAAACGGCTCAAATATAAAAAAACCGAACAATTGCCGCATCAATCAGATGACTGTGCGGCTTTTTTGCCCCTGCATGTCGAGTGGCGACGCAGACTTCGTGTCGACACAAAATTTCCACGACCATGGGCAAAGCCCGTGAGGTCACGCGCAGTGGGCATTCATTAATTTTTATTGTATCGGTTTGATATAAATAAGGATCTGTTCAATATCCTGCGGCCCTGCACCGCGATGTTGAACAGATTCTTACTGGCGTCCTGAGTGACCGAAGCCACCTTCGCCGCGGTTCGCTGCTGGTAAAGTCTTCAACCAGATTAAATTCCGCCTGGACTACGGGCACGAAAACCATCTGGGCGATGCGTTCACCAGGTTCGATTGTGAAGGTGGTTTGTCCACGGTTCCATACGGATACCATCAACTGGCCTTGATAATCGGAGTCGATCAAACCCACCAGATTGCCGAGTACCACGCCGTGTTTGTGACCCAGACCTGAACGCGGAAGAATGACTGCGGCCAGATTGGCATCGCCAATGTGGATAGCCAGACCGGTTGGCAGCAGCGTGGTTTCACCCGGATGCAACGCGACCGCGGCGTCCAGCACGGCACGCAAATCAAGGCCTGCGGAACCTGGGGTGGCGTAGGCTGGCAACGGAAAATCTTTGCCAATGCGTGGATCGAGGATCTTAATGTCTATTTTTTTCATCATAACGGCTGACTATCTCATTGAGTAAAGCTTGGGCAAGCTGCTGTTTATCGGTGAGCGGTAAACGCAGATCTCCATCTTGCCAAAAAAGATGCAAGGCATTGGTATCGCTATTAAAACCATGCCCGGCAAGGGATACATCGTTGGCGCAAATCAGGTCCAGATTCTTCCTGATCCGTTTTTGTTGCGCGTATTCTTCCACATTCTGTGTTTCAGCGGCAAACCCTACGACATAGGGACGATGTGCTTTCATGGCACCGACACCGGCCACAATGTCAGGGTTTTTCACCATTTTGAGGGTGATTTCATCGCCCTGTTTTTTTATTTTTCTTCGGCGACCGCGACGGCGCGATAGTCGGCAACGGCGGCACAGGAGATGAAAATATGCTGTTCGGCAATGCTGGCGCCAACTGCTGTCTGCATTTCAAGCGCCGTGGTGACATCTACTCTTGAAACCCTGACCGGCGTGGACAAGGCAACCGGGCCGCTGACAAGCGTTACCCGTGCGCCGCGTTTGGCGGCCGCTTCGGCAATGGCAAAGCCCATCTTTCCGGAGCTGTGATTGGAGATATAACGCACGGGATCCAGCGCTTCACGCGTAGGGCCGGCGGTCACCATGATATTCAGATGCTGCAAGTCCTGACGGGGTGAAAAGTGTTCAACCGCCATGTCGACAATGACCAGCGGGTCGAGCATGCGCCCCGGACCGACGTCGCCGCAGGCCTGACTGCCCTCGTCGGGTCCCCACAATAATGTGCCGCGCGCCGCCAGCTGCTGCAGGTTTTCCTGCGTGACGGCGGCGCGATACATCTGCTGATTCATGGCAGGAACAACGGCAACAGGCGCGGCGGTTGCCAGACAAATCGTGGTCAGCAGGTCGTTGGCCATGCCCGCGTTGATGCGGGCCAGAACATCGGCGGTCGCGGGGGCGACAATCACCAGATCGGCCCATTTGCCGAGCTCGATGTGACCCATGGCCGCTTCGGCGGCGGGATCCAGCAGCGAGTCGGAGACGGGATAACCCGATACGGCCTGAAGGCTGAGCGGCGTGATAAAAGCCTTTGCCGCGTCAGTCATGACAACGCGCACTTCAGCGCCGCGATCGCGTAAACGCCTTACCAGCTCGGGTGCCTTGTAAGCTGCGATACCGCCGCTGACGCCGAGCACAATATGTTTGCCGGAAATTCCCGTCATCATGATTGTCCGATTGAGAGTCTTGAGAGGCGATATTTTAGCATAATGATTATTCATGACAGCTATACGGTTTCGTTATTAGCGATGAAGGCTCTGCATCCTGCGAGCTGTGCTGGAGAATCAAAGCGTAGTGAAACCGCCGCCGGACGGGCTGTGCGACAATTTTTGCCGACGAGATAATTTTCGATAAAAAGGCACAACGGTGAAAAATCATAATCGGGTCTGGCAGCACGGCGCAGGGCCACGCGAGAAACTTATCGAGCTGGGGGCGGCCAGCCTGTCGGACTGCGAACTGCTGGCCATTTTTCTGCACACGGGTGTGCGCGGCATGAATGTTATGGCGCTCGCCGAGAGTCTGGTGGCGCATTTTGGCTCGATATACGAGATTTTAGGCGCGGATTACGCCGCCATTGTCAGCTTTCACGGCATGGGCGCGGCCAAGTTTGCCAAGTTATCGGCGGTAACCGAACTGACGCAGCGACGTTACGCGGGTCAGTTGGCGCGTGAAAATGTCCTGCTCAACCCCTCGATTACCCGTCAATATTTACAAAATTTGCTCTCCGATCGTGAAAGAGAGGTCTTTTTGGTACTTTTTCTCGACAATCAACACCGTGTTATTCGCCATGAGGAGATGTTTGCTGGTACCATTAGCAGCGTCGAAATTCATCCGCGTGAAATTGTGCGCGAAGCGATGAAGGTTAATGCGACGGCGCTGATTCTGGCGCATAATCACCCGTCCGGCAAAGCTGAACCCAGTTTTGCGGACAGAAGGGTAACCGAACAGATAATAAAAGCGTGCCAACTGCTGGATATTCGCGTACTCGACCACCTGGTGGTAGGGGGCGGAGAAACGGTTTCTTTTGCCGAGCGCGGTTGGATTTAGCCTATTTTTGGAGATCCTTTGGGATCTTTAGCTGTTCGGGACTTGAGCACTTACGCTCTAGAGCGTATACTACGCCACCTTTGAGAATCTTGGGTTTGGCGTTAAGAGCCTATCTCAGCAGGTTTCGGCCTGATGATATACGGTTTTTACCCGACGACAGTGAGTCGGTTCTCAGTGGAGTTTGCTGAGATGGGCTCTCAAAGCCTGACGAGGCGGCCATACCCTATACGAAGCTCGAGCTGATTTGATTTTTGGAGAATAGACACATGTCCCGAGTCTGCCAAGTTACTGGCAAGCGCCCGGTGAGCGGTAACAACCGTTCCCACGCAATGAACGCGACCAAACGCCGTTTTCTGCCAAACCTGCATTCCCATCGTTTTTGGGTTGAAGGTGAGAAGCGCTTTGTAACTCTGCGTGTATCTGCTAAAGGTATGCGTGTGATTGATAAGAAGGGTATCGAAACGGTTCTGGCCGAAATTCGTGCCCGTGGTGAGAAGTATTAAGGAAAGGAACTGAAACATGGCTAAAGGTGTTCGCGAGAAGATCAAGCTGGTTTCTTCTGCTGGTACTGGTCACTTCTATACCACCACGAAGAACAAGCGTACTAAGCCGGAAAAATTGGAACTGAAGAAATTCGATCCAGTTGTCCGCCAGCACGTGATCTACAAAGAAGCTAAAATTAAATAATTTTAGTGGATTAATAAAAACCCGGCCTCGGCCGGGTTTTTTTATGCCTGTTGCCTCCCTCGCACTTGAAGCCACTGCTGTGTTGACTACACTCACTCACCCCGGCCACTGACTTGTGTCAGCTATCGGGAGGGCGTTCATTCACCGCCTTGCTGTGTCGCCCATTATTTTGGATAGAGGAATTAGCACAATGCCGGAACTACCCGAGGTTGAAACCAGCCGCCGTGGGATTGAACCCTATTTGGTGGGCCACACTATTTTGCATGCCGTGGTGCGCAATGCCCGCCTTCGCTGGCCGGTCTCGCAGGAAATCATGGAACTTAGCGATCAGGTCGTGATAAGCGTGCAGCGCCGCGCCAAATATCTGCTGGTCGAACTGAAAACGGGCTGGATAATCATTCACCTCGGCATGTCCGGCAGCCTGCGCGTGCTGGCGCAGGAGAGTGAGCCTGCCAAACATGACCATGTGGATTTGGTGATGGATACCGGTCACGTCCTGCGTTATACCGACCCGCGCCGTTTTGGTGCCTGGCTATGGACGCAGAGTCTGGAAGGCAGCAGCGTGCTCTCGCATCTTGGCCCCGAGCCGCTCAGCGAAGCTTTTAACGCCGATTACCTGCGCGAAAAATCGCTCAAGAAAAAATCGCCGATCAAGCCGTGGCTCATGGATAACAAACTGGTGGTTGGCGTCGGGAACATATACGCCAGCGAATCGCTGTTTGTGGCGGGGATTTCGCCCGATCGCCCGGCGAATTCCCTGACGCACGAAGAGTACGCGTTACTGGTTTCGACGATTAAGGCCGTGTTGCTGCGCTCCATCGAGCAGGGCGGCACAACACTGCGCGACTTTTTGCAGTCTGACGGCAAACCGGGCTATTTTGCCCAGCAGCTTCAGGTTTATGGTCGCGCCGGTGAACCTTGCCGTGCATGCGGCACGCTGATTGAAGTCAGCAAGCACGCGCAGCGCAGCACGTTCTTCTGTCGCCGCTGCCAGCACTAGTTACTCGGCGGCAATCCGTTCGAGCAGCGCGTGGGTGATGTGCTCGGGCAGGAAAGGCGTGATATCTCCCCGTGTCGCGCCACCTCTTTTACCAGTGAAGAAGAAATAAACGACCACTCCTTCGACGGCATCAGAAATACGCTTTCCAGCGTCGGCATCAGGTGCCGATTCATGCTGGCGAGCTGCGTCTCGTATTCGAAATCAGACACCGCACGCAGGCCGCGCACCAGCACGTTGGCCTGATGCTCTTTGGCAAAGTTCGCCATCAGCGAGCTAAAGCCGATCACGTCGACGTTGGCGAGATGCGAGGTTGCCTGCGTCGCCAGAGCCACGCGTTCATCCAGCGAAAACAGCGTTTTCTTGTGCGGACTGGCCGCTATCGCCAGAATCACCTTCTCGAACATCAGTGAAGCGCGAGTCACGAGATCAAGATGCCCATTCGTCAGCGGATCAAAGGTGCCTGGATAGATTGCCTTGGTGCTCATAGTGGCTCGCTCTTTTGCAGTTGATGGCTGAATGCCCAAAGGGCGGCATACTTGTTGAAAGTATACTGTGCGTTCACACCGGCAAGAATCAACCCCTGTTTTCCGTCAAGGAAACCGGCGCGCAGGATCCAGGTTTTGAAAAATGCCCCCAGCGTATGGCTGATGATAGAGAAGAAGCTACAGCGTTTACCCTGCTGGTGGCGCTGTTTCGCCCAGGCCTGGGCATAGTTTGTCTGCTTGCGCTGGAAGGCGAAAAAATCGCGGCAGGTGAGATGCAGCAGGTCGCCTTTCAGGTCGATAATGCGGGCGCCGTTCGTGTTGAGCGATTCATGCACCCAATCATCGTTATATTGATATTTATCAGCCTGATAGAGACGGTTGACGCGGTCGGGATACCAGCCGCTGTGGCGCATGAAGCGGCCCAGAAACAGATTGCGACGGCCGATACGGTAAACCGCATTGTCTTCTGGCTGGCGCAGACACTGTTCGATGGACTGACGCAGTGCCGGCGTGACGCGCTCGTCGGCATCGATCATCAAAATGTAGTCGCCGCTGGCATGGCTTTGCGCGCGTTGCCGCTGTTGGCCAAATCCCTGCCAGTCGGCGTTTTCAAAGACTTTCGCCCCGAGTTTTTGCGCCAGCGCCCGCGTGCCGTCGCTGCTGCCCGAGTCCAGCAGGATGATTTCATCCGCCCAACTGACCGAGACGAGACACTCTTCCAGCAGTGATGCTTCGTTTTTGGCAATCAGCACCACGGAAAGACGTTTTTTGGCAGACATCGATTAGTGACTCCGTGGAGGAAGATAAGGCTCCATCAGCTCGAGAAGGCGATGCAGCGCGCCCTGATTTTGACGCAGCACATCAACCGCATGACGACCGTAATATAAACGATAGTCTTCATCGGTCAGCAGGGTGGAAATCTCTTTCACCAGCGAGGCGCTGTCGGAAACCGTGATCAGGCCGTCGGCCTTGGCCAGCTTGGCGCAGATATCCTTGAAGTTGAAGGTATGCGGGCCCATCAGCACAGGAATGGCATGCGCAGCGGCTTCCAGCGGATTATGACCGCCTCGCTCGACCAGACTGCCGCCTACAAAGGCGATATCGGCAATTCCGTACAGCAGCATCAGCTCACCCATGGTGTCGCCAATGACAACCTGCGTCTGGGCGGAAGGCACCTGACCGGTGCTGCGCTGAATATAGCTCAGGCCCGCTTTTTGGGTCAGGTCGCAGGCTACCGGGAAGCGCTCGGGATGACGCGGTACCAGAATCAGCAGCAAATTCGGGAAGATTTTGAGCAGTTCACGATGGGCTTCAAGCAGCACGGCTTCTTCGCCGTCGTGAGTGCTGGTGGCAATCCACACCTGACGACGCGAAGCCCATTGGCTGCGCAAGGTCAGCGCCCGCGCAGCGAGTTCGGGCGTGACGGAAATATCGAATTTCAGGCTGCCGGTAACGGCAAGATGGGAACGCTTCAGGCCGAGCGAGATAAAACGCTCGCCGTCTTCGGCGTTCTGCGCCGCGATCAGGGTGATTTTCTTCATCAGACCCTGAATAAACTTGCCGAGTTTGCCATAGCCTTTCGCCGAACGGGCAGACAGGCGCGCATTGGCAATCACTAGCGGAATTTCGCGCTGATGCAGGGCCGAAATCAGGTTTGGCCACAGCTCGGTTTCCATGATTATCACAAGCTTTGGGCGAACCTGATCGAGGAAACGTTCAATGGAACCCGGCAAATCGTAGGGAAGATAGACGTGGCTGACGTCTTTGCCAAAGGCAGACACCGCGCGCTCTGACCCGGTCGGGGTCATGGTCGTTACCGTGATTGGCAGAGAAGGGTAGCGATGACGCAAGGCTCTGACCAAAGGCACCGCCGCCAGCGTTTCACCCACAGACACGGAGTGCAGCATAATGCCGTCCGGCACGACCTTACCTTTACAGAATCCATAGCGCTCTGCCCATCTTTTACGATAGAGCGGTGCTTTCCGACCACGCATCCACAGGCGGATCCAGATCAGCGGCTGGATGAGGTAAAGAAGAACGGTATACAGCGCTTGTAACATAATATCCGTAAAATCTAGGGGTAAAGGCGGAATTCTAAATTTTAACCGCCGCCAATGCCATAAGTTATTTTATTGCCAGCGCCGCATAGCGCCCGCAAATCGTCTGCAGGCTGAAGTGCGTCAGCGTGTCTGGGTCAATCGCGGGAGGATTGTCGTAAATCGTTTTTATCGTCGCCGCCAGCGCCGGGGCGTTGAGATCGGAAAGCCCGCGCGCCCATTCACCGGTCAGGATTTCGGCCGGCCCTCCCGGACAGCGAGTGCTCACCACGGGCGTATCAAGCAGCAGCGCTTCGACCAGCACATTGCCGAATCCTTCGCTGTCGGAGCTTAAAATCAGCACGGCGGCATGGCGAACAAAGGGATAGGGATTCGATTGAAAACCCTTGAAGATAACGCGATCGGCAACGCCCAGGCGCGCAGCCAGCGCATGCAGCTTTTCGGTTATCTCGGCCTTTCCCTGCCCCAGCAACACCAGCGGTGCCGTCACGCCACTCCGGGCATAGGCTTCGATGAGCCGGTCATGGCGTTTGGTTTCATGAAAACGTCCGACATGAATCAGATAAGGCGCAGCGGGCGTGTCGATGGGCTGGTCCGCCGCCTTGCGAATGGCGTCGATATCAAACGGGTTATAAATAATCTCGAGCCTTGCGGGCGTAAGATTGAACTGCCGAGTAATGTCGTCACCCACCGCGCGCGATACCGCCACAATATTGCGATGCTGATACACCCCGCGGATTTTGCGCTGTTTTAGCCAGCGGTCAAAACCGGTTCGATGGCCGAGATACGAGGTCGAAAACATGCCGTGCAGGCAGAACCAGACTTTGGAGAAATCTAGCACGCGGCTTTTAGCCACGATGCGGTCGGTTTTATGCAGGTTCGACAACACCAGATCGAAGGGGCCGGCGTCGCGCAGCGCCATGTCGAGCTGTGCCGCGCGGCGTGACAGTTCGGTCAGCTTGCGCCACGGTTTGCGGTTTTCGTCTTTGATGACGACGTAATCCAGCCCCTGTGGCAGCGTGTATTCGCAAACCTCGCGCAACGAGAACAGCGACACCTGATGACCCTGACGCAGCAAGCCTTCGGCCAGTGTCAGCACCACTTTTTCGGCACCGCCGCCGGGCAGACCGTCGATAATAAAGAGAGTACGCATGTCAGCTCAGCAGCTCCTGATAGAGTGAGATAAGTTGCGTCGAGAGCCGCTGCGGCGTGCAGTCGAGAATGGTGTCCCGCGCCTTTTCGCCTTCACGTGAACCCAGAGCCTGCTTCGGCAGCGCCATGACCGCGCTTTGCAGCGCATCGATGTCCAGCGCATCGCAGACGTAACCATTGCTGCCAGCCCGGATAAATTCGGAGCCGCCGCAGGTTGGCGTCGTGATAACCGGCAAACCGCAGGCCATCGCCTCGAGGATCACGTTCGGGAACGGGTCATAGAGTGTGGGCAACAGCAGGGCATCGGCCATCTGATAAAACGGCAGCGTCGAGGTTTGCATGCCGAAAAAATGCACGCGATGGCTGCAACCCAACGTCGCACACAGCGCCTGATAGCGTTTTTCGTCTTTATCTTTGCCGACCACCAGAAGATGGCGATCCGTCGGCGCAATCGCTTTTATTGCCGCCTCCAGCCCCTTGCGCTCAAACCCTGAACCGACATAAATCAGGCAGGTGGCCTCTACGGGGAGCTGATATTGCCTGCGCAAGGCCTCTCGCCCGGCCTCGGTCGGAGGGAGAAAGCGCTGGCTGTCGATGGCATTGTAGATGACGCGGATCTTGTCGGCCGGTACGCCAAACTCTTGAATAATCTCCTGCTTCACCATGTCGGCGTTGCAGATAACCGCTTTGAGTTCGGGCGCGGCATACATCTGCTGTTCGGCCTGCATGACGTAACGGTGATAGCGGTCGGCAAAAAGCTGCCTGCCTTTCCAGCCCGGCAATACGCGTGCGCGCTGCTCAAGCCAGCGGCGGTGCACGCCGTCTCCGGCACGATACAGGTCACAGCCGGGAATGCGCTCGTGGCTCTGCACCAAATCGAAATCTTCTTTCTGCCACAGACTGCGCGCCGCGTTGGCGAATCCGCGGTTCGCGGCTGATACGGCCCAGTTTCCACGGGTCGCAGATATGCACTTTCCAGCCCGGTTTCACGTCGCCCTGCCATTGGCGGGTGATAACGTTCAGCTCGAGATCCTGATTCTCCAGCGCTTCCAGCGCGCGGGAGACAAAACGTTCTGCGCCGCCGTCGGGGCGATATTTTTGACGCACCAGCGCCAGTCGAAAATGTTTCATGGAAGTAACCTGTCTGCCGCATCAATGACTGCCTGAGCGGGAATGGCATCAAGGTAGCGTTCTGAAGTGTGAGTGTCGATGTCGTCGGGGTCAGGAAGCGGGCCGAAATCGCCGGCCCAGATAACCTCGCCCTTGGCCTGCCAGGGTTTCCAGAAGGTCAGCTTGGAAGGGCCAAACAACGCAATAAGCGGCGTTTGCAGCGCTGCGGCCATATGCATCGGGACCGAATCCACCCCGATAAACAGCGCCGCCTTGTCGATAAGCGCGGCTAGCTGACGCAGCGTCAGTTTTCCGGCCAAAGACACCGTATGGGCGTCGGGACAAAGTGCGAGGATTTTATCGACCATCTCCAGCTCGCGTTTGTCGGGTCCGGCGGTGACCAGAATAGGGAAACCGCGGGCCGACAACGCGCGGAATGTCTCGGCCATCTTCTCTTCGGTCCAGCATTTGAAAAACCAGCGCGAGGTCGGCTGCACGACAATAAAGGGCAGTTTTACATGATGGGCGTGCAGCAGTGCGCTTACGGCAAGCTCGTCCTGGGCTGAATAGCTCATGGTCGCCTGGCTCGCAGGCGGCGCAAGATTGAGTGGCGCGAGAATGGCGAGATTTTGCTCGACGGTGTGCAACTGGCCGTGACCCTGGGTGCTCACAAGCTGGGTATGGCATGCGGTCCATAACTTGCCGCGTCGCTTGGCGAAATCGAATCCGAGGCGTACTCGCGCGCCGGTCAGTCGCGTCACAATTGCGCTGCGCCACTGGTCTGCAAGATTGACGACCAGGTCGTAATCGCGCCGCATCAGTTGACGGGCAAGCCTGATTTCGTGGCCGATATGCGCCCGCACGCCCTGTTTTTTCCATTGGCGATCAATGGTAAACAGCTGCGACAGCGCGGGATGGCTGGCCAGCATGTCGCGCGTTTCGAGATACATCAGCATATCGATTTCGGCGTCGGGAAAGTGCTGGTGCAGCGTATTGATAACCGGAGTGGTCAGCAGCATATCGCCGTGATGACGTAGCTTGATAATAAGGATACGCCGCGGCGGAGTAGGCATTGTTTGTGCTGAAACCTGAGTCATCTTAAGTCGCTATTCAAAGATTTAGGTTACCGATTCTAATGGAGCCTGAAGAATGTGGCTACTGTTCCAGACCGTTCTTGCTATAGCTTGAAAAATATCAAAGAATAGACAACAAATTTTATTTAACGTTGTCGAATGAGCAGCGATATCAAGTTTTTTCTGATTAGGCGCGTACAATCTGCCGGCCTGACACGCAGAAAACTTTTTTGTGTTTTTATCGAGCAATTTATGACTAAACCCGCGTTTATTATCACAATCGACACCGAAGGCGATAATCTTTGGCAGAAGCACGACAGTATTTCTACCGAAAATACTCATTATCTGCCCCGATTCCAGGCGCTGTGTGAAAAGTATGGCTTCAAGCCGGTCTATCTTACCAACTATGAAATGGCGATGGATGCGCGCTACGTCGAGTTTGCCACTGACGTTATCCGCCGCGGCGCGGGTGAAGTCGGCATGCATCTCCATGCCTGGTACAGTCCGCCCCATACGCCGCTGACCGCCGATGACTGGCGTCACAAGCCCTATCTGATTGAATATCCGCGAGATGTTATTCGGGCCAAGGTCGATCACATGACCAAGTTGCTCGAAGATGCCTTCCAGACCAAAATGTTGAGCCACCGCGCCGGTCGCTGGGCATTTAACGAATACTACGCCTCGCTGCTGCTCGAATACGGCTATCAGGTGGATTGCTCCGTCACGCCGCATGTCAACTGGGCCTATTCACCGGGCAATCCCGACGGACAGGGCGGCACCGATTATCGTCACTTCCCGAGCGACGCCTACTTCCTTGACCCTGAGAATATCAGTCGTGCGGGGCAGTCGACCCTGCTCGAAGTGCCGATGAGTATTCATCTCAAGCATTCGGCGTTGATGAACAGCCTCAAGCAGAGCTATGACGCGCTGCGTGGCAAGAAACGTTCCCCTTCGGCGCTGTGGCTGCGTCCTTCCGGCGGAAACCTGGAAAAGATGAAGCAGGTTGCTACGCGTAGCCTCGCACAGGGTCATGATTACGTAGAGTTTATGCTGCACTCCTCCGAATTCATGCCGGGCGGCAGTCCAACGTTTAAAAACGAGCAGGATATCGAGGTGCTTTACCGCGATCTGGACCAACTGTTTAGCTGGCTCAGCGAGCGTACTGTGGGATTAACATTGGCTGAATATTATCAGCGGAAAGTGAAATAAGATGGCCAAGAAGTGGAAAACCGCCGTAGCAAACGCCTTTTTAAAAGGCTATACCCAGTTTGCCGGCCAGTTAAGACCTCGCGACTCCTTTGAATCCAGGCGTATTTTTACCAGCATCGTTATCTATTCGACTACGGCGCTGGGCGATTTGATGTTCAATACCCCTGCGATTCGGGCGATTAAAAACCGCTATCCGCACGCCTTTATTACGCTGGTTTCCAGCCATAAAAATAAGGGGCTGGTGGCGAAAAGCGCCTATTTCGACGACGTGGTGTACTGGGACGAAAAAGTACGCGACATGAGCGGCGTGGTTAAGGCGCTGCGTAAAAACAAGCCCGAGCTGGCTATCATCCTGCACTCGAAGCCGCCTTACGACGTGATAAGTGCCGTGCTGGCGGGCTGTGAATACATCGTCAAAGATGTTTATGGCAACGGACCCAGCGGTATCGAACAGTGGCTGGCCAACCCGCGCACCCCGTTTGAAGGCCATCTCATTCAGCGCAAACTCAATCTGGTTAAATTTCTCGGCGGCGACAACACCAACAAAGAGATGTTTATTCCGGTCGATTTCCCCGCGATAGCCAAACAGCCGGGCAAAATTACGATTGGTTTCCAGATGGGGGCGTCCGAAAAGCTGCGCTGCTGGCCGGTGTCGCGTTTTGTCGAACTGGCAAAAGTCTTGCTGGCGAAAGGGCCGCAATACGAAGTGGCGCTGATCGGCACGGAAAAAGAGAAAGAGCACGAGCAGGCGTTTCTTGCGGCATTAACCGACAGCGAAAAACAGCGCGTTATCAGTTACATCGCCAAAACCAGCCTGTCGCAGCTGTTGGGCATCATGAAGAATATGGATGTGCTGGTCACGGGCGATACCGGACCGCTGCATCTGGCGGTGGCACTCAAAACGCCGACGGTGAGTCTGTTTGTCACTGCCGTGCCGAAATACACCGGACCTTATCAGGATCCCGATTTGCATCAGATTATGTGGGTGCCGGTCGACGTTGAAAATATGGATAAGGCGGTGCGTGAACAGCCGCTGTCGATCATTCGCTGCGAAGAAGTGCAGCAGCGCATCGAGACAATCTTGCAGAGACAGATTTAACATCGCGCGGGGAGGCGACTCTCCGTCGATCGTTAGAGAAATACCTGGTGATACGCGGCTTTGGCAAAAATCTGGCTGGGGATTGCACTCTGCGGCGACAGGTTGATCACCCGAATGTGTTTCTTCTTCAACTGTGCGCTGGCGTGGGCCATCGCCGGAACAATCAAATCTTCCAGACTCTCTGCCAGGAAACTCGGCAGTTTGTTGCTCTCCGACTCGTAAAATCTTGGTTTGTTGAAGTTATTCATGTCCAACCCGACGATATAAAGCTCGTTGAATCCGAGATAGGCTGCAATCTGTAGCGCCCAATAGGCAACGGTGCCTGCATCAAAGATGCCGTGGCGGATGTCGGTGGTAAAACCGATATCGGGACGGTTGTCGGCAAACGAGGTGCAAAGCACATTGGCATAGCGCCGACCCGGTTCGGTGGCGGGTATCTTGGGCTGAAAAATCTTGAACGCCGCGTCTTCAATCAGCGCCAGCGAGCATTTGATATTCGCGAGCGTAAGCCGGTCGACGATTCGCGCAATGCCGTGTGCCGTCGTGAACAGCGTAAGATGGGGGTCTGAAACGATTTCGGCGACCATCTCGGGGCGGCAGTCGAGAAAACCCATGTCAACGATGACGTAAAATTTGAAATCGACGGACTCGTGCAGCGACCAGGCGCCGTTTAACCCCATCGAGGGGCAGGGTGCCGGATGCTTGAACTGGATATCCCGCACAGAGGGACCGGTTGCGGTCAGCATAATCGGGCCGCTAAAAGCACCCGCGAGCGAGGCCAGACTCACGATGGGAATCGCTTCTCCGCGAAAGCTCAGGCTGATGATTTCGCCACTGGTCGCCCGCGAAATACGCATATAAGGCCACAAGTTTTCATTGTGGCGATAAGGGCGCTTATGCGTATAGCGGTAGAGTTGTTTAAAGAAGGAGCTCACGACGCCTACGCTCCTTTTCCAGCAAACTTTTGACCTGCGGCGCGCTGATGTCGGCCATCGCGTTACCCTGCTCAGGGCGGCAGGTGGTCTGGTTCTGGCCATAACCGCCGATAAGGCCGGGATCGGTTGGACCATAAAGAGTAATGTTGGGGCGATCCAATGCGGCAGTCAGATGGCTAAGCCCGGTATCGACGGACACCACTTCCTGCGCACCGGCCAGAATCCCGGCCACCTTTTCCAGACTCAGCTTTGGCAGGACGTCGACGTGAGAGAAGCCTTCGGCGAGGCGAAGGGCGCGCTGGTATTCGTGATCGGCACCCCACGGCAGCTTGATGCGCAGCGATGAGTCGGCCATCAGACCAATCAGCTCGCGCCAGTGGGCTTCCGGCCAATGTTTATCGGCGCGGGTCGTGGCGTGCAGAAAGACCAGGTAAGGGTCGGCCTGTTCTGTCTCTGCGGCGAGAAAACGCGAGGCAATGGCGTAATCACCCTGTGTCGCGGGTTTCACGTAGCCCAGACTCCTGGCGAACAGCTCGCGGGTTCTCTCTACAGCGTGCTGTTTTTTATCAATAAAATGCTTCTTGTCATAAAACCAGCAGGCAAAAGGTTCACGGGCACTCTTGCTGTCCATGCCGTGCTTTTCGCCCTTTGCCACTCGGGTCACCAGCGCGGCACTTTTCATCAGGCCCTGCGCATCGATAATCATGTCATAGGTTCTTGATTGCAGAACCCTTTTGAAATCACAGCGTTGCTGGCGTGTTTCTGAGCCGAACCAGTTTTTGCGCCAGCGGCGAATCGCCACGGGAATGACGCGATCCACGGCCGGGTGCCAGGTCGGGATCTGCGCGAAGCCTTCTTCGACGACCCAGTCAAACGTGATGCCCGGCAACGCCTGCATGGCATCGGTGAGCGCAGGCAAAGTATGTAAAACATCTCCCATTGAAGATGTCTTGAC
The DNA here is from genome assembly GCF_026967475.1 of Rouxiella chamberiensis. Taxonomy (NCBI): domain Bacteria; kingdom Pseudomonadati; phylum Pseudomonadota; class Gammaproteobacteria; order Enterobacterales; family Yersiniaceae; genus Rouxiella; species Rouxiella chamberiensis. The sequence goes on along the minus strand of NZ_CP114058.1, from coordinate 3,622,448 downwards.
GATTAAGACCCGCATACCGGCTCCTTGTTCGCCGTCAGGAGTTGTTCCAGCTCGCTGAGAACCTGAGTAGGCTGAATGTCGATCAGGCTTTGATGATAGCCTTCGGCGGCATCGCCCTTACGGACTTTGTGATAACCGGTGATCAGGCGGATAACCCGCGCCTGATGACTGAGGGGAGGAGTGAAATCGGGACTGCTTGGGCCGTACAGCGCCACCAGCGGCTTGTTGAGCGCGGCAGCAACGTGCATCAGACCCGAATCATTGGTCACGATAGCCTGACAGGCGGCAATCAGGACAACGGCCTGATCCAGCGAAGTTTTACCGGCAATATTCAGGCAGAATGCGCGGGCTTCGGAAGTCAGGGCCTGACGAATGTCTTCGCCTGCCGCATGGTCCTTGGCGGAGCCGAACAGGGCAATCTGGTAACCGGCGTCAATCAGCATCGCGGCAAGTGCCGCGTAATGATAATGCGGCCAGCGCTTGGCCGGACCAAACTCGGCACCCGGGCAAAAACCGATGGTGGGACGGGCATCGCTCAACGCAAAAGAGGCGCTGACGGTGGTTATTTCTGTCTGCGTGACGGCAAGCTGCGGCCAGAGTATGGGCTGCGGCAGGTCGGCGGCAGAGTGAATACGCGAGGCGTCATAGCCCAGCGCCGCATAGCGCTGAACCATAAGAGGAAACGCGGCTTTGTCCAGCGTACGGATGTCGTTGAGCAGACCATAGCGCATCTCGCCGCGCCAGCCGGTTCGCTTCGGAATGGACGCGAAGAACGGCACCAGCGCCGACTTGAAGGAGTTGGGCAGCACGAAAGCCTGCTGATAGGCCTCTTTGCGCAAGGCCACACCCAGACGACGGCGTTCACCCAGTTCGAGCGCACCGTGACCCAAAGGCATGGCAAGCGCCTGATTGACCTCAGGCATTCTGTCGAGAAGTGGACGGCACCACGCAGGCGCCATCACGTCTATCTCGGCAGCAGGATTATTGGCCTTGATCGTGCGGTACAAACTCTGCGACATCATCATGTCGCCAACCCAGGACGGGCCAATCACCAGCGTTTTCATCTCGCTAACTTATTCCCTTAAACTCAACGATTGAGCCAGCTCATGTACTCGCTCACGCCTTCAGCCACGGTTTTGAACGGCTTGTCATAGCCCGCCGCGCGAAGCGCCGTCATGTCTGCCTGAGTGAAGGACTGATAGCGGCCTTTCAGTTTTTCAGGGAAAGGAATGGTTTCGACAGAACCGGTCTGGTGGAACGCCAGTACGGCGTCGGCCACGGCCTGGAAGGATTCGGAACGGCCGGTGCCGCAGTTGAAGATGCCGGATTTTCCGTTCTGCCAGAACCACAGATTGACGGCTGCCACGTCGCCCACGTAGATGAAGTCACGTTTGAAATCTTCGCTGCCGGCAAACAGTTTAGGGTTCTCGCCCGCCTTGATCTGGTTGTTCAGATGGAAAGCCACGCTCGCCATGCTGCCTTTATGGCCTTCGCGCGGCCCGTACACGTTGAAGTAACGGAAACCGGTGATTTGCGACTCGGCTTCAGGCAGGATCTCGCGCACGTATTGATCAAACAGGAACTTGGAGTAACCGTAAACGTTCAGTGGCTGCTCGTATTTGCGGTCTTCGATAAAGCTGGTGTTCTGGCTGCCGTAAGTGGCGGCGGAAGAGGCATACAGGAACGGAATGCTGCGGTCGAGACAGTAGTGCAGGAGATCTTTCGAATACTGGTAGTTGTTGTCCATCATGTATTTGCCGTCCCACTCGGTGGTGGAGGAACAGGCGCCCTGATGGAATACCGCATCGATATCACCCAGATCGTCACCGGCGACGATGCTGGCAATAAATTCTTCTTTATCTATGTAATCCGCGATATCCAGGTCGACAAGATTGACAAACTTGGTGCCATCTTTAAGGTTATCAACCACTAAAATATCACGATATCCCATATCATTGAGCGATTTGATAATATTACTGCCGATAAAACCGGCACCGCCAGTGAGCGATAATCATGGGAATCACCTTAATAAGAGTTTTGACCGGACACCATGTCCAGTCAGTCAGTTGTGCTTATCATAACACTTCATCCGCCTGCTCACATTGGTAAGCTATCTGATTAGTCGTCGTAATCCAATAACGCGCGGCTCCCGTGACATATGCTACAGAATTGACATTTACCTGCCCGTTTCCTCGTTATTACCCCACCCAGTTAGTAGTCTCTGTGTTGAATGCGTAATTTCAGGAGATTATCTCATGTCAGTTTCATTCTATCGTCGATTACAGGACGAACTCGCCGAGGCACGTTCGGAAGGCCTATTCAAACAGGAACGGATCCTGACTTCCGCGCAGCAGGCGCATGTCACACTGGCCGAGGGTCGCCAGGCCATCAATTTTTGCGCCAACAACTATCTCGGACTGGCGAATCATCCGCAGGTTATCCACGCCGCGCAGCAAGGAATGGAGAAATACGGGTTTGGCATGGCCTCCGTGCGCTTTATCTGCGGCACGCAGACGATTCACAAAAAGCTGGAGCAGCGGCTGGCCGAATTCCTCGGCATGGAAGACGCCATTCTTTACTCCTCCTGCTTCGATGCCAACGGCGGCCTGTTCGAAACCCTGCTGAATGAAGACGACGCGATTATTTCCGATACGCTGAACCACGCATCGATTATAGACGGCATTCGGCTGTGCAAGGCGAAGCGCTATCGGTATGCCAACAATGACATGAACGAACTGAAAAGCTGTCTCGAGCAGGCGAAGGCGGCCGGTGCGCGACACATCATGATAGCGACCGACGGCGTATTTTCGATGGACGGCGTGATTGCCAACCTGCGCGGGATTTGCGACCTCGCCGACGCGTTCGACGCGCTGGTGATGGTCGATGATTCGCACGCGGTAGGTTTTGTGGGCGAAGAAGGCCGCGGCAGCCACGAATACTGTGAGGTGATGGGCCGCGTAGATATCATCACCGGGACGCTCGGCAAGGCGATGGGCGGCGCATCGGGCGGTTACACCGCCGCACGCCGGGACGTGGTCGAATGGCTGCGCCAGCGCTCGCGGCCCTATCTGTTTTCCAATTCGCTTGCCCCCTCCATCGTCTGTGCCTCGCTCGACGTGTTAACCCTTCTTGAGCAAAGCGGGGCGCTGCGACAAAAATTGCTGCGCAATGCCCGGCTGTTTCGCGAAAAGATGACCCAAGCCGGATTTACGCTGGCCGGTGCCGACCACGCCATTATTCCCGTGATGCTCGGCGAGGCCTCGCTGGCGCAGGATTTTGCCGCCGGTTTGCAGCAGCAGGGCATTTTCGCGACGGCGTTTTTCTACCCGGTGGTGCCACGCGGACAAGCACGGATCCGCACCCAGATGTCGGCGGCGCACAGCGAAGAGGATATCGAACGGGCCGTCACCGCCTTTATCACCACCGGCAAAACGCTGGGCGTGGTGGCCTGAGCGCCAGCCATGTGAAACGCGTCAAGGAGCTTTTATGAAGGCATTGGCCAAGCTTTTCCCCAGGCAGGGCATCTGGATGACCGATGTGCCGCTGCCGGTACTCGGGCATAACGACATCATGATCAAAATCCGCAAGACGGCGATTTGCGGGACCGACGTTCACATCTATAACTGGGACGAATGGTCGCAAAAAACCATTCCCGTGCCGATGGTGGTCGGACATGAATACGTCGGCGAAGTGGTGGATATCGGGCAGGAGGTCAAGGGTTTTGCCCTCGGCGATCGCGTGTCGGGGGAGGGGCATATCACCTGCGGACACTGCCGCAACTGCCGTGGCGGGCGCACTCACCTTTGCCGCAACACGCAGGGCGTCGGCGTCAATCGCGCGGGAGCCTTTGCCGAATATCTGGTTATTCCTGCGTTTAACGCGTTTAAAATCCCCGACAACATCTCCGACGATCTGGCCGCCATTTTCGACCCGCTGGGCAACGCCGTGCACACGGCGCTGTCGTTTGATCTGGTCGGTGAAGACGTGCTGGTGTGCGGCGCAGGGCCGATAGGCATCATGGCGGCGGCCATCTGCCGTCACGTCGGCGCACGCCACGTGGTGATTACCGATATGAACGAGTACCGTCTCGACCTGGCGCGGCAGTTTGGCGTAACGCGCGCGGTGAATGTCAGCAGGCAGAACCTCACCAACGTAATGAGCGAGCTGGGCATGACGGAAGGCTTCGACGTCGGGCTTGAGATGTCCGGCGCGCCGCCTGCGTTTCGCACCATGCTGAACGCCATGAATCACGGCGGTCGCATTGCGCTGCTCGGCATTCCCCCGGCGGATATGTCGATCGACTGGAATCAGGTCATTTTCAAGGGGCTGTTTATCAAGGGAATTTACGGGCGGGAGATGTTCGAAACCTGGTACAAGATGGCGGCGCTGGTGCAGTCGGGGCTGGATCTCACCCCGCTGATTACTCACCATTTTACTATCGATGATTTTCAGCGGGGTTTCGACGCCATGCGTTCAGGCCAGTCGGGCAAGGTTATTCTGGAGTGGTAGGGGCTTTGCCCCAGTCCGTCCACTGCCGCGAAATAAAGTTGACGACCGACGAATGGCCAAGGCTGTCGCCAATCACGCTAAACATCGCGCCTGCATAGACAGGCGGAATCGGCTGCTTGATAGCGCAGGTCGCAATGCCTTTCTGCTTCGGCCGGGCCGGTTTGGCAGGCTTGACCGGTTTGACCGGTGCAGGCATTGGCACCGGCCGCGCATTGTGACTCACCTGAGCATTCAGCAAATCGCTTGGGCGAACCAGCTGAATATCCGAGGGTAAATTTGCCAGCTCCTGTGAAATGACGGCCACCGTGCTTGGATGCGGGTGACCGATGGCAATCGCAAAGCCGTTACGACGCGCCAGCGCAATCGCCCGCTGGAACTGATGGCGGATTTCGGCATCGTTCTGCACGTCATCCAGAAACACGTTACGTTTTATTACCTTCACCGACGTGCCCTGCGCGGCCTGCACCGACCGGGTTCCGGCGATGGTCATGCTGTCCAGGAAAAACAGCCGATGCGGCGCCATGGCCTGAATGACATTCTGCATGCCGGTCAGGCTCGAGGTCATCTTGCTGCCCTGATGGTTGTTGATACCCACCGCATAGGGAATATTGGCCACCGCCTGGTCGACGATACGCTTCACTTCCTGCGCGCTCATGTCGGGCGAGAGGGTATTTTTCTCGAGGGGTTGTTTGCTGAGGGGCTCCATCGGCAGATGGATAAGAATTTCACGGCCCTGCTGGTGGGCTTTTTCCATCATCAGATGCGAGTCGGGCGCGCTTGGGAAAATGGCTACCGATACGTTGATCGGCATTTTCAGCACCTGATTTTCGTTTTGCGCCCGATAACCGAAATCATCGAACAGAATGGCCAGTTTGGCGGCCTGTACGTTCAGCGTGAACACCAGCGCACCACATAACGTCGCTAAACGTCTCTTTTTATATCGCAATGTCATCTTCCCAACCACGGCTGTGGGTTAACGGCCTGACCCTGACGACGGATTTCGAAGTACAGGGACGGCTGACCTTGTCCACCACTGGTGCCCACCTGTGCGATAGGCTGACCGGCTTTCACCTGGTCGCCTACATTCACCAGTGCGCTCTGGTTATATCCGTACAGACTCATGTCGCCCTTGCCGTGATCGACCACGACAACCAGCCCATAACCCTGCAACCAGTCTGCCAGCAGCACGCGACCATCGGCGATGGCTCTTACATCACTGCCCTCGCGGGCGGCAATAACAATACCTTTATAACGAAGCTCGCCCTGCAACTCTTCCCCGAAGCGATGCTGTACCGCGCCACGAACCGGCCAGATATCCTGACCGGCAGGACGGCCAAGACCGCCCGTTCGCGATACCAGCGCCTGTTCACTCTGCGTCGGTTTGTAGGTCGAACCCTGGGATTTCGCTTTTTGTTCCTTGGCACGCACGGCGGCGGCTTCACGCGCTTCTTTCTCTGCACGCGCCTTGGCGGCCCGCTCGGCGGCGGCAATCTTGTCTTGCAGACGCGTCTGGTTGGCGCGCAGCTCCACCAGACTGGCTTCGTCTTTATGCAATGAAGACTCGAGAGAGGTCAGCGTCTTTTGTCGTGCTGCGCGGGCCTGCTCGAGTTTTTGCTGTTGGGTCTGTTGATCCGAAAGCGCCGTTTTCTGCTGAACCTGCTTGGATTGCAACGTCACGCGCTGTGACGCCAGATCGCTGCGGGTCTTTTTCAGATCGTCGATATTTTGCTGACGTTCCTGATTGAGGTAGCTGAAGTACGCCAGAATACGCTCGCTGCGCTGGCTTTCTTCCCCGCTGAGGATCAGTTGCAGCCCGCTCTGCTTGCCCATTCTGAAAGCGGCATCGAGCTGTTTTGCCAGCATTTGTTCCTGACTCTTCTGCTGTTTTTGCAGTTTGTCGATGGAAGCATTCAGGCTGGAAATGTCTTTGTTGAGGCTGGAGAGGGTCAGTTGCGTGTCGCGCAGCTTGCGGCTGGCGGCCGCGATGTTTTTTCCTGGGACTGAAGCTGGTCGAGCAGAGATCCGCGTTGAAGCTTCTGGGCCTTAACGCTTTTTTCCTTTTCGGCGATGCTTTGCTGAATGTTCTTGAGTTGGTCCTTGTTGTCATCGGCAAAACTGTACCGTGGCTGAACCAGCAGTGCACCGCAGACAAGCAGTGCCGAACCGGAAAGAACTTTTCTCATCAAACTGAAATAGATAGATTTGCTCAAACTTTTTTCCGCTTGTCGACCCAGGATGATAGACACTCTGATCCCTGTTGGCTTTTATCGTAACACTAATCAACAACATGATGCGAAAACAAAAAAACTCGCCGTCATCATTCAAGATAGCGGGTAACAGGCTGCCTGCCAGTGAATAAACCGTAGTTGAATGAAACAGAATATCCGCGAATATATTTGTCAGCCGCCCCTTGATTTTTTCGGGATGCGCCGCAGTTTATAGTATTAGGCGGCGCATTCGGGCTGTAATTGCGCAAGACGCAAGGTATACTCGTGAGCCTTGAATTTCCCTAACTGTCGGGAGTTGTTACACCCCATGCAAGATATTATGCCATTCGTTAGCGCGCACCCAGTTCTGAGCCTGGCGTGGGTTGCTCTGCTGATTGCCGTGATTTTCACTACAATTAGAGCACGTTTCTCAAAAGTTAAAGAGATAACCCGCGGTGAAGCAACACGTCTTATCAATAAAGAAGATGCCGTGGTTGTCGACGTTCGCGCGCGCGAAGAGTTCCGTAAGGGCCATATTTCGACCTCAGTCAATCTGCTGAGCGCAGACATCAAGAGCAACAATGTCGGTGACCTTGCCAAGCACAAGGCGCAGCCGGTTATTGTTGTCTGTGCAAACGGCCAGACTTCCCGTTTGGCGGCCGAAGGTCTGGTAAACGCCGGTTTCGAGCGCGTTTACAGCCTGAAAGAAGGCATTGCGGGCTGGAGTGGCGAGAATTTGCCTCTGGCGCGCGGTAAGTGATTTCACTGCCGCTGATTCACCTTCAGCGGCAGGCACATTGATTATTTCCACAATATGATTCCGAGGTGCGTTATGGCTAAGATTGAAATGTACACCAAGGCGACCTGCCCTTTTTGTCACCGTGCCAAAGCCTTGCTGAACAGCAAGGGTGCAGCCTTTGAAGAAATTGCTATCGACGGTGATGCAGCAAAACGTGAAGTCATGATCGAGCGCAGTGGCCGCACGACCGTGCCTCAGGTATTCATCGACGGCAAGCACATCGGTGGATGCGATGATTTACACGCACTTGATGCCCGTGGCGGTCTCGACCCTCTGCTTTGAGGTGTGCGCATTTGCGCATGAAAGCGGGTGTTTCAAAGGATTATTTAACTTAAGGGTACTATTTTCATGTCAGAACAGAACAACACCGAGATGACTTTCCAGATCCAGCGTATCTACACCAAAGACATCTCCTTTGAAGCTCCAAATGCTCCACAGGTTTTCCAGAAAGAGTGGGAACCCGAGATTAAACTGGATCTGGACACCGCTTCCAACCAGCTGGCTGAAGGCGTGTTTGAAGTTGTCCTGCGTGTGACCGTGACTGCATCTGTCGCCGACGAGACGGCTTTCCTGTGTGAAGTTCAGCAGGGCGGCATCTTCTCCATCGAAGGCATCGACGGCACCCAGATGGCGCATTGCCTGGGCGCCTACTGCCCGAACATTCTGTTCCCTTACGCGCGTGAGTGCATCACCAGTCTGGTTTCACGCGGCACCTTCCCGCAGCTTAATCTGGCACCGGTCAACTTCGACGCCCTGTTCATGAACTATCTGCAGCAGCAGTCGGAAACCGAAGGTGCACAGCCACATCAGGATGCCTGATGAAAACTGTCAATGCTTCAATGACCGTTATCGGTGCCGGCTCGTACGGCACCGCTTTAGCGATTACCCTAGCCAGAAATGGCCACCCGGTTGTGCTGTGGGGGCATAACGCCGCGCATATTCAGGCGCTGCAATCCGCCCGCTGCAACCAGGCATTCCTTCCCGACGTTACCTTCCCCGATACCCTGATTCTCGAAACCGACCTTGCGACGGCGATTGCGGCCAGCCGCGATGTGCTGGTGGTGGTGCCGAGTCACGTATTCGGTGACGTATTACGTCAAATCAAACCATTTTTACGTGCCGATGCCCGCATTGTCTGGGCCACCAAGGGTCTTGAGGCCGAAACCGGTCGTCTATTGCAAGACGTCGCGCGTGAAGAGCTGGGCGATACCATTCCGCTGGCTGTGGTATCCGGTCCGACCTTCGCCAAAGAGCTCGCTGCAGGCATGCCTACCGCAATCGCTCTTGCCTCGACCGACGCGCAGTTTGGTGAAGACTTGCAACAGCTGCTGCATTGCGGCAAGAGTTTCCGCGTGTACAGCAACCCCGACTTTATCGGCGTGCAGCTTGGCGGCGCGGTGAAAAACGTTATCGCCATTGGCGCAGGCATGTCAGACGGTATCGGCTTTGGTGCCAACGCCCGCACGGCGTTGATCACCCGCGGTCTGGCAGAAATGAGCCGTCTTGGCTCGGCGCTTGGCGCTTCGCCCTCGACCTTCATGGGCATGGCAGGGCTGGGCGATTTGGTGCTAACCTGCACCGACAATCAGTCACGCAATCGCCGTTTCGGTATTATGCTTGGAGAGGGCCTCGACGTTCAGAGCGCTCAGGACAAGATAGGCCAGGTGGTTGAAGGTTATCGCAATACCAAGGAAGTTCGTGCTCTGGCGCAGCGTTTCAATGTTGAAATGCCGATAACCGAGCAGATTTTCCAGGTGCTCTACAACGGTAAAGACGCGCGTGAAGCCGCGATCAGCCTGTTGGCGCGCGCCAGTAAAGACGAGTCCGGCAGCCGCTAAGTTCGCGATGCCGATGCAGTAAAGCGCAGCCTGTAAAAACGTGCCCGCCAGTGAGTGAAGCTGGCTGGCCTACTATTCTCTGTTGCAGACCTTTTTTTAATAAAGCGGTAAGGAAGGCATGATGTCGTCAGAAGAGTTGGAACTAGTCTGGAATAACATAAAATCAGAAGCGCGTGCGCTGGCTGAGTGTGAACCTATGCTGGCGAGCTTTTTCCATGCGACATTACTCAAGCACGAGAATCTGGGCAGTGCGCTGAGCTACATTCTTGCCAACAAGCTGGGTAGCCCAATCATGCCGGCCATCGCCATTCGTGAAGTGGTTGAAGAGGCTTACCGCAACGACGAGCAAATGACCCTTTCTGCCGCCCGCGATATTCTCGCTGTTCACTCGCGTGATGCGGCCGTCGACAAATATTCAACGCCGCTGCTGTACCTGAAAGGCTTTCATGCGCTTCAGGCGTACCGCATCGGCAACTGGCTGTGGAAGCAGGACCGGCAGGCGCTGGCGGTGTATTTCCAGAATCAGATTTCCGTCACCTTTGGTGTAGATATTCACCCGGCGGCACGTATTGGCTGCGGGATCATGCTCGATCACGCGACCGGTATCGTGATCGGCGAAACGGCCGTGGTCGAAAACGACGTCTCGATTTTACAGTCTGTCACGCTGGGCGGAACCGGTAAAACCGTAGGCGATCGCCACCCGAAAATTCGCGAAGGCGTGATGATTGGCGCGGGGGCAAAAATTCTCGGCAATATCGAGGTGGGCGCAGGGGCGAAGATTGGCGCGAACTCGGTCGTCCTGCAGTCTGTGCCAGCGCACGTGACGGCGGCAGGCGTACCGGCCAGGATAGTGGGTCGTCCGGAAAGCGAAAAACCTTCCATGGACATGAACCAGTACTTCAACGGCGCGCACGGCTTCGAGTTCGGCGACGGTATCTAGTCTTTCAACGGCGTGCTTTCGCATGCCGTTTCTGTTTTCCCCGCTTTTATTCCTTAAGCAGCGCGCCCGGATAACCCAGCTGACGCCACGCTTCGTACACCACGACGGAAACGGCATTCGACAGATTCATGCTGCGGCTGTCGGGCTGCATGGGGATGCGTATTTTTTGCTGGGGCGGAAGGTTGTCCAGAATGACCGGCGGCAGTCCACGGCTTTCAGGCCCGAACACCAGATAGTCGTTGTCGCGATAAGAGACAGCGCTGTGAGCAGGGGTGCCTTTGGTCGTCAGCGCGAACAGGCGTTCGGGCGATTCGCTGGCAAGAAAAGCCTCATAGTTTTCATGATGCTTGATGTGGGTGAACTCGTGGTAGTCCAGCCCCGCGCGACGCAGACGTTTATCGTCCCAGGCAAAGCCCATCGGTTTGATAAGATGCAACTGGCAGCCGGTATTGGCACAGAGGCGAATGATATTACCGGTATTGGGTGGGATTTCTGGTTCGAATAAAACGATGTTAAGCATGCGGTCTGCGCCCCTCTGTTCGTGAGGGACGCAGAATAGCAGAATCTTAGCGCTGTTGCAGGGGAAGCCAGATAATCAGTCGAAGACCGCCCAGCGGACTGTCTTCGGCTTTAACCCAGCCACGGTGTTGCTGCACCGCCGTTTCAACGATAGCTAATCCAAGCCCCGTACCGCCCGACTCGCGATCGCGCGCTTCATCGGTACGGTAGAACGGTCGGAAAATCTGCTCGCGGTCTTCTTCACTCACGCCCGGACCATCGTCATCGACCATAATCGTGACGCCATCGCTGTCTGCCGTGAAATTGACGGCAATATGATGATGCGAGTAGCGCAGTGCATTGCGAACGATATTTTCCAGCGCGCTGTCGAGCGCGTTCGGGTTGCCAATCAGTTTCCACGGACCCGGAGGCGCGGTCACTTCCAGCGTTTTTCCCATCTGTTCGGCTTCGAATTGCGCGTTGTCTATCACGTCGGCCCACAGTTCGTTGGCTTTGAGATGTTCCCGCGTTAATTCGTTTTTATGCTGACTGCGCGACAGGACCAGCAAGTCGTTGATCATGCCGTCAAGCCGCTGCGCTTCCATTTCGATACGCTGCAACTCTTTGCCTTCGCCATGACGACGACGCATGAGCGCGGTTGCCAGCTGCAAACGGGTCAGGGGCGTGCGCAACTCGTGCGAAATATCGGAAATCAGCCGCTGCTGCGCGGTAACCATCCGTTCCAGTGCGCTCACCATCTGGTTGAAGCTCTGACCGGTAGCCAGAAACTCCTGCGGGCCGGATTCAAGTTCGGGATGCTGTTTGAGATTTCCTCGGGCTACATCATCGGCCGCGTTTTTCAGCTGTCGGGCCGGTTTGGCAAGGCTCCACGCCAGCCAAAGCAGCAGCGGAGCGCTGATAAGCATGGTGACAATCAGCAACAGCAGCGGTCGGTCAAACATCAGATTGATAAAGTCGGACTGCGCACTGCCCGCCGGACGAATCAGGTAAAGCTGATAGTTGTCTTCGCCGTCACGCACGGCAAAAGGCCCGACCATCTCGACTCGGCCGTATTTCTTCTTCTTGGGGCGATCGGAGTTGTCGGACTGGCCGATAAAGTTGCGCACCACCTGCATTTCATTGCGTTGCGCGCCTATGACCCGGCCTTCGCTTGTGACCAGCAGCAATCGCTGGCCCGGTGGTGCCCATTTGTCGATAGCGCGGAACAATCTGCGCCACCACATGAGATCATTGGCCGGATCGCCCGCCAGTTCGGCTTCGACGTGCTGTTCAATCATCAATCCCTGACGCTGCTCACTGTCGAGCAGCGGCGTAAGCTGACGGGAGTCTAGCTTGGGAACCATCAGAACCAGCATCAGAACCAGCGCGAGGGTAAACCAGAAAATGGCAAAAATACGCGCGGTAAGGCTGTTTATCATGTAGCAGATACCATTAGATAACCACGGCCACGCAGCGTTTTGAACCACGGATGGCCATCTTTGCGGTCCGGCAGTTTGCGACGCAGATTGGAGATGTGCATGTCGATTGCGCGGTCAAAAGGCGTCAGGCGCTTGCCCAGCACTTCCTGGCTGAGATGTTCGCGTGACACTACCTGACCCAGATGTTTGGCCAGCAGATACAGCAAGGTAAATTCGGTACCGGTGAGATCAAGCGGCTGTCCGCCGAAGCTGGCTTCCTGACGACCCGGATTAAGCTGCAGACCGTCGACTTCAAGCGTTGGCGAACTGTTGGTTTCGCCGCCGCTCTGCTGTTGCTCGCTCCAGTTTGAGCGGCGCAGCATGGCGCGGATACGGGCAACCAGTTCACGGTCGTTAAACGGTTTTGGCAAATAGTCGTCAGCGCCCAGCTCAAGGCCCAGCACTTTGTCCAGCTCGCTGCCGCGCGCGGTCAACATAATCACCGGCGTTTGGTGACGCTGGCGTAACTCTTTCAGAGTCTCGATGCCGTTTTTCTTCGGCATCATGACGTCAAGCAGCAACAGGCCGATGCTGCTGTCCAGTTTTTCGAGCGCCTGCTCGCCGTCGTAGGCGACCACCACGCTAAATCCTTCAATCTCTAGCAGTTCTTTCAAAAGTGAAGTCAGTTCACGATCGTCATCAACTAACAAAATCTTATTCATTGTAATTACCTCTAGACGCAAAATACGTCATCAATTGCCGCTATTCCATGACTTTACGTAGTTTTACAAGCACTGACGCTAGTTTGCAGCTCCAGGGTTAGACTGCTTTCCAATGATTCGCGTGATGCGAAAAAATTATAGGAGTTCGTGATGTGTAAGGTAGCTGCAATGGTTATGGCCTCAATGCTGTCACTTAGTTCAAGTGTAGCGTTAGCTGACAGCACAAAACCGATGCCTGCAGATACTTTAGCTCATGATGGCAATATGTTGGATAGACGTAACACTATGTTCGATGGAATTAATTTATCTGAACAGCAACGCCAGCAAATGCGAGACCTCATGCATCAGGCCCGGAAAGACTCGCCGCAAATCAATTTGCAGCAAATGGAAGCCATGCACGATTTAGTGACCGCCAAGAATTTTGATCAGGCTGCCGTCCGCGCCCAGGCTGAAAAAATAGCCCAGAACAGGTAGACCGCCAGGTAGAAATGGCGCGCATTCGTAACCTGATGTTTAACCTTTTAACGCCTCAGCAGAAAGAAGTGTTGAATGAAAAACATCAGCAGCGCATGCAGCAGCTCGCCGCGCAGATCTCCGGCATGCAACCTTCTACCGCCCAGACGCCGCTCGGTGCCGAATAACGTTTCCAAAAATTGATAAGACGTAAAGTCGACGAATTCATCAAACACGTTACTGTTTTCCCCAGCAATCTGCACCACGCACTCCTTCTTTTCCTTGCCATAGACACCATCCCTGTCTTCCCCACCGAAAGGTGGGGCTTTTTATCTTCATTACTCGGCAACCCCACAATAAATGTAACGGATTTGTTGCATTATCAGTCAGATGTCTTAATGAACAATGCTATCCTTAGGGGCAACGGCATAAAGAGTGACAAAACACGGTGTTTCTAAAAGAACTTAAAAACTCATCTAAAGTTTGTCACGCCACCCTTGTATAATCGGGGTCAGTGATATGTGAAAAGCGTTGAACAAAGCTGAATCAGCAGGACAGGTGACCTGAATCAATTCAGTTTAAGCATTTTGTTATATGATTTGAGCATTCAGACGACTAACCAGACAATTTTGCCAAAAGGCTCCGGTATAGCGGGTCTGCTCAAGAATTCTTAAGAAATTGCATCTAAAAGTTCAGAGGTAGTCATGATCAAGAAAATCGGTGTACTGACAAGTGGTGGCGACGCCCCCGGCATGAATGCGGCAATACGTGGCGTTGTTCGCGCAGCACTAACCGAGGGCCTGGAGGTCTTTGGTATCTACGACGGCTACCTTGGACTTTATGAAGATCGCATGAAGCAACTCGACCGCTACAGCGTATCGGATGTGATTAACCGTGGCGGCACCTTCCTCGGGTCGGCGCGTTTCCCCGAATTTCGCGATGAAGCCGTGCGTGGCAAAGCTATTGAAAACATGAAGAACCGCGGGATAGACGCGCTGGTGGTTATCGGTGGCGACGGCTCCTATATGGGTGCCAAGCGCCTGACCGAAATGGGTTTTCCCTGCATCGGCCTGCCGGGCACCATCGATAACGACGTCGCAGGCACCGATTACACTATCGGCTACTTCACTGCGCTCGAAACCGTAGTGGAAGCCATTGACCGCCTGCGTGACACGTCATCCTCCCACCAGCGTATCTCCATCGTTGAAGTCATGGGCCGTTACTGCGGCGATTTGACCCTGTCGGCGGCCATTGCGGGCGGCTGCGAGTTTATCGTGATCCCCGAGGTCGAGTTCAATCGCGACGATCTGGTCGAAGAGATCAAGGCGGGCATCGCCAAGGGCAAGAAACACGCCATTGTCGCCATTACCGAACATATCTGCGATATCGGCGATTTGGCGCGTCATATTGAAACGGAAACCCGTCGTGAAACCCGCGCGACAGTGCTGGGTCATATCCAGCGCGGTGGTGCGCCTTGCGCCTTTGACCGCATCCTGGCTTCCCGCATGGGTGCCTACTCCATCGAGTTGCTGCTGCAAGGTTACGGCGGTCGCTGTGTAGGCGTGCAGAACGAAAAACTGGTACATCACGACATCATCGACGCCATCGAAAACATGAAGCGTCCGTTCAAGACCGAAATGTGGGAAACCGCGAAAAAGCTCTATTAATGAGCCGTTAACGTCTCTACATGATAAAGCCTTCATAATTGGAGGCTTTTTTTTGCACAAAATCCTTATATTTCGAAATGGAATAGTAATAAATTTTTTAGTCTTTAATAGTTCCCGCGTTCTCTGGCAGGCTTTATCACACTGATTCCATGAATCAATCCAAACAAGAATTTATCCAATAACGATTAATTCACCTTAAAATATTTGCTGGGAGAAGTGCGATGCGTAAATTGGGAGTAGGACTGGCATTACTGTTGGTCACCGCCGGTGCAATGGCAAAAGATATCCAGATTTTGAACGTTTCCTATGACCCAACGCGTGAGCTTTATCAGGACTACAATAAAGTCTTCAGCAAATACTGGCTGGCAAAAACCGGCGACAACGTGACGATTCGCCAGTCGCACGGCGGCTCCGGCTCTCAGGCGACCTCTGTCATCAACGGCATTGATGCCGATGTGGTAACGCTGGCCTTGCAGTCCGATGTGGATGCCATTGCCGATCGTGGCCGCATCAATAAAGACTGGGAAGCCCGCCTGCCGGACAACTCTGCGCCATATACCTCGACCATCGTTTTTCTGGTGCGCAAAGGCAATCCTAAAGGAATTCATGACTGGAACGACCTGATCAAGCCGGGCGTGTCCGTGATTACCCCGAACCCGAAATCATCCGGCGGCGCGCGCTGGAACTATCTGGCGGCATGGGGCTACGCGCTGCATCACAACAACAACGACAAGGCCAAGGCAGAAGATTATCTGCGTGCGCTGTTTAAAAACGTTGAAGTTCAAGACTCCGGTGCGCGTGGCGCAACCAACACCTTTGTTGAACGCGGTATCGGCGACGTGCTGATTTCATGGGAAAACGACGCGATTCTGGCCGACCAGAAGCTGGGCAAAGGCAAGTTTGAAGTGATTTATCCAAGCGAATCGATTCTGGCCGAGCCGAGCGTTTCCGTGGTTGATAAAGTGGTCGACAAGCGCGGTACCCGCGACGTGGCCGATGCTTACCTGAAGTACCTTTATTCGCCGGAAGGTCAGACCGTTGCTGCGCGTAACTACTACCGTCCGCGTGATCCGGCCGTTGCGAAGCAGTTTGCTTCCCGGTTCCGCAGCTGAAGCTCTATACCGTTCAGCAGATTGCCGGTGGCTGGACTGCGGCCCAGAAAGAACACTTTGCCAACGGCGGCGTCTACGACCAGATAAACAAACGTTAATCCGCCGCGATGAATAGCCATAAAAAAACCCCGCCAAGCGGGGTTTTTTGCTACCTGAAACGGCCTCGTCATTCATGAGGCAGAAGGATATATCAGGCCTGGGCTTTTGCTTCGGCAGCGGCTTTGACAATCACGGCGAAAGCATCGGCTTTCAGTGACGCACCACCGACCAGTGCGCCGTCGATGTCTGGCTGGGTGAAGAGTTCAGCGGCGTTGCCTGCATTGACAGAACCGCCGTACTGAATGATCACTTGCTCGGCGACGGCTGTATCGTGCTTGGCAACGTGGTCACGAATAAACTTGTGAACCGCCTGTGCCTGCGCAGGAGTTGCCGATTTACCGGTACCAATGGCCCAGACCGGTTCGTAGGCGATAACCGCGCCTTCGAAGGCTTTCGCGCCCAGGGTGTTCAACACGGCATCGAGCTGTTTTGCGCAAACGGCTTCGGTTTGACCGGCTTCGTTTTCCGCTTCGGTTTCACCGATACACAGAACAGGAATCAGACCCGCTTCTTTCAGCACACCGAATTTTTTGGCAATGAACTCGTCGCTTTCTTTATGGTAGGTACGACGTTCGGAGTGGCCGATAATGATGTATTGTGCGCCCACATCTTTGAGCATCTCGGCAGAAATTTCACCGGTAAAAGCGCCCGACAGGTTAGTGTCGACGTTCTGGGCACCCAGCGCGATGCGGCTGCCGGACAACGCGTGTTTAGCCTGTGACAGGTAAACTTCCGGTGGCGCAATGGCAACGCCACAGCCTTCAACAGTGCTCAACTCGGTACGCAAAGCGGCAATCAGATCGTTAACCAACGTAGTGCTTCCGTTCAGTTTCCAGTTACCCATCACTAATGGATGTCGCATTTTATTTCCTCCGTAAGGGGACGCGAGTGTCGATTGAAATTTCTGCCGAATCGGCAGATAAACTGCACAACAGTATAAAGATCTTCGCTCACCATAGCTTTGCTTTTCGTCAAATACTCGTCGTCTATGGCACGGCCTCTGCGTTGGCCGCAGAATCACGGACTGGCGTCGGTGAGTCGAGATTCTGGTTAGTTAGACAACGCCAGTTTCACGGGTTCAACGGCGAGTGTCAGACCTTTTTCTCCGTTATCCGAAACCACATAGCGCACGGCACCGACCTGTTGCTGGTAGAACTGCTGGCCTTTGCCCTTGTCTATCAGGCTGTTCACTTTTGCGATGCTCTGATCGGCAGAAAGTGTCGGATCAAACTCGCGCACGATATTTGCCATGTAGCTTATCGCCGTGGCATGCGCGGCTTTTTCTTCCGGCCCCTGAATGGGCAGGTAGGTTATCTGCATGCTCTTGATTTTCCCTGTGCCTTTCTCGAGCGCGGTCGAGGCATAGAGGTCTTCGTTAATCTTGCTGGCGGCGCGGGTCAGCGTAACGGCATCGGGTTTGTCCGCTATCGCCCGAAACTCGCCGATGGGCTGGGTCGGATTGGCGATATTGTATTTTTCGCGGAAATTAACCAGCGTCAGCTCGAAGGTCGGCGCGCCGGGCATCAGATAAGGTGCCTTGGGCACTTCTTCGGCGGCAATACGATCGCGGTCGGGCGGCGGATCGGCCACTGCCGTACCGCCCCCCAGCGTGAGCAATAGCAGACCGGCGATGAGACGCAGAGACAGTGCGGCATTCGAAGTTTGAAATCTTTGCATGGGTTACCAGTAATGCTCACTGGTCATGTGACCGGGTTTTCGGCGCAGATGTTTGCGCATCTCGCGCGTTTCTTTCAGCACCTGCTGGGTATCGCGCACCATCTGCGGATTCCCGCACAGCATGATGTGGCTGTCGTTGGCATCCATCTTCACGCCCACGGCGGCCTCAAGCGAACCGTCTTCGATAAGCGCCGGTACGCGGCCCGTCAGCGAGCCGGGTGTCTCTTCACGGCTGACAACGGTCTGGATGTGCAATTTGCCGTTGTAATGCTGTTGCAGCTGCTGCATCAGCGGCAGATAGCTGAGATCACGGGAAAAACGCGCCGCGTGAACCAGCACGATATTTTTAAAGCGCTCAAGCCCTTTGCCTTCCTGAAGAATCGACAGGAACGGGCCAATCGCGGTGCCGGTCGCCAGCATAAACAGGTTATCGCACTCGGGAATTTCATCGATGACAAAAAAGCCCTGCGACTCTTTGGTTATCATGATTTCCGAACCCGGCTGCATCACATGAATGCGCGGGCTGAGCTTGCCTTCGGGAACATTGACCAGATAAAACTCGAGATTGTCATTGCTGGGCGCATTGACGAAGGAGTAAGCGCGGGTCACGCGTTCACCGTCGATTTCCAGCGAGAGTTTGGCGTACTGCCCGGCAGCAAAGTCATTGATAGGCGCATTAACCACGATGCTGAACAGGCTGTCTGTCCAGTGCTCCACCTTTGAAACTTTACCCGTTATCCATTCTGCCATTGACTCTCTCCACGTAGATAGAATTGAAACTAGCGTCTGATCTTATTCCATATTTTGCAGAAGGATTATCGATTAAATGTTATCAGGCCGGAGAAGACGCCGACCCGACAACGGCGATTACAGGATAAACGGGTGCAGCGCGCGGTCTTTGCGATCTAGGGAATGCGTGGATCGAATACGGCGAACGGTGCGCGATTTGCCGCGAATCAGCAGGGTTTCCGTGGTGGCAAGATTGCCCTGACGGCTGATCCCTGCGAGCAGGTCGCCCTGCGTGATACCGGTCGCCGAGAAGATGACGTTGTCGTTGCGCGCCATGTCGTCGAGCGCCAGCACCTTGCCGGTTTCAATGCCCATTTCAACGCAGCGTGCCTGCTCGTCTTCGCCCAGACGGCGATTTTCGGGCGTATCGCCCTTGACGTGGTGGCGCGGCAGCAGACGGCCCTGCATATCGCCGTCCAGCGCGCGGATCACCGCCGCCGAAATCACGCCTTCGGGTGCGCCGCCAATGCCGTACATCACATCCACTTCGCTTTCGGGCAGACAGGTCAGAATAGTCGCGGCCACATCGCCGTCGGGGAAGGCGAAAACCCGCACGCCGAGGCGATGCAGTTCGCGGATCACCGCGTCATGGCGCGGTTTCGCCAGAATCGAGACGGTCAGTTCAGTAAGCGGTTTATCGAGACGCGCGGCGATATTGCGCAGATTCTCCGCAAGCGGCAAATCAAGGTTGATCGCGCCCCTGGCCGCAGGGCCGACGACCAGCTTCTCCATGTACATGTCCGGCGCATTGAGGAAAGTGCCTTTATCGCCAACCGCCAGCACCGCCAGCGCGTTCGACTGGCCCATCGCGGTCATGCGCGTGCCTTCGATGGGGTCTACCGCGATATCGACGGCGTCGCCCAGACCGGTTCCCACTTTCTCGCCGATATACAGCATCGGCGCTTCGTCGATTTCGCCTTCGCCAATGACGATTTCACCGGCGATATCGACCTTGTTGAGCATGATGCGCATCGCCTGTACGGCGGCGTTATCGGCCAGATTCTTGTCGCCACGGCCTAACCATTTGTATCCGGCCAGGGCGGCGGCTTCTGTGACGCGGGAAAACTCGATTGCTAATTCACGTTTCATCGATAAATCCGTTTCAAGAAAATGAGAGCGGTGAGCGCGGGCTCATCTCGGGGATAAAAGTCTACCATAGCGGGGAGGGCAAAAAGCAAAACTCCCCGGGTGGGGAGTTTGCAGGTGAGGCTGTACAGGCCGAAAAACAGGCTTATTCGTGGTCTTCCCACGCGCGGACGCGGGCCACGGCTTTCTGCCAGCCTTTATAGCGGAAGTTGCGCTCGGTGGTTTCGATACCCGGACGGAACTCTTTCTCGATGGTGGCCTTGCTGCGCACTTCGTCGAGATCGTTCCAGAAGCCAACCGCCAGACCCGCCAGGAAGGCCGAACCCAGAGCCGTGACTTCACGCACTTCAGGACGTTCCACGCGCGTGCCGAGAATGTCTGACTGGAACTGCATCAGGAAGTTGTTGGAAACCGCACCGCCGTCAACGCGCAGTGACTGTAGACGCGTGCCCGCATCGGCCTGCATCGCGTCGATAACGTCACGCGTCTGATAGGCGATGGACTCAAGCGTTGCGCGGATGATGTGGTTGCTGTTGGCACCCCGGCTCAGGCCGAAAATCGCGCCGCGCGCATACGGGTCCCAATAAGGTGCGCCGAGGCCGGTAAAGGCCGGAACCACATACACGCCGTTGGTATCTTTGACTTTGCAGGCAAAGTATTCGGAGTCTGCCGCGTCGTTGATAAGTTTCAGCTCGTCACGCAACCACTGAATGGACGCCCCGCCGACGAACACTGCGCCTTCCAGTGCATAGTTCACTTCACCGCGTGGGCCGCAGGCAATGGTCGTCAGCAGGCCGTTTTTCGACACGACCGCTTCCGTGCCGGTATTCATCAGCAGGAAGCAGCCTGTGCCGTAGGTATTCTTGGCCATGCCCGGCTGAACGCAGAGCTGGCCATACAGCGCCGCCTGCTGGTCACCGGCGATACCGGCGATAGGAATACGTGTTCCGCCTTTACCGCCGATGTTGGTACGGCCGTAGATTTCGGAGGAAGGGCGCACTTCCGGCAGCATCTCGCGCGGAATATCCAGCGCTTCGAGCAGGCGGTCATCCCATTGCAGGCTGTGAATGTTGAACATCATGGTACGCGAGGCATTGGTGTAATCGGTGATGTGCACACGCCCCTGCGTCATTTTCCACACAAGCCAGGTATCGACAGTACCGAACAGCAATTCGCCCTTGCGTGCACGCTCGCGGGAGCCTTCAACGTGGTCGAGGATCCATTTGACCTTGGTGCCCGAAAAGTACGGGTCGACCACAAGACCGGTGTTGTGGCGGATATACTCTTCCAGCCCGTCTTTTTTCAGCTTTTCACAAATCTCAGCGGTACGACGGCACTGCCATACAATGGCGTTGTAAATCGGTTTGCCGGTCTCTTTCTCCCAGACGATGGTGGTTTCGCGCTGGTTGGTGATACCGATACCGGCAATTTGATCGGAGTTGATGTCGGCTTTTGCCAGGACTTCGACCAGGACAGAGCTTTGAGACGACCATATTTCCATCGGGTCGTGCTCAACCCAACCCGCCTTAGGGTAAATCTGGGTGAATTCACGCTGTGAAACGCTAACGATGTTGGCGTCGTGATCGAGCACTACGGCGCGAGAACTGGTAGTACCCTGGTCGAGTGCAACGATATATTTTTTGTCGTGAGTTTTATCTGCTGTCATGATTTATGTCCTGCAAAGTGAGCGGTGAAACAGATTAACCTATCAGGCTTTACGCTGAGACTGCTGCGGCGCAGCCTCTTCCGACGGTGCGGCAGCGATAGTCTGGGGAAGATGATTGCTGATCAGTGCGCGGTAACCCACGGCACCCAGACATGCACCTACCAGCGGCCCGAAGATAGGCACCAGGAAGTAGGGGATGTCACGTGCGCCTGTGAAGGCCACTTTTCCCCAACCGGCGAAATAGGCGAACAGTTTGGGACCGAAGTCACGCGCCGGGTTCAGTGCGAATCCGGTCAGAGGTCCCATTGACGCGCCAATTACCGCGATAAGCAGGCCGATAAGCAGGGGAGCCAGCGCGCCACGCGGAACGCCGTTGCCGTCGTCGGTCAGAGCCAGAATCAGTGCCATCAATACGGCGGTGATCACGGCTTCAACCAGGAAGGCCTGCCATACGCTGATGTGCGGATTTGGATAGGTCGAGAAAATCCCGGCAAGGTCCAGGCTGGCGACGCTGCCGCGCACCATGTTGTGACTTTGCTCGAAATCGAAGAACAAATTGTAGTAGAGGCCGTAGACCAGCGCGGCAGCACAGAAAGCGCCCGCAATCTGCGCAATAATGTACGGCACGACCTTGCGTGCATCGAAGTTGGCGAACAGGCACAGTGCAATGGTGATAGCCGGATTAAGATGGGCGCCGGAAATCGCCGCGGTCAGGTAAACCGCCATCGAGACGCCGAGGCCCCAGATGATGCTGATTTCCCACTGTCCGAACGATGCACCTGCAAGTTTCAAGGCTGCCACGCAACCCGCACCAAAAAAGATAATCAGGCCGGTTCCCAGAAACTCTGCGATACATTGACCTTTAATTGACGAACTCATATTTTGGCTCATAGTCGGATCCTGTAAAGGATAGCTGTTAAGGGTAGGGTACTTTTCGCTTGGTTTTATAATTTGGTGTTATTTATTTTAACAACTCGAACAACATGAGTCATTAATGTGAATTTATCGTTAACGAGCATAAACGAGAAATACCGAAATCAAAATGTGTGTGCCATGTCATAAAAATGAGCGAATACGCGTATTTTTTAATAATTCGCCAACCACAAAAACGGGTACTTAACGAGAAAACTACTGGATTAAGGTATTAAAAGACCCCTAAATTCGGCTTTTGCCGATAGTGATGACGTGATAATTGCTCCAGACTGCCTGCAGGGCAAGTATGTTGCTAGACAGGGAAGTGATGCCTACATACAATCGGGGTTAATTACAGTCGCGGTACGCTTTACGGTCCGTCGTTGATTGGATTATCGAGCCGCGTCGGGAAGATGTGGCGAGTCATATAAGATATACGCCTTGCGAACATAAGGGGAATAACCATGTCATTTGAAGTCTTTGAGAAACTTGAAACTAAAGTTCAGCAAGCGATTGATACCATTACTTTATTGCAGATGGAAATCGAAGAGCTGAAAGAGCACAACAACAACCTGTCACAGCAGGTTCAACAGGCCAACGGCAACCATGAGTCTCTGGTGCGTGAAAACGCTCACCTGAAAGAAGAACAGCATGTGTGGCAGGAACGTCTACGTTCTCTGCTCGGAAAAATGGAAGAAGTCTAAATCCACGGCATCTTTCAAGCTGCAGATGCGTTGACTGACTGCGCTCACTCCAGTCACTTACTTGTGTAAGCTTCTGGGGACTCGCTTGGTTGTCGCCTTACTGCAGCTCGAAATATTTGCGGATTTGGAACAGTCCATTATTCAAAATGAAAAAGACGCGCATTGGCGTCTTTTTTATTGTCTTCAGTGTGTTCAAAACGGATGATTATTCGATGTCGAGCGGGTCTTCGGAGAGGATGATCCCCGTGTTGTCGGCATAAAGGTGGTCGCCCGAGAAGAAGGTAACGCCGCCGAAATTTACGCGGATGTCGCTCTCGCCAATGCCTTCACTCGCTGCACCGGCAGGAATCGCGGCCATCGCCTGAATGCCGATGTCCAGCTCTTCGAGGTCGTCGACCTGTCGCACCGCGCCGTAAATCACCAGTCCTTCCCACTCGTTTTGCAGAGCAAGATTCGCCAGTCCGGCATCGATCAGCGCGCGTCTTACCGACCCGCCGCCGTCGACCAGCAACACGCGTCCACGCCCGTTTTCTTCCAGCAGGTCATAGAGCAAGCCATTGTCTTCAAAGCATTTCACGGTGGTGATTTGCCCGCCAAATGAAGTACGTCCACCAAAGTTGGAGAACAGGGGTTCAACGACATTCACTTCTTCATGATAAATGTCGCATAGTTCTGAAGTATCGTATTTCATAGGATTTTTTTCTGGTTGCTCGCATGAACATTAAGTATATCCCTTTCTGGCGGATGTTGGCAAAATCATCAAATTTCACGAGAAATAGTTGATTAATTAACCGGTCCGCCAAAAAGAGGGTAAAAAAGGGAGGCCAGGCCTCCCTCTTCGCAACAACGCAGGCGAGATACCGATTACAGAATGAATCGGCTCAGGTCTTCGTCGGCGACCAGCGCATCAAGGTGGTTACGCACATACTCGGCATCGATGGTGATAGACGCGCCATGACTTTCACTTGCGTCATAGGAGATGTCTTCCATCAGACGCTCAAGCACGGTGTGCAGACGACGCGCACCGATGTTCTCGGTGGTTTCGTTGACCTGCCACGCGGCTTCGGCAATACGGCGAATACCGTCGGTGGTGAAGTTGATGGTCACCCCTTCGGTTTGCATCAGCGCCTGATACTGGTGAGTCAGCGACGCGCTTGGCTCGGTCAGAATGCGCTCGAAGTCTTCGGTCGACAGCGCCTGCAGTTCAACGCGGATCGGCAGACGACCCTGAAGCTCGGGGATAAGATCCGACGGGCTGGCGGTCTGGAATGCGCCGGACGCGATAAACAGAATGTGGTCGGTCTTGACCATGCCGTGCTTGGTGGAAACCGTACAGCCTTCCACCAGCGGCAGCAGGTCGCGCTGTACACCTTCGCGAGACACGTCGGGCCCTGAACTCTGGCCACGTTTACAGATTTTGTCGATCTCGTCGATAAACACGATGCCGTGCTGCTCAACGGCTTCGATTGCCTGCTCTTTCAGCTCTTCCGGATTCACCAGCTTGGCGGCTTCTTCATCAATCAGCAGTTTGTATGCTTCCTTGATTTTCAGCTTGCGCGCTTTCTGTTTCTGACCGGCCATGTTCTGGAACATGGATTGCAGCTGGTTGGTCATCTCTTCCATGCCCGGAGGGGACATGATTTCAACGCCTGCGCCGGTATCGGCCAGGTTGATCTCGATTTCCTTGTCGTCCAGCTGGCCTTCACGCAGTTTCTTGCGGAAAGACTGACGCGCGGCAGAAGGCTCTTTCGCCTCTTCCGGCTGGCCCCAGTTGTTTTTTGCCGGTGGCACCAGCACGTCGAGAATACGCTCTTCGGCCATCTCTTCGGCGCGGTAGCGGTTCTTCTCGATGGATTGCTGACGCACCATCTTGATGGCGGAATCGGTCAGGTCACGAATAATGGAGTCGACTTCTTTACCGACATAACCCACTTCGGTGAACTTGGTGGCTTCTACCTTGATGAAAGGCGCGTTGGCCAGTTTCGCCAGACGACGGGCGATTTCGGTTTTACCGACACCGGTCGGGCCAATCATCAGAATATTTTTAGGCGTGACTTCGTGGCGCAGCACTTCGTCGAGCTGCATACGACGCCAGCGGTTACGCAGGGCAATGGCAACGGCGCGCTTGGCGTTGTGCTGGCCGATGATGTAGCTGTCCAGTTCGCTGACAATCTCGCGTGGGGTCATTTCAGACATGTTATTCGATCCTTACGCTTGGGATTGCTTCGGCAATTCCAGGAAATTGAGGTTGTGGTTGGTGTAAATGCAGATATCACCGGCAATATTCAGCGACTTCTCGGCAATTTCACGCGCACTCAGGTCGGTGTTCTCCAGCAGGGCTGTGGCCGCTGCCTGGGCATACGCGCCGCCTGAACCAATGGCAATCAGACCGTTATCCTGGCGAATCACATCGCCGTTGCCGCTAATCAGCAGCGAATCGGTCTCGTCGGCAACGACCAGCAGCGCTTCGAGACGACGCAGCATGCGGTCGGTGCGCCAGTCTTTTGCAAGCTCGACGGCCGCTTTGGTCAAATGGCCCTGATGCATTTCCAGTTTGCGTTCAAACAGTTCAAACAGGGTAAAGGCATCGGCCGTACCGCCGGCAAAGCCCGCGATCACTTTATCTTTGAAGAAGGTACGCACTTTGACGACGTTACCCTTCATTACGGTATTACCCATTGTGGCCTGGCCATCGCCACCTACCACCACGTGGCCATTACGGCGCACACATACAATTGTTGTCACGAGCTGTTCCTCGTTGCAGACGGAAGAGATCCCGGCGACGTGATGCAACCTTGTTCAGGTTACATCACGTTGCGGGCCATATTGATTGTATAGATTGGGGAGGATTATGGGTTTTCAACCCCCGACGGGGACGGGAATGCAGCCGGCGATGCCGGAGCCTTTCAAACGCGACAGTGTGCCGTCGGCACCGGAGCGATTATTGTACGGTCCGATAACCACGCGATTCCAGCCACCGTTCGAGGTGACACGGCTCTCGAAGCCTTCAAACGCCAGCTTGGCGCGCACGGATTCGGCCTGTTCGGAACCCCGGAAGGAACCACATTGCACGATAAAGCGCTGGGACTTCTCCTGCTCTTTCGGTTTCTCTTTTTCCGGAGCATTCTGAACCAGATTCTGCTGCTGTTCCTGGCGCTGCGTCTGCTGCTGCGGTTTTTCGCGCTCCGGTTTTGCCTGAGTTATCATCGGTTGAGGCACCGGCTTCGGTTTTGGCTGCACGGGGGCAGGCTGCGCCGTCTGTGGCGCTCTGACCGGCTGCTGCATAAACGTCGGCTGATTGCTCAACGGCTTCGACACGGGTGCGGTGCGCGTCGCCTGAGTCGGATCGTTATACGGCACTTCGTTCAGCTGGGTTGGTGTCTGGCGCATATCGGCCTGCATCTGTTCCAGCAGCTGCTTTTGTTCCGGCGTCAGCTGGGTTTTGGACGAGACATCGCCGCCAGAAGTCGGTTCAGTAGGCGTCTGAACGCCCATCTGCCGATTTTCGAGCTCTTTGATGTAACGCCAGCGCTCTTCGGGTTTTGGCGGAAGGCCATTGCCCGGACGGGTCGCGTGCGTCGGCAGAATCTCTGCCTCTTCCAGCTTTTTGTGAGTGATAAAGTAAAGGCCACCGATAAACACCACCACGACGGCGACGGCAATAGCCACCATCGTTTTGGAAACCATCGGGGAACTGCTTTTCTTGTTACGGCTGGTACTTTTCTTCCGCCGTGCTCCTGAGCGTCCACGGCTCACATAGTCTTTCTGGGCCACTATCGTTTCGCTGTGTCGTTATGTTTGAAGAAGTACGTCATTTTACAGAATCCTGAAAACTTGACTGTTAACTAGCGTTTAGGCGCAGCCGTGCTGCCGCGAATAACCAGTTCACTCTCGAGCAGACGTGAACCGCTTTGAACCGGATGACCGTTAAGTTGCTCCAGCAATAATAACATGGCTTCCTGGCCTAGCTGGAACCGGGGTTGTGCCACCGTGGTCAGCGGCGGGTCGTAAAACTGGCTGATTTTGATGTCATCGAAGCCCACAATAGACAAATCCTGCGGAATTCGCAGCCCTAATTTTTTCGCCTCCCACATCGCGCCGATGGCCATGATGTCGTTGTGACAGAAAATGGCGGTCGGCGGTTTCGGCTGGCTCATCAGCGTAGACAGCGCCTGCGCCCCTGATTCGTAGCTGAAATCCCCGTGGGCAATATACTGACTTTCCACGGTTTGTCCGTTGCGGCGAATGGCCTGAATATATCCCTGAAGGCGATATTGGCACAGCGGCATGGCGTCGGGGCCGGCGATACAGGCAATGCGCTGATGCCCGAGGCGGAGCAGATAATGCACGGCGTCGTAGGCGGCGGTCAGGTTGTCGATGTGTACCGTCGGCAACTCCAGTTCGGGCGCAAATTCGTTGGCCATGACCATCGGCGGCAGATTGCGCTGTTCTTCCTTGCTGGCGTCAAACGGCAGGTCCGAACCTAGCAACAGCATACCGTCAATCTGCTTGGTAATGATGAGATTGATAAAGGTTTTTTCCTGCTGATTCTGCTGCGCGCAGTCGCCAATCAGGACCAGATAGCCGTTTTCGGCGGCGGTGCGTTCTATCCCCTGGATAACGTCGGCGAAAAAAGGATCGCAGATGTCGGGAATGATGACCAGAATCGTGCGGGATTCGTTGCGCTTGAGGTTGCGAGACAGAGCGTGGGGCGAATAGCCAACGGCAATCACCGCCTGTTCAACCCGCTGACGGGTTGGCGCGGAAACCTTTTCAGGGTTCATCAACGCGCGTGAAACCGTGGCGGTCGAGACCCCGGCCTTTTCCGCCACATCTTTCATGGTAGCGGTAGGAATTACTCTGTTCTGATCCAACGCATCTCTCCTTGCACCTGCATCAAACTGACACGACATCATGGACGTTAATTTTTATAAGGTTGTTTGCAGCATCCGTGCAAATTTATTATCGGATTATCATGCTACGAAAATCTTTGCGTAGCTCATCACATTCTAAACAGAATGTGACTAGGATTAATTACTTAATTGCATAAAAAATGTGACTTATGCTGTTTTTTCGCGCTAGGCCGCAAAAATTCAGACAGAACCGTTAATTGTCGATAGGGTCGACGTCCAGCGTCCACTTGACCTTCTTGGCCTGCGGCAGACTGCCAATCAGCGGCAGCGAATTTTTAATCAGCTGTTGCAGCACCTTGCGCGACGGATGCTGAAGCAGCAACTGCCAGCGAAAACGCCCGCTGCGCTTGGCCTGTAGCGCAGGTACCGGACCCAGTATCCACAGCGATTCATCCTTGAGCGGGCTGGCTTCCAGCAGAGTGCGCAGTTGTTGCAGGAACAGCGACGCCTGACGGTTATCGTGATCTTCCGAACGGAACATGACGTGGCTGGTAAACGGCGGTAAAAACACGCTCTGTCGCTCGGCCAGCGTCTGTTTCGAAAAGGCGTCATAACCCTTCTGCAACAACACCTGCAATAAAGGATGCTCGGGATGGTGGGTCTGCAACACGACTTCACCCTGTTTGCCCGCGCGTCCGGCACGGCCCGACACCTGGGTATAAAGCTGCGCGAAGCGCTCGGCGGAGCGGAAATCTGCCGAGAACAGTGCGCCGTCGACATCCAGCAGCGAAACCAGTGTGACATCGGGAAAGTGGTGACCTTTCGCCAGCATTTGCGTCCCTATCAGGATCCTCGCGCCGCCGCGATGCACTTCGGCCAGATGTTGCTCCAGCGAACCTTTTCGGCTGGTGGTGTCGCGGTCGATGCGCGTAATGGGCGTGTCGGGGAACAGGGGCGCGAGTTCGCTTTCGAGCTGCTCGGTGCCGACGCCGACGGAAACCAGCTGGGTCGAGCCGCACTGCGGACACTGATGCGGCACCGCGCGCTGGCTGTCGCAGTGGTGGCAGCGCAACTGACGGTGATGCTGATGAAAGGTGTAATAGTGGTCACAGCGCTGGCATTCGGCAATCCAGCCGCACTCGTGGCAGAGCAGCGCCGGAGAAAAACCGCGTCGATTAAGAAACAGCATCACCTGGTTATCGGCTTTCAGATGGTGCTGCATACGCTGGATAAGCGGCTGCGAAAGACCAACCTTGAGCGGCAACCCTTTGATGTCCAAGAGATGCTGAACGGCGGCGGTGGCGTTTCCGGCGCGTTTGGTTAACGTCAGCTGACGGTATTTTCCGAGCTTCACATTGTGCAGCGTTTCCAGCGCAGGCGTGGCGGAGCCCATAACAATCGGAATGTTTTCCGCATGCGCTCTGAATACCGCCAGGTCGCGCGCGTGGTAGCGCCAGCCTTCCTGCTGTTTATAGGAGCTGTCGTGCTCTTCATCGATAATAATGACGCCAAGCCGCGCAAAGGGGGTAAACAGTGACGAACGCGTGCCGATCACAATGCCCGCTTCGCCGTTTCGGGCGCGCAGCCATACGGCGAGGCGTTCGCTGTCGTTCAGGCCCGAATGCAGCACATCGACCGGCGCGCTGAACCGTTCGCGAAAACGGGCGATGGTCTGCGGCGTCAGGCCGATTTCCGGCACCATCACCAGCGCCTGTCGGCCCTGCGCCAGAATGTTCTCCAGCACGCTGAGGTAAACTTCGGTCTTGCCGGACCCGGTAATCCCTGCCAGTAACCACGCAGAGAACTGCTGATCTTCGCTGCGTATTGCGCCGACGGCGGTCGCCTGTTCGGTATTGAGCCGCAGGCGCTCGCCCACAACGCTGAAGTTATCTCGCCAGTCCTGCGCCTCGGGTGCCACGCTTTGCAGATCAGCCAGGCCTTTTGCGCGCAGAGCCTGTAGCGCCGCCTCGTTAAGTTCCAGATCGCTGACCTGATGACGATAGATTTTGCCCTGCATCAATGCCGCCATCGCCTGCTGCTGCCTGGGTGCGCGTTTCAGGCTGTCGAGCGGCGTCGCGCGGCCCTGTTCGGTCGCGAACCATTGCCACAGCGGAGCAAGCTCGGCGGGCTTGCCTTGCCGCAGCAGAACGGGCAGGGCGTGCAATAATACTTCGCCGAGCGGAAAGTGATAATAGTCTGCCGCCCAGTGCAGCACGCGCCACAGATCGGGCGTAAAAAGGCTCGTGCCGTCGAGCACGGCGGCGACGGGTTTGAGTTTCTCAATCGGAAAATCGCTGCTGTCGCCGACGCCGATAACAATCCCGACCGCATCGCGTTTTCCGAAAGGCACGCTAACCCGACAACCGGCGACGACCTGCATTCCGGCGGGCAGTAAATAGTCGAAGGTGCGGTGAAGCGGAACGGGTAAAGCAACGTGGGCAACGGGCATTTTCAATCCAGACTGTAAAAAATTGACGAGATAGTGTACACTGTGTGACTCGGAATGCATGAACATGATTGCGCGGTCAGATTATATTCTGTATGATTCGCCGCCTTTGATGCATTCCGTATCAGAGAACTAATCATTAACACTACGTGTGGTGTCCGACGGAAACACGGTTGGATAGCGACACGGCCTAAACAGAGGTTTTCTCATGAAACAAGGTATCCACCCTAAATACGAAGTTGTTACTGCTAACTGTTCTTGCGGTAACGTTATCAAAATCGGTTCTACTGTTGGTCACGACCTGAACCTGGACGTTTGTGGTGAATGCCACCCGTTCTACACTGGTAAGCAACGTGAAGTGACTACCGGTGGCCGCGTTGACCGCTTCAACAAGCGTTTCAGCGTACCGAGCAGCAAATAAGCTACGCTCGACAGTGAAAAAGGCGCCGATGGCGCCTTTTTTAATGCCTGAATTTCGTAGAAAACAGAAACTCCGACGTATTAACTCAACTCTTCATATCGAGCCTGCCCGGCAAGCTTAATATTCCCAGGTATCGGGATCTA
This sequence comes from Rouxiella chamberiensis, assembly GCF_026967475.1. NCBI lineage: Bacteria > Pseudomonadati > Pseudomonadota > Gammaproteobacteria > Enterobacterales > Yersiniaceae > Rouxiella > Rouxiella chamberiensis. Next base: position 3,591,489 of record NZ_CP114058.1, on the reverse strand, counting down.
CACCCAGTTCACGCATGAGAATTTTGGCGGCTTCCGGAATCTCGTCGCTACGTTCTTTACGCAGGTCTTCATCGTTTGGCAGCGGCTGGCCCGTAAAGGCATGCAGGAAAGCTTCGCACAGCAGTTCGCTGTTTGTGGCATGGCGCAGGTTGTTAACCTGGCGGCGCGTGCGCTCATCCGTCAAAATCTTCAATACTTTCAGAGGAATGGAAACCGTAATCTTTTTAACTTGTTCGCTTTTCTTACCGTGTTCAGCGTAGGGGCTGACATATTCGCCGTTCCACTCAGCCATGGGACACCTTAAATTTATCAAATAAAAATAAAATTCTGAAAACCCGGGGATTATGCCCGATTTCCGCAGATCTCACTATAGCCGTCGTCCTTTACGCTGCATAAATAACCTTGAAGTTACCCTGCTTTTTGCCTGCTACAGGAGAGGTAAAGCGGTCAATATCGACCGGGTCATCGCAATAATCCTGGCCTGAATGCTGTTCACTTTGTCAGCGGATACAGGTTCGTGCTTTACTGTGCCAATCAGCGCGTTACCTCTGCCAATTGCACGATACCGCCTTAATTTTAGCGGGTATTATCCTAATGCTCAATCTATACGCAAAGAAGTTTAGATGTCCAGATGTATTGACGTCTATCCCGCTAACGATTAATCTTTACACCCTCATCCTCTTTTCATCCCCGGCAGGGAGCAACAATAATGACGCTCAAGCAAGGCACAATCGCGGTTAGCAGTGGACTCAACATTGACCAGCAGTATGGCTGTGTTGTTCCACCGATTACCCTCTCCAGCACCTATAATTTCGCCGATTTCAACGAGCCACGGGCTCATGACTACTCGCGTCGCGGGAATCCTACCCGTGATATCGTGCAGCGTGCATTGGCGGATCTGGAAGGAGGCGCGGGTGCCGTGCTGACCAGCAGCGGAATGTCGGCGATTCATCTGGTGTGCACCGTGTTTCTCAAGCCGGGCGACCTGCTGGTGGCACCGCATGACTGCTACGGTGGCAGCTATCGTCTGTTCGACAGCCTGAGCAGGCGCGGTGCCTATCGCGTGCTGTTTGTCGATCAGGGCGACCCCGAGGCGCTGCGTGCCGCCCTTTTGCAGCAGCCCAAGCTGGTACTTATCGAAACCCCAAGCAATCCGTTGCTGCGTGTCGTCGATATCAAGGCAATTTGTGATGCCGCCCACGATGCCGGTGCGCTGGCGGTGGTCGACAACACCTTCCTGAGCCCTGTGCTGCAACAGCCGCTGAAACTGGGCGCCGACCTTGTCATCCACTCCTGTACCAAATATCTGAATGGTCACTCGGACATCGTTGCGGGAACCGTGATTTCCAAAACGGCCGAGCACGCGACAGAACTCGCCTGGTGGGGCAACAACATCGGCGTGACCGGTGCGGCGTTTGACAGCTATCTCCTGCTGCGCGGCCTGCGCACCGTGGGCGTGCGCGTGAAACAGCAGCAGGAAAATGCACTGGCAATTGTTGCTTATTTACAGAAACAATCGTTGGTTAAAAAGCTGTATCATCCTTCCCTGCCGGAAAATCAGGGCCATGACATTGCGCGTCGTCAGCAAAGTGGTTTTGGCGCAATGCTAAGCTTCGAATTTAACGGGGACGAGGCAAAACTGCGTCACTTCCTCGCGCAACTGAAGCTTTTCACGCTGGCCGAATCGCTGGGCGGCGTCGAGAGCCTGATTTCACATACCGCAACCATGACACACGCGGGCATGTCACCGGAAGCACGTACCGCCGCAGGGATCTCCGACAGCCTGCTCCGAGTGTCTGTCGGTCTCGAAGATAGCGAAGATTTAATTGCCGATCTGGAACAGGCTTTCCAGTCGGCGGCAAAGAGGTAAGTAATGAGTGCGATAGCGGTTGCAGCGCCGGCAGGAAGTCGGCAGTTACACAAGTTTGGCGGTAGCAGTCTGGCCGATGCGAAGTGTTATCTTCGCGTCGCAGGCATCATGGCCGAATACGGTAATCCTGGCGATATCATGGTGGTCTCTGCCGCAGGCAGCACGACCAACCAGCTGATTAACTGGCTGAAACTCAGTCAGAACGACAGAATATCCGCCCATCAGGTGCAGCAGGCGCTGCGCCGTTATCAGAGTGAGCTGATTACCGCGCTGCTGCCTGCCGAAATGGCCGAACCGCTGATTGCCTCCTTTATTCATGACCTTGAACGTCTGGCCGTGCTGCTTGACGGCAAGGTGACGGATGCGGTCTATTCCGAAGTCGTCGGCCAGGGTGAAGTCTGGTCCGCACGTCTGATGTCGGCACTGCTGTCGATTAAAGATCTGCCTTCCGCATGGCTCGATGCCCGCGACTTCCTGCGTGCCGAGCGCGCCGCCCAGCCGCAGGTTGACGAAGGCCGCTCCTATCCGCTGCTGCAACAATTGCTGGCGCAGCATCCTCATCAGTATCTGGTAGTGACCGGCTTTATCTCGCGTAACAACGCCGGAGAAACCGTCCTGCTGGGCCGTAACGGCAGTGACTACTCTGCCACCCAGATTGGTGCGCTGGCCGGTGTGCATCGCGTCACCATCTGGAGCGACGTGGCCGGGGTGTATAGCGCCGACCCGCGTAAAGTGAAAGATGCCTGTCTGCTGCCGCTGCTGCGTCTCGACGAGGCCAGCGAGCTGGCACGTCTGGCCGCGCCGGTTCTGCACACCCGCACGTTGCAGCCTGTTTCCAACAGCGATATCGACCTGCAACTGCGCTGCAGCTATCAGCCGGAGCAAGGCTCGACACGTATCGAACGCGTGCTGGCTTCCGGGTCGGGTGCGAAAATTGTCACCAGCCACGACGACATCTGTTTAATCGAACTGGATATCGCCGCCGGTCACGATTTTGCCCATGCGCACAAGGACGTCGAGCTGCTGCTCAAGCGCGCGCAGATTAAACCGCTGGCTATCGGCGTGCATGCCGACCGCAATCAACTGCAACTCTGCTACACCTCCGAAGTGGTGAACAGCGCGCTGGCGGTGCTTGAAGACGCCGCGCTGCCGGGGCGTCTGACACTGCGTGAAGGCTTGGCGCTGGTGGCGCTCGTGGGCGCGGGCGTCTGTAAAAACCCGCTGCACAGCCACCGTTTCTATCAGGAATTGAAAGACCAGCCGGTAGAATTCGTCTGGCAGGCCGAGGACGATATCAGCCTCGTCGCCGTGCTGCGCGTAGGCCCTACCGAAAATCTGGTGCAAGGCCTGCATAAGACGCTGTTCCGCGCCGAAAAACGCATCGGTCTGATGCTGTTTGGCAAAGGTAATATCGGTTCGCGCTGGCTTGAGCTGTTTGCCCGCGAGCAGAAAAACATTTCGGCCCGCAGCGGTTTTGAATTCGTGTTGGCGGGCGTGGTCGACAGCAAGCGCAGTCTGCTAAGTTATGATGGACTCGACGCCAGCCGCGCACTGGCTTTCTATGACGATGAAGCGCGCGAACATGACGAAGAGTCTCTGTTCCTGTGGATGCGCGCGCATCCCTTCGACGACCTGGTGGTACTCGACGTCACCGCCAGCGCCGAGTTGGCCGATCAGTATCTGGATTTCGCGAGCTACGGTTTCCATGTCATCAGCGCCAACAAGGTCGCGGGTGCCTCGTGCAGCAATCAGTATCGCCAGATTCGCGATGCCTTTGCCAAAACCGGCAGCCACTGGCTTTACAACGCGACCGTAGGGGCAGGTTTGCCCGTAAACCATACCGTGCGCGATTTACGTGAAAGCGGTGACAGCATTCTGGCGATAAGCGGGATCTTTTCCGGCACGTTATCGTGGCTGTTCCTGCAATTTGACGGTACGCAGCCTTTCACCGAGCTGGTGGATTTAGCCTGGCAACAGGGGCTGACAGAACCCGATCCGCGCGTTGACCTGTCCGGTCAGGACGTCATGCGCAAACTGGTGATTCTAGCGCGTGAGGCAGGTTACGACATTGAACCGAATCAGGTACGTGTCGAATCGCTGGTGCCGCAGGGATGTGAAAACGGCTCCGTGGATCAGTTCTTCGAAGGCGGCGACGAGCTTAACGAGCAGATGCTGCAACGTCTGGAAGCGGCAAGAGAGATGGGATTGGTGCTGCGCTACGTTGCCCGTTTCGATGCCAATGGCAAGGCGCGTGTGGGTGTTGAAGCCGTGCGCGACGACCATCCTCTGGCTTCTCTGCTGCCTTGCGACAATGTTTTTGCTATCGAAAGTCGCTGGTATCGCGATAATCCGCTGGTTATCCGCGGACCCGGCGCAGGCCGCGATGTCACGGCCGGTGCCATCCAGTCTGACCTTAACCGATTGACCCAGCTGCTTTAATTTTTCCCCCTGCGCATCCTCGGCGCAGGGGAATTCCTGCCTCTCCCCTTCTGCTTGAAATTCCCTCAATCTGGTTGAAGATTAATCATCCGCCGACACCATTTTTGTGTTGACTATTTAACCAAACTCGCGCATTTTACATCCATACGTTTAGACGTCTAGACGCTTACAAGTTAGCGCGTTAACCAATAAGATGCGATGCACGAGGTAGGAACCCTATGAGCTTTTTCCACGCCAATCAGCGAGAAGCGTTAAACCAGAATCTGGCCGAATTGCAGGGCCGGATTAACGTTTCTTTTGAATTTTTTCCGCCACGCACCCGCGAGATGGAAGACACGTTGTGGAGCTCGATTGACCGCCTGAGCAGCCTGAAGCCGAAATTTGTTTCCGTTACCTATGGTGCAAATTCGGGCGAACGCGAACGCACGCACAGCATCATCAAAGGCATTAAGGATCGCACCGGTCTGGAAGCGGCACCGCACCTGACCTGCATTGACGCCTCGCCTGCCGAACTGCGTCAAATTGCGCAAGATTACTGGCAGAGCGGCATCCGCCATATCGTCGCCCTGCGCGGCGACCTGCCACCCAACAGCGGCAAGCCGGAAATGTATGCCGCAGATCTTGTGCAGTTGCTGAAAGATGTGGGCGATTTCGATATCTCCGTGGCGGCCTATCCAGAAGTTCACCCAGAGGCGAAAAGCGCACAGGCGGACCTGATAAACCTCAAACGCAAGGTAGACGCCGGTGCCAACAGCGCCATCACCCAGTTCTTCTTCGACGTTGAAAGCTACCTGCGTTTCCGGGACCGCTGCGCATCCGCCGGAATAGACGTAGAAATCGTGCCGGGCATTCTTCCAGTCTCCAACTTCAAACAGTTGCAGCGGTTTGCCAAAATGACCAACGTCCGCGTACCAAGCTGGATGACCAGCATGTTTGAAGGTCTGGATGAAGACCCGGAAACCCGTAAGATGGTCGGCGCAAACATCGCAATGGACATGGTAAAAATCCTGAGCCGCGAAGGCGTAAAAGATTTCCACTTCTATACGCTAAATCGCGCGGAGATGAGTTATGCCATCTGCCACACGCTCGGCGTTCGCCCCGGAATACCGGCATCTTTCGCGCTGTAGCGTCGTTGGCCGCCTTCGTTCACCCCAGTCACTTACTTGTGTAAGCTCCCGGGGACTCTCTCACTTGCCGCCTTGCTACAACGTGAAATCTGCGCGGTATTCATACCGGCATTTTTTGCAATGTAGCGCCGTTGGCCGCTCTCGTTCACCCCAGTCACTTACTTGTGTAAGCTCCCGGGGACTCTCTCACTTGCCGCCTTGCTACAACGTGAAATCTGCGCGGTATTCATACCGGTATTTTTTGCAATGTAGCGCCGTTGGCCGCCTTCGTTCACCCCAGTCACTTACTTGTGTAAGCTCCCGGGGACTCTCTCATTTGCCGCCTTGCTACAACGTGAAATCTGCGCGGTATTCATACCGGTATTTTTTGCAATGTAGCGCCGTTGGCCGCCTTCGTTCACCCCAGTCACGTAGCAGCATAAAAAAACCCGGCCTTGAGAGCCGGGTTTTGACGTTGAAAGGGAAAGGGAATTAGCCGGTATTGCGCATGCCGGCGGCAACACCGGCGATGGTGACCATCAGCGCCTGCTCGACGCGGGCATCCAGCTCGCCTTGCTCTTCGAGCAGACGCGAACGGTGCAGCAACTCGGCCTGCAAGACGTTCAGCGGGTCGGTATAAACGTTGCGCAGCGCGATGGATTCGGCAATCCACGGCAGGTCGGCCATCAGGTGATCATCGTTGGCGATGGCGAGTACCACTTTGATGTCGCTGCTCAGCTGGTCGCGCAGCTGCTGACCCAGTGGCCACAGGTCTTTGCTGACCAGACGTTGGTCGTAGTATTCCGCGAGCCACAGGTCGGCCTTGGCAAACACCATTTCCAGCATGCCGATACGTGTGGAGAAGAACGGCCAGTCGCGGCACATTGACTCGAGCACATCGCGCTTACCGCCATCGACCACGGCTTGCAGACCGGCACCTGCGCCGAGCCAGGCGGGTAGCATCAGGCGGTTTTGGGTCCAGGCGAAAATCCACGGAATGGCACGCAGACTTTCGACGCCGCCGCTGGCTTTACGCTTGGCAGGACGTGAACCCAGTGGCAGCTTGGCCAGCTCCTGCTCCGGCGTGGCCGAGCGGAAGTACGGCACGAAGTCTTTGTTCTCGCGCACATAGCCGCGATACATGGTGCAGGAAACCTCGGAAAGCTGGTCCATAACCTCGACCCACGCCGCTTTCGGCTCGGGCGGCGGCAACAGGTTGGCTTCGAGAATGGCACCGGTATACAGCGCAAGGCTGCTGATGGTGACTTCCGGCAGGCCGTATTTGAAGCGGATCATCTCGCCCTGTTCGGTGACTCGCAGACCGCCTTTCAGGCTGCCCGGCGGTTGTGACAGCAGGGCGGCATGTGCAGGCGCGCCGCCGCGTCCGATAGAACCGCCGCGACCGTGGAACAGCGTCAGCAGTACACCGGCTTTCTCGCAGGTCTTGATAAGTGCGTCCTGCGCGCGATACTGCGCCCAGGAGGCGGCCATCACGCCCGCATCTTTTGCGGAATCGGAATAGCCAATCATGACCATCTGCTTGCCCTGTATAAAGCCGCGATACCAGTCGATACTCAGCAACTGGGTCATGACGGAATCGGCATTGTTCAGGTCATCAAGAGTTTCAAACAGCGGGGCGACCGGCATCGCAAACGGGCATCCGGCTTCTTTCAGCAGCAGATGCACGGCCAGCACGTCCGACGGCGTGCGCGCCATCGAGATAACATAGGCGGCAATCGACCCTTCCGGTGCTTCGGCAGCAACCTGACAGGTGTCGAGGACTTCCTTGGTTTCAGGGCTTGGCGTCCATTTGCGCGGAACCAGCGGACGCGCAGAGTTCAACTCACGAATCAGAAATGCCTGTTTGTCATTTTCCGACCAGCTTTCGTAATCGCCAAGCCCAAGGAAACGGGTGATTTCGGCGATGGCATCGGTGTGGCGGGTGCTTTCCTGACGAATATCGATACGTACCAACGGCACGCCGAAGCAGCGCACACGGCGCAGGGTGTCGAGCAGCTGGCCGTTGGCGATAATGCCCATATTGCAGGCCTGCAAAGACTGATAACAGGCGTAGAGCGGTTCCCAGAGCTGGTCATTGTTCACCAGCAAGTCTTTCGGACGCGGCAGGGTTTCGCCCTCGAGACGCGCCTCGAGATACGCCTGCGTCGATAAAAGCTGGGTGCGGATATTTTTCATGATGGTGCGATACGGTTCGACCACGTCTTCGCCACCGGCCAGTTCGCGCAGTTCCGGCGTCGCTTCGGTCATCGACAGTTCGGAAATCAGCACGTGAATATCGCGCAGGAACAGGTCGGTCGCCTTCCAGCGGCTCAGTTGCAGCACGTGGCGGGTAATGGCGGCCGTCACATTCGGGTTGCCGTCGCGATCGCCGCCCATCCAGGAGGTGAAACGCACCGGCACGGCTTCCACCGGCATCTTGTAGTCGAGCGAGGTTTCAAGCTGCTCGTTCAATTCGCGCAGGAAAGCAGGCACGCCTTCCCACAGGCTGTTTTCGACCACCGCAAAGCCCCATTTGGCTTCATCCACCGGCGTCGGGCGGATTTTACGGATTTCATCGGTATGCCACGACTGGGCAATCAGCTGGCGCAGACGGCGCATGATCTGTTTGCGTTCGTAATCGGCCAGGTCGTTATGGTCGAGCTGTTTCAGGCAGTTATTGATTTCGACAAGCTTGTGGATCAGGGTACGACGAGCAATTTCAGTAGGGTGCGCGGTTAATACCAGCTCGATGGACAGCTGTTCAACGGCGTCACGCAGTTGCTGATCAGAAAGATTTTTCGATTTCAGACGTTCAATCAGCTGCGCCAGTGCTTCAGGATTGCTGGCCGCTTCGCCATGCGGGGAGATGCTGTGATACTGCTCGGCCACGTTGGTCAGATTCAGAAACTGACTGAAGGCGCGAGCAACCGGCAGTAATTCGTCATTGGAAAGATTTTGCAGCGTCGTCAGCAACTCCTGACGATCGGCCTCATTTCCGGCACGTGAGGATTTGGAAAGTTTGCGGATTTTCTCCACGCGATCGAGAACCTGTTCTCCCAGAGTGTCCTTGATCGTTTCACCAAGCAGTTTACCCAACGTGCTGACATTACTTCGCATTGCGGAATATTGTTCGTTCATATTACCTCTGACCCGTTTCTTGTATGATTTTTATGTCTTGTAAATAACGTTCACCCGTAAAGCCTTCAGGCTTTTTTCATTCCGCCTTCATGGCAATTTGCAATCGTCCAAATTTAGTACTGTAGGAACTTACCGTAAAAACCCCAATTTTCTCATTACAAAAATGCTGAATCGAAGAAAGTGGGAGAAATTTAATTACAGCCGGTAGGTTATTAGTGTGGCTAATCGGACCTTTTGTACAATATCAAAGGGCATCACAAGATGCCCTTTTTAGTTACAAATATTTAACAAGAACAGGCATCAATGATGGCAGAAGTGGTGCACGACCTGGGTTATCAGCTCGCGGGTCGGCTTGATAAAGGCCATATCAATGTATTCATCGGGCTGATGCGCCTGATCGATGGACCCCGGTCCAAGAACCAGCGTCGGGCATAGTTCCTGAATAAACGGCGCTTCGGTACAGTAGTTCACGATTTCGGTTTCCGTGCCGAGCAGCTTTTCTACCACCTGCACCAGACGATGATCCGGCGGACATTCATAGCCCGGAATCGGCGGATGCAGCTGTTCAATCGCCACCCGGCCCGGCCAGCGGCTGCTGACGGGTTCGAGTGCTTCGTTAAGCAATTCATCCAAATCTGACAGCGTAAGCCCCGGCAGCGGGCGAATATCCATATGCAGTTCGCAGCAGGCGCAGATGCGGTTGGCGGCGTCGCCCCCGTTGATGTGCCCGAAGTTCATGGTGGGATAGGGAATGGCAAAGCCGCTGTGGTTATAGCGCGTTTGCAGCGTCTTGCGCAGATCCATCAGATGGGTAATGGATTCATGCATCAGTTCGATGGCATTGATGCCGCGCGAAGGATCGCTGGAATGGCCCGACTGACCGGTAATGCGAATGGCATTGGAAATATGGCCTTTGTGCGCGCGTACGGGTTTGAGCGACGTGGGTTCGCCGATAATGGCGCATTCAGGGCGAATCGACGAGGTTTTAGCGAAATAGCTCGCGCCCGCCATCGTGGTCTCTTCGTCGGCGGTGGCCAGAATATAGAGCGGTTTGCCGAGCTTGGCGGTATCGATATCACGCAGTGCGTCGACAATAAAGGCAAAGAACCCTTTCATGTCGGCCGTTCCGAGACCGTACAGACGGTTTTCGTGTTCCGTCAGCGTGAACGGGTCGCGCGTCCAGCGGCCGTCGTCGAACGGCACGGTATCGGTATGACCTGCCAGCAGCAAGCCTCCGGCACCTTCACCGATGCTGGCCAGCATGTTGAATTTATTACGCGTATTGGGGACCGGCTGAATCTCGACCTTGAAGCCCAAATCGGTAAACCAGCCTGCCAGCAAGTTGATTAGGGTTTCATTACTCTGATCCAGTGCGCTGTCGGTGGCGCTGATCGATGGCGTAGCGATTAACGCACGGTATAGCTCAATAAATGGAGGTAATTTCATCTTCACTGTTGACAGCCTTTGGTTAGGGTAATATAAATATTCATGCATTTAATGTGAATAAAAATACATTAAGCCGGTTCGTAAGGAAACCTCGAAATGCGCGGGGTCTCCACAAAAGTCATCATGTGACGAACAGGCTGAATTTCGCGGGCTTCTGGCGTAATAAACGCAGTGAGCCCTCTATTTTTGAAAAGAAGGTGAACTGAGCCCATGTTGAATACGCTGATTGTTGGTGCCACCGGTTATGCAGGCGCAGAGCTTGCGCTTTACCTGAATCGTCACCCACATATGAACATAACCGGTTTAACGGTTTCAGCGCAAAGTGCAGATGCAGGAAAGTTGCTTTCCGATCTGCATCCGCAGCTGAAGGGCATTATCGATCTGCCTGTTTTACCTCTGGAAAACGTTGCAGAAGCGGCCAAAGGTGTAGATGTCGTCTTTTTGGCGACCGCGCATGAAGTCAGCCATGACCTGGCCCCGCAATTCCTGGCCGCCGGTTGCACCGTATTCGACCTCTCCGGCGCGTTCCGTGTGAAAGACCCGGCGTTCTACACCCAGTTCTACGGTTTCGAGCATCAGCATCAGGATTGGCTCGATAAGGCCGTATACGGTCTGGCCGAGTGGCAGGCGGATAAACTGAAAGACGCGCAGCTGATTGCCGTGCCGGGTTGCTACCCGACTGCCGCGCAGCTGTCGATTAAACCGCTGCTCGAGAAAGGTCTGCTGAATCAGGATCAATGGCCGGTTATCAACGCCACCAGCGGCGTTAGCGGCGCAGGGCGTAAAGCCAGCCTCGGCACCAGTTTCTGCGAAGTCAGTCTTCAAGCCTATGGCGTGTTCAATCACCGTCATCATCCTGAAATCTCAACCCATCTCGGCACACCGGTTATCTTTACCCCGCATCTGGGCAGCTTCCCGCGCGGTATCTTGTCGACGACCACCTGCCGTCTGAAGCCGGGCGTCAGCGCCGAGCAGGTTGCCGACGCCTTCCAGAGCGCCTACAAAGACAAACCGATGGTTCGCCTTTATGACAAAGGCATGCCGGCATTGAAAAACGTGGTGGGTCTGCCGTTCTGCGATATCGGTTATGCAGTGCAGGGCGAGCACGTCATCGTTGTGGCCGCCGAAGATAATCTGCTTAAAGGCGCGTCTGCACAGGCTGTTCAGTGTCTGAATCTCAGATTTGGTTTCCCTGAATCAACGTCGCTGGTATAATAAATTGCATAAATCGGCAGTGAATGTGAAAAACCATTCATTGTCGAAAAAGAAAAATCACCACCCTCCGAGCATTTCTTCATCGACTCAGGGATGGTAAATTAGAAATAACTTCACCATTTCCGACTACGACAGGTGTGAACAGAATGAATCCTTTGGTCATTAAATTAGGCGGCGTGTTGCTCGACAATGAAGAGGCGCTCGAGCGTTTGTTCATGGCGCTGGTTGCCTATCGTCAGGAATTTCAACGTCCTCTGGTGATCGTTCACGGCGGTGGCTATCTGGTCGATGACCTGATGAATCGTCTCAACCTACCGGTGGTCAAGAAGTCGGGCCTGCGTGTGACGCCAGCAGACCAGATTGACATCATTACGGGTGCGCTGGCGGGTAGCGCCAACAAGACGCTGCTTTCGTGGGCGGTGAAGAACAATATCAATGCGGTCGGGCTGTCTCTGGCCGACGGCGGTTCTGTCAGCGTGACGCAGCTGAGCGACGAGCTGGGCTTTGTGGGTAAGGCCGAAGCGGGTTCGCCGGCGCTTATCAATACGCTGACCTCGGCGGGTTATCTGCCTATCGTCAGCTCTATCGGCATCACCGCCGACGGCGCGCTGATGAACGTCAATGCCGATCAGGCCGCCACAGCGCTGGCCGCGACTCTGGGTGCCGACTTGATTCTGCTGTCCGATGTCAGCGGGATCCTTGATGGCAATGGTCAGCGCGTGCCGGAAATGACGGCCGAAAAAGCGCAGGAGATGATTGAACTGGGCATTATCACCGACGGCATGATTGTGAAAGTCAACGCCGCACTGGATGCCGCGCGTTCACTGGGTCGTCCGGTGGATATCGCCAGCTGGCGCAATGCGGAGCAACTTCCTGCACTGTTCAACGGTATCGCCATCGGCACCCGAATTCTTGCCTGATAACCCGGCGTCTTTGGCTTCGCAGTGTTGAACCCGAGTCACTGACTCCTATCGGTTCATCGGAATTAACGAACATGCTGCAAGCCGGTCACCTGGGTAAAAGGTTGAGCAAATTTTAAAAAATCACGACGAAAGACGTCGCGGAATCAGAAATTTTTAAGGAAATTATCATGGCAGCAACTCAAGGCATCAGCAAAATCGTACTCGCTTATTCAGGCGGTCTGGATACGTCGGCTATCATTCCCTGGTTGAAAGAGAACTACGGTAACTGTGAAGTGGTGGCATTCGTTGCCAACATTGGTCAGGACCAGGCGGATCTGGAAGGCATCGAGCAGAAAGCGCTGGATACCGGTGCGTCTGAATGTCACGTGGTCGACCTGCGTGAAGAGTTCATCAAAGACTACGTGTATCCGGTTCTGAAAAGCGGTGCACTGTACGAAGGAACTTACCTGCTGGGCACCTCGATGGCACGTCCATTAATCGCCAAGGCTCAGGTCGAGCTGGCGCTGAAAGTCGGTGCAGATGCCGTATGTCACGGTGCGACCGGTAAAGGTAACGACCAGGTGCGTTTCGAAACGACCTACACCGCACTGGCACCTCAGCTGAAAGTGGTTGCGCCGTGGCGTGAGTGGGACCTGCGTTCCCGTGAAGCGCTGCTGGATTACCTGAAAGAGCGTAACATCAAGACCACTGCGTCTCTTGAGAAAATCTACAGCCGTGACGAAAACGCATGGCACATCTCTACCGAAGGCGGCGTGCTGGAAAGCCCGTGGAATGCCCCGAACAAAGACTGCTGGGCATGGACCGTTGCACCTGAAGATGCACCGGACGAAGCCGAGCTTGTCACTATCAAGGTAGAAAAAGGCGAAGTCGTTGGCGTGAACGGTCAGGAACTGAGCCCGTTCAAATGTCTGGAAGCGCTGAACAATTTGGGCGTCAAGCACGGCGTTGGTCGTATCGACATCGTTGAAAACCGTCTGGTCGGCATCAAGTCTCGCGGTTGCTACGAAACCCCGGGCGGCACCATCATGATGGCGGCACTGCGTGGCATCGAGCAGCTGGTTCTGGACCGTGACAGCTTCAAATGGCGTGAGCAGCTGGGCCAGGAAATGTCATACGTGGTTTACGATGGTCGCTGGTTCGCACCACTGCGCGAGTCCATTCAGGCCGCTGCCGACTCTCTGGCGCAGGACGTGAACGGTGAAGTCGTTATCAAGCTGTATAAAGGTACCGCGACGGCAATCCAGAAAAAATCACCAGACAGCATGTACTCCGAAGAGTTTGCGACCTTCGGCGAAGACGAAGTTTACGACCACAGCCACGCTGGCGGCTTCATTCGTCTGTTCTCGCTCTCTTCACGCATCCGTGCACTGAACGCTGCCAAGAAATAAGCAGCCTTTGCATTAGCGTTACATCAGGCGTGCGGGGCAGCTCGCACGCCTGACATCTCGTTTTCAGTATCACTTTTCAAGTACGTCAAGTCGGGAGCATTATCATGGCATTATGGGGCGGACGCTTTAGTCAGGCAGCAGATCAGCGTTTTAAAGAACTGAATGATTCACTGCGTTTTGACTATCGATTGGCAGAGCAGGATATCGTGGGCTCGGTTGCCTGGTCGAAAGCGCTGGTTACCGTCAATGTATTGACCGCAGAAGAGCAGGTGCAGCTTGAAGGCGCACTGAACATTCTGCTGGAAGAGGTGCGTGCCAACCCTCGCGCTATCGTTGAAAGTGATGCCGAAGATATTCACAGCTGGGTCGAGCAGAAGCTTATCGACAAGGTCGGTAATCTTGGCAAGAAACTGCATACCGGACGCAGCCGTAACGATCAGGTCGCTACCGACATCAAACTCTGGTGCAAGGCGCAGGTCATTGATTTGCAGCTTGCCCTCAAACATTTACAGCTCGCGCTGGTTGAAACCGCCGAAGCCAATCAAGACGCCGTGATGCCCGGTTACACGCACCTGCAACGTGCGCAGCCGGTAACCTTTGCTCACTGGTGTCTGGCGTATGTCGAAATGCTGGCGCGTGATGAAAGCCGTTTGCAAGATACGCTGACCCGCCTCGACGTCAGCCCGCTGGGCAGCGGCGCACTGGCCGGTACCGCGTATCCTATCGACCGCGAACAGCTGGCCGGCTGGCTAGGCTTTGCTTCGGCAACCCGTAACAGCCTCGACAGCGTGTCCGACCGTGACCACATTGTTGAGCTGATGTTTAATGCCTCGATGAGCATGGTTCACCTGTCGCGTTTCGCCGAAGATCTGATTTTCTTCAACACCGGTGAAGCAGGCTTTATCGATCTTTCTGACCGCGTGACTTCCGGCTCCTCGCTGATGCCGCAGAAGAAAAACCCAGATGCGCTGGAGCTTATCCGCGGCAAATGCGGTCGCGTGCAAGGTGCATTGACCGGCATGATGATGACCCTGAAAGGGTTGCCGCTGGCGTACAACAAAGACATGCAGGAAGACAAGGAAGGGCTGTTCGACGCGCTCGACACCTGGATGGACTGTCTACAGATGTCCGTGCTGGTGCTCGACGGTATTCAGGTTAAACGTCCGCGCTGCAAAGAAGCCGCAGAGCAGGGTTACGCCAACTCTACCGAACTGGCCGACTACCTGGTTGCCAAGGGCGTACCTTTCCGCGAAGCGCACCATATTGTGGGCGAAGCCGTCGTTGAAGCCATCCGTCAGGGGAAAGCGCTTGAAGCCTTGCCGCTGGCCGATTTGCAGAAGTTCAGCAACACCATTGGCGACGATGTCTATCCGATTCTGGCATTGCAGTCCTGCCTCGACAAGCGTAATGCCAAAGGCGGCGTCGCTCCCGAGCAGGTAGCTCTGGCTATTCGCGAAGCCAAGGCTCGACTGGCTTAATAGCCGTTGCTTAAAAAAGTGCATAAAAAAGCGGGCCAAAAGGCCCGCTAAACGTTCATACACTACTTTCTTTCTAATAAGACGTTCTGATTCCCGGAAACCTGAGGTACTCAGGCCGCAAAGAACTGTTCCAGATCGTCGCTTCCCCCGATGTGGCGACCGCCGATGAACACCTGTGGCACCGTTGCGCGTCCACTTACCGCACGCAGGCTGACAGTTGTTGCATCTTTACCCAACACAACTTCTTCATACTGAATGCCGCGTTCTTGCAGCATTTGTTTTGCCTTGGCACAGAAAGGGCAGCCCGGCTTGGTGAAAACGGAAACTGATTCCTGCACTTTGTATTCCGGCGCCAGATATTTGAGCATGGTATCGGCATCCGACACTTCAAACGGGTCGCCCGGTTTGTTTGGCTCGACAAACATTTTCTCTACCACGCCGTTGCGCACCAGCATGGAATAACGCCATGAACGTGGACCAAAGCCCAGGTCGGCTTTCTCGACCAGCATGTCCATGCCTTTGGTAAACTCGCCGTTACCGTCTGGAATGAAGGTGATATTGGCGGCATTCTGCTCGGCCTTCCACGCATTCATCACGAAGGTATCGTTGACGGAGACGCAAAGAATGCTGTCGACGCCATGTTGTTTAAAGACCCCGGCCAGCTCGTTATAGCGTGGCAGGTGGCTTGAAGAGCAGGTTGGTGTAAACGCGCCAGGCAGTGAAAACACGATCACGGTTTTATTTTTAAACAAGTCATCGGTCGTGGAATCGATCCACTGATCGCCCTGACGAGTGTGGAATGTCACTTGTGGTACGGTTTTTCCTTCACGGCTTGAAAACATGCATAACCTCTCAGTTGATATTCACTTTATTTCAAACTTCTTGTTTCAATCTTCGGCATTGCCGTTCGATGTGGACATTATTCATGAATACTCTTGATAGATATAATCGTTGATTGCTATCTTATCTATCGCTACTGACTATCGCACGTGCGGGTCGTAAAGGGAGAAACTATGAACATTCGTGATTTGGAATATCTGGTCGCATTGGCCGAATTCCGTCATTTTCGCCGCGCTGCCGACTCTTGCCACGTCAGCCAACCTACGTTGAGCGGCCAGATTCGCAAACTCGAAGACGAGCTGGGCGTCATGCTGCTGGAAAGAACCAGCCGCAAGGTGTTATTCACGCAGGCCGGTTTATTGCTGGTGGATCAAGCACGTACCGTGCTGCGTGAAGTGAAGGTTCTGAAAGAGATGGCCAGCCAGCAGGGCGAGGCGATGTCAGGCCCGCTGCATATCGGGTTGATTCCGACCGTCGGGCCTTATCTGCTGCCGCAGATCATTCCGTCGCTACATAAAACGTTTCCGAAGCTGGAAATGTACCTGCACGAGGCGCAGACCCAACAGCTTCTGGCGCAACTCGACAGTGGAAAACTGGACTGTGCCATCCTGGCATTGGTTAAGGAAAGTGAAGCATTCATCGAGGTGCCGCTGTTTGACGAGCCGCTGAAACTGGCTATCTATGACGATCACCCGTGGGCGTCACTGGATCGCGTACCGATGGCCGAACTTGCCGGTGAAAAGCTGCTGATGCTGGAAGATGGCCACTGCCTGCGTGACCAGGCAATGGGATTCTGTTTCCAGGCGGGCGCAGACGAAGACACGCATTTCCGCGCCACCAGTCTGGAAACATTGCGCAATATGGTCGCCGCGGGCAGCGGGATTACGTTGCTGCCCTCCCTGGCCGTGCCTCATGAGCGCAGCCGCGACGGAGTAACTTATCTGACGTGTGACAAACCGGTACCGAAGCGCACCATTGCTCTGGTGTATCGCCCCGGTTCTCCGCTGCGCAGCCGTTATGAACAGCTGGCAGAGGCGATTAAAACGCACATGCAAACCTATATGGCTTCGCAGGCGTCAAAAAAGCCGGTTTAACCCGTTGAGTGCCGCCACGCGGTAGGCTTCTGCCATCGTCGGATAGTTAAAGGTCGTATTAACGAAATACTCGATGGTATTGCCGGCCCCTTTCTGTTCCATGATGGCCTGACCGATGTGAATAATTTCGGCCGCGCGTTCACCAAAGCAGTGAATACCGAGGATCTCCTTGGTATCTCTGTGGAACAGCAGTTTGAGGCTCCCGACATTCATGCCCGCGATTTGCGCCCGCGCCAGATGTTTGAACTGCGCGCGGCCCACTTCGTAAGGCACTTTCATGGCGGTCAGTTCCTGTTCGGTTTTACCCACGGAACTGATTTCCGGAATGGTGTAGATACCGGTCGGAATATTTTCTATCAATCGCACCTTGGTTTCGCCCTGAATCATCGCCTGGGCGGCAATACGGCCCTGATCGTAGGCGGCGGAGGCGAGACTCGGATAACCAACGACATCCCCGACGGCATAAATATGCGGCAGGGCGGTCTGGTACATGCTGTTGACCTTGAGCAGACCCCGGCTGTCGGCTTCGAGACCAATCTTGTCCAGTCCCAGCGAATCGGTATTACCGGTTCGACCATTGGCATACAGCAGTGCATCGGCTTTCAGCTTCTTGCCTGATTTCAGGTGCATGATCACGCCGTCGTCGACACCTTCGATGCGCTCGAACTCTTCGTTGTGGCGAATCACCACGCCGTTGTTCCAGAAGTGGTAGGAAAGCGAGTCCGACATCTCCTGGTCGAGGAACGACAGCAGACGATCGCGGGTGTTGATCAGGTCAACCTTTACGTTCAGTCCGCGGAAAATGGAGGCGTACTCACAGCCAATGACGCCCGCACCATAGATAATCACGTGTCTTGGTTCGTGCTCGAGGCCCAGGATCAGGTCGCTGTCGTAAATGCGCGGATGAGTAAAGTCGACGGTAGCGGGGCGATAAGGCCGTGAACCACAGGCTATGACGATGTGCTCTGCGGTCACAAAGTCTTGCGGAACCGTCGGCGTAAGTGACAGAAATAGTGTTGGCATCGACAAAGCTCGCGTCACCGGCAAACAGTTTGCACTGGTTACGCTCGTAGAAGCCTTCGCGCATGCGGGTTTGCTGATTTATCACCGTGTCGGCGTGGCGCAGAATATCCGGAAAGGTCGAGCTCAATGCACGGGAACCGTCGCTGTAAAGCGGGTTCTGATTAAACTCGATGATCCTGCTGACCGCGTGGCGCAGGGCTTTGGAAGGAATAGTCCCCCAGTGTGTACAGCCGCCACCTACGTTGTTATAGCGTTCGATCACGGCAACTCTGGAGCCTTGTTTCACCAGACCCATGGCAGCACCTTCACCGCCAGGGCCGGAGCCAATTATGATGGCATCAAAATGATAGTTCTGTTGCATGGATGAGGAACCTATATTTATACAAAATCATAACGAGAATGTAACATCATAGACCTAATTTCCAACCGGCCGATTATCTATTCGTGGGAATGCCGCAACATTCAGAAGAACTTATGCTGAACTTAGTATAACGGTCGTTGTGAAAAAATTTGGTATAGTGACGTAAATTCAGGCGAATGAGTAAGTAGACACTATCGGATGAAGGTTATGGGCGTAAGAGCACAACAAAAAGAGCGTACACGCCGCTCGCTGATTGAGGCGGCCTTTAGCCAACTGAGCGCCGAGCGTAGTTTCGCCAGTTTAAGCCTGCGTGAAGTCTCCCGGGAAGCGGGCATCGCGCCCACGTCTTTTTATCGGCATTTTCGTGATGTCGATGAACTGGGACTGACAATGGTCGATGAAAGCGGTCTGATGCTGCGTCAATTGATGCGTCAGGCACGGCAGCGCATTGCCAAAGGCGGCAGCGTGATCCGCACCTCCGTTTCCACCTTCATGGAATTCATCGGCAACAATCCCAACGCCTTCCGCCTGTTGCTGCGTGAACGTTCGGGCACCTCCTCGGCGTTTCGTGCCGCCGTCGCGCGTGAAATTCAGCATTTCATCGCGGAACTTGCCGACTATCTGCAACTCGAAAATCATATGCCGCGCAGTTTTACCGAAGCGCAGGCAGAAGCCATGGTTATCATTGTTTTCAATGCGGGTGCCGAAGCGCTGGATGTCGACATTGCCCAGCGTCGTCAGCTTGAAGAGCGGCTGGTGCTGCAACTGCGCATGATTTCCAAAGGTGCCTACTACTGGTATCGCCGTCAGCAAGAGAGAACGGCTGACACATCAGTTAACGATGAGACTGTCCCCAGCGAGTAAAAGTTGTGGCAAGCTCGTAAATTCATTGAGCAGCGCCCGCTGCCGTCGCCAATTTGAAAAGGATGAGAGGAGTAGAAGATGACCGTACAACCACGCCAGGATAATGGCACCCTGGTCCTGGCTCTGATTGCCGGATTATCGATTAACGGCGCCTTTGATGCCTTGTTCAGTTCCGTTGTCGCGTTTTCCGTGTTCCCGATTATTGCGTTGGTCCTGGCAATCTATTGCCTGCACGTGCGCTATCAGAAATGTGAAATGCCGCTCGGTATGCCAAAACTGGCCGCTGCGTGTTTTGTTCTCGGACTTCTGCTTTACAGCACTATCGTGCGCGCCGAATATCCGCAGCTTGGCTCCAACTTCCTGCCGTCGGTAATTTGTGTCGTGCTGGTGTTCTGGATTGCCTACCGCATGAAAAAGCGCAAAGAGAACAAAGCCTGACAGGGCATGTAACAGGCAGGAAAAAGAAGAGGGCAGCTTTCGAGCTGCCCTTTTTGTCTTTTATGCGTCGATACGTTCAAGCAGAAACGCCGCATTCCATATGATGGGTATACGGGAACTGATCGAACAGCGCCAAACGGGTTACGCGGTGGGTGTGTTGCAGAACCTCGAGGTTGGCACACAGCGTCTCCGGGTTACAGGAGATATAAAGGATACGGGAATATCCCTGCACCAGTTTAACGGTATCGTCGTCGAGGCCGCTGCGCGGAGGGTCGACAAAAATGGTTTCGCATTGATAGCTTTTTAAATCTACGCCTTCCAGACGGCGGAATTCACGCACACCATTCATCGCCTGAGTAAAGTCTTCGGCCGCCATGCGAATAATCTGGACGTTATCCATGTTATTGGCCGCGATGTTGAACTGCGCAGCGGCAACGGAAGGTTTGGCGATTTCTGTAGCCAGTACGCGATTGAAATTACGCGCCAGCGCCACGGAGAAATTGCCGTTTCCGCAATAAAGTTCCAGCAAATCGCCACGAGAACCTTCGGTCACTTCCAGCGCCCATTCAAGCATATGGATGTTCATCGCAGCGTTCGGCTGGGTAAAGCTGTTTTCAACCTGGCGATAAATCATGTCGCGGCCGGCGACCGGCAAGACTTCGTCGACGTAATCCTGGTCGAGCATGATTTTGGTTTTTGCCGCGCGGCCAATCAGCTGGATGTCGAAACCGTCTGCACGCAGCTGGTCGCGCAATGCGGTGGCGGCCTGCTGCCACACGTCATCGAGTTTGCGGTGATACAGCAGCGAGGCGATGATTTTGCCGCTACGCGTTGAGAGATAATCAATCTGGAACAGCTTGTGGCGCAGCGCAGGCTCGGCCTTGACGGCGGCGAGCAGCACCGGCATCAGTCGATTGATCAGTTCGCTTGCTGCAGGAAACCGATCGACGCGGATCCGCGCCTTGGTCTGCTGATCAAACATAATGTGGTACAGGTCGCCCTCGTCATGCCAGACGCGAAACTCGGCGCGCATGCGGTAGTGGCTGACAGGAGAACGGAAAACTTCGGCCGCCGGCGCATTAAATGGCGACATCAGCGCCGTGAGACGGGCGGTCTTTTCCGCCAGTTGGTCGTCGTATTGTTCAATGGGCAGGTTTTCAGGCGTCATCTATTTTCTCGTCTTACGTCTTGTCAGTGGGCGAACTTTACGGATTGTGGTGCATTTTGCCCGCTGATTGTAGGGAATGTCAGGATGATGTCCAGTTTTGTCGTATTTAGTTTGCTCGGGCGTGGTGGAAGTCTAGATTTCCAAATAAGTTGATCGTAGGATTCATCCCAGGCCTCCAACGTTGAGTTAAAAGGGAATCCGGTGTGAATCCGGAGCTGTCGCGCAGCGGTATGGGGAAAGCACGGCGTCCTCGTTATTAGGGTTCCTCCTCGAGCCAATAATGAAAACACTGTCCTTATATAAGGATGGGAAGTTGACGCCCGGTGTTATTTTCTTTTGATAACAAATCCCGAGCCCGAAGACCTGCCTGAAATACATCGCATTTTCATGATCGGCGCGAATAAACGATGATGATTCTCTGCGGTATCCTCCATTAGGTTTGGATGCGCGTTTACATGACAATTAAAAAGCATGCGCTGCTGACAGTTCTTTCTGTCACGGCATTTTCCGGCTGGGCGCAAGATAGCCATTCATCGACAGACAATAGCGACCAGCTGGTGGTCACCGCGAATCGTTTTCCGCAGCCGGTTTCGACAGTTTTGGCGCCGACAACGGTGGTGACTCGCCAGCAGATAGATCTCTGGCAATCTAAAAGCCTGATTGACGTCATGCGTCGTCTACCGGGCGTTGACGTTGCACAGAATGGCGGGCTGGGTCAGCAAAGCTCGCTGTTTATTCGCGGCACCAACTCCAGCCACGTGTTAATTCTTATCGACGGCATTCGTCTTAATCAGGCGGGCGTGTCGGGGTCTTCCGACCTAAGCCAGATCCCGATTTCGCTGGTGCAGAAAATCGAATATATCCGTGGGCCATCTTCGGCGGTTTATGGGTCCGATGCCATTGGCGGCGTGGTCAACATCATTACCACGCGCGACAAGCTGGGCACGACGCTCGGCGCGGGCCTGGGTTCGGACGGATATCAATCCTATGATGCCTCGACTCAGCAGCAGCTGGGCGATAACACCATCGGAACGCTGGCCGGTAATTACACCTATACCCACGGTTACGACGTTGTCGCCGATGGCAACACCGGCGCGCAGTCGCAGCAGGACCGCGACGGCTTCATGAGCAAAACGCTGTACGGCTCCCTCCTGCATAACTTCAATGAAAATATCAGCGGCTTTGTAAGAGGTTACGGGTTTGATAACCGCACCGCCTATGACGGCTATGATTCTCCGGGCAGCGCACTGCTCGACACCCAGCAGTTGTATAGCCAGACCTGGGATACAGGCCTGCGCTATCACGAGGGAATTTACGCCACCCAGTTGATAGGAAGCTACAGCCATACCAAGACCTATAACTACGATCCGCGTTATGGCCGATACGATGCTTCGGCCACGCTGGATGATATCGATCAGTATAATGTGCAGTGGGGCAATACCCTTCAGGCATGGCACGGTACGGTCAGCGGTGGCGTGGACTGGCAGAAGCAGACTACCGAACCGGGTACCAATTATCTGAGCGAAGGATATGAGCAGCGTAATACCGGCGTCTATGCCACGACGCAGCAGTTGTTTGGTCCGGTGACGGTCGAAGGCGCAGTACGCAGCGACGATAACTCGCAGTTTGGTCAGCACACCACCTGGCAGAGCAGCGCGGCGTGGGAGTTTATCGACGGTTACCGCTTTATCGCCTCCTATGGAACGGCTTACAAAGCGCCGAACCTCGGACAGGTGCACAGCGAGTTCTACGGCAATCCGAATCTGCGTCCTGAAGAGAGCAAGCAATGGGAAGGCGCTTTCGAAGGGTTGTCGGGTCCGGTTACCTGGCGCGTCAGTGGTTACAAGAACGAAATTACCGACCTGATTGACAGCGATCCTTCGACCTATCGTTACTACAATATCGGCGAAGCGAAAATCAAGGGCGTAGAAGCCACGGCATCTTTCGATACCGGTCCGTTGAGTCATCAGCTTTCCTATGACTATGTCGATGCGCGTAATGCATTGAGTAACACGCCGCTATTACGTCGCGCCAAACAGCAGGTGAAATACGAGCTGGACTGGCAGGTGGCGCAGATTGACTGGGCGGTGACCTATCACTATCTCGGCCAGCGCTATGATACCGACTACAACACTTATCAGACGGTGAAGCTGGGCGGTGTCAGTCTCTGGGATCTGGCCGCCGCTTATCCTGTTACGTCTCGTCTGACGGTTCGTGGTAGAATTGCCAACCTCTTTAATAAAGATTATGAGACGGCTTATGGCTACGAAACCCCAGGACGTCAGTACTACCTTTCTGGAAGCTATACCTTCTGATAGCGCAGTAGTCCCGGCTCGCCCGACGGCGCTGGTGTTTGACTCGGGCGTCGGCGGGTTATCGGTTTATCACGAGGTTCGGCAACTTCTGCCGGACCTGCACTATATCTATGCCTTCGATAATGTCGCTTTTCCGTATGGCGAGAAATCAGAAGCATTTATTGTCGAGCGCGTGCTGGAGATAGTCAGCGCCGTCGCCCGTCGTCATCCCCTTTCTATTATTATCATTGCCTGCAATACCGCGAGCACAGTTTCGCTTCCGGCATTGCGGGCACGATTTAGTTGTCCGGTGGTGGGCGTTGTCCCTGCCATTAAACCCGCCGCCAAGTTGACGCGTAACGGGATAGTCGGATTACTGGCTACGCGAGCGACCGTTCAGCGTCCTTATACTCACGACTTGATTGCGCGATTCGCCACAGACTGCAAGATTCTGATGCTGGGTTCGGCAGAGCTTGTGGAATTGGCCGAAGCCAAGCTGCATGGCGAAGACGTTTCTCTTCCTCTATTAAAGAAGATTCTGCATCCGTGGCTGAAATTGCGCGAACCGCCGGACACCGTTGTACTCGGATGTACCCATTTCCCGCTGTTAAGTGACGAACTGGCACAGGTTCTGCCCGACGGAACGCGACTAATTGACTCCGGATCGGCGATTGCACGTCGCGCGCACTGGTTAATCGAGACGGCTTTTACTTCTTTACCCGAGAAAAAAGCCGAAACGGAAATAGAAAGCATCGCCTATTGTATGAAGCTCGATGAACAGGCTGCAGGACTGCTGCCTGTTTTGCAGGCATATGGATTTAAAAGCATTCAAAATCTGGCGCTTTAAACCGCTATTGATTAAAGAATCAGCGGTCGGAAAAGTTTTTAAAAATAGGGGTTGCGGCCTTCCGAGAACTCCCTATAATGCGCCTCCACTGACCGGGAACAACGACTCCTCTAACGAGAACCAAGTCGCCGGGTCGGGAAGAGAAAAAGAAAGATTCGAAAGAAAAACTCTTGACTCTTCAGCGGGAAAGCGTATTATGCACCTCCCGCGCCGCATAAGATTCATTGCGAACAGCGGCACTGCTCTTTAACAATTTATCAGACAATCTGTGTGGGCACTCACAAGACGATATCCGCCACCTCGGTGGCAAAAAATATCAAGTCTTAGAGTGACCAAGCAGTAATTCATTATGAATGATGTGAAGTAACTTTGAGCATCGCTGAACTGGTTTCAGCAAATCGAACTTTTAATTGAAGAGTTTGATCATGGCTCAGATTGAACGCTGGCGGCAGGCCTAACACATGCAAGTCGAGCGGTAGCACGGGAGAGCTTGCTCTCTGGGTGACGAGCGGCGGACGGGTGAGTAATGTCTGGGAAACTGCCTGATGGAGGGGGATAACTACTGGAAACGGTAGCTAATACCGCATGATGTCGCAAGACCAAAGTGGGGGACCTTCGGGCCTCACGCCATCGGATGTGCCCAGATGGGATTAGCTAGTAGGTGGGGTAATGGCTCACCTAGGCGACGATCCCTAGCTGGTCTGAGAGGATGACCAGCCACACTGGAACTGAGACACGGTCCAGACTCCTACGGGAGGCAGCAGTGGGGAATATTGCACAATGGGCGCAAGCCTGATGCAGCCATGCCGCGTGTGTGAAGAAGGCCTTAGGGTTGTAAAGCACTTTCAGCGAGGAGGAAGGCGTTGTAGTTAATAGCTGCAGCGATTGACGTTACTCGCAGAAGAAGCACCGGCTAACTCCGTGCCAGCAGCCGCGGTAATACGGAGGGTGCAAGCGTTAATCGGAATTACTGGGCGTAAAGCGCACGCAGGCGGTTTGTTAAGTCAGATGTGAAATCCCCGAGCTTAACTTGGGAACTGCATTTGAAACTGGCAAGCTAGAGTCTTGTAGAGGGGGTAGAATTCCAGGTGTAGCGGTGAAATGCGTAGAGATCTGGAGGAATACCGGTGGCGAAGGCGGCCCCCTGGACAAAGACTGACGCTCAGGTGCGAAAGCGTGGGGAGCAAACAGGATTAGATACCCTGGTAGTCCACGCTGTAAACGATGTCGACTTGGAGGTTGTGCCCTTGAGGCGTGGCTTCCGGAGCTAACGCGTTAAGTCGACCGCCTGGGGAGTACGGCCGCAAGGTTAAAACTCAAATGAATTGACGGGGGCCCGCACAAGCGGTGGAGCATGTGGTTTAATTCGATGCAACGCGAAGAACCTTACCTACTCTTGACATCCAGAGAATTCGCTAGAGATAGCTTAGTGCCTTCGGGAACTCTGAGACAGGTGCTGCATGGCTGTCGTCAGCTCGTGTTGTGAAATGTTGGGTTAAGTCCCGCAACGAGCGCAACCCTTATCCTTTGTTGCCAGCGAGTAATGTCGGGAACTCAAAGGAGACTGCCGGTGATAAACCGGAGGAAGGTGGGGATGACGTCAAGTCATCATGGCCCTTACGAGTAGGGCTACACACGTGCTACAATGGCGCATACAAAGAGAAGCGAACTCGCGAGAGCAAGCGGACCTCATAAAGTGCGTCGTAGTCCGGATTGGAGTCTGCAACTCGACTCCATGAAGTCGGAATCGCTAGTAATCGTAGATCAGAATGCTACGGTGAATACGTTCCCGGGCCTTGTACACACCGCCCGTCACACCATGGGAGTGGGTTGCAAAAGAAGTAGGTAGCTTAACCTTCGGGAGGGCGCTTACCACTTTGTGATTCATGACTGGGGTGAAGTCGTAACAAGGTAACCGTAGGGGAACCTGCGGTTGGATCACCTCCTTACCTCAAGATACGCATTGTGCAGTGTCCACACAGATTGTCTGATGAAATAGTAACGAGCAGAAATACCTTTATAGGCTTGTAGCTCAGGTGGTTAGAGCGCACCCCTGATAAGGGTGAGGTCGGTGGTTCAAGTCCACTCAGGCCTACCAATTCTTTCTCATGCTGCGTTATGCACTCGGTCGTTTACCCAGGTAAACTTCCCTCGCACACGCCTTGCCTGAGTAAGAATAACTCTTTTACGAGTGGTAATCATAAAGGTATCTGTTAGTGACTGTATGGGGCTATAGCTCAGCTGGGAGAGCGCCTGCCTTGCACGCAGGAGGTCAGCGGTTCGATCCCGCTTAGCTCCACCATATCCATACGGTTCACGTAATACTTCAGAGTATACTGGCAACAGTGTGCTGCGAAGTATTTTGCTCTTTAACAATCTGGAACAAGCTGAAAAATTGAAACGCTGCAGCTGAAATCTGCCCCCGTAGAAGTATTGGGCAGTGAGTAACCTGCAGCAGAGTCTCTCAAATAATCACGGCTTCGAACGCGTCTGCAAAGACACCTTCGGGTTGTGAGGTTAAGCGACTAAGCGTACACGGTGGATGCCTAGGCAGTCAGAGGCGATGAAGGGCGTGCTAATCTGCGAAAAGCGTCGGTAAGGTGATATGAACCGTTATACCCGACGATACCCGAATGGGGAAACCCAGTGTGATACGTCACACTATCGCATGGTGAATACATAGCCATGCGAGGCGAACCGGGGGAACTGAAACATCTAAGTACCCCGAGGAAAAGAAATCAACCGAGATTCCCCCAGTAGCGGCGAGCGAACGGGGAACAGCCCAGAACCTGAATCAGTTTGTGCGTTAGTGGAAGCGTCTGGAAGGTCGCAGGGTACAGGGTGATACTCCCGTACACAAAAGCGCACAGATTGTGAGTTCGATGAGTAGGGCGGGACACGTGACATCCTGTCTGAATATGGGGGGACCATCCTCCAAGGCTAAATACTCCTGACTGACCGATAGTGAACCAGTACCGTGAGGGAAAGGCGAAAAGAACCCCGGCGAGGGGAGTGAAATAGAACCTGAAACCGTGTACGTACAAGCAGTGGGAGCACCTTCGTGGTGTGACTGCGTACCTTTTGTATAATGGGTCAGCGACTTATATTTTGTAGCAAGGTTAACCGTATAGGGGAGCCGTAGGGAAACCGAGTCTTAACTGGGCGTCAAGTTGCAAGGTATAGACCCGAAACCCGGTGATCTAGCCATGGGCAGGTTGAAGGTTGGGTAACACTAACTGGAGGACCGAACCGACTAATGTTGAAAAATTAGCGGATGACTTGTGGCTGGGGGTGAAAGGCCAATCAAACCGGGAGATAGCTGGTTCTCCCCGAAAGCTATTTAGGTAGCGCCTCGTGAACTCATCTTCGGGGGTAGAGCACTGTTTCGACTAGGGGGCCATCCCGGCTTACCAACTCGATGCAAACTGCGAATACCGAAGAATGTTATCACGGGAGACACACGGCGGGTGCTAACGTCCGTCGTGAAGAGGGAAACAACCCAGACCGCCAGCTAAGGTCCCAAAGTCATGGTTAAGTGGGAAACGATGTGGGAAGGCATAGACAGCCAGGATGTTGGCTTAGAAGCAGCCATCATTTAAAGAAAGCGTAATAGCTCACTGGTCGAGTCGGCCTGCGCGGAAGATGTAACGGGGCTAAACCATGCACCGAAGCTGCGGCAGCGACGCTTAGGCGTTGTTGGGTAGGGGAGCGTTCTGTAAGCCGTCGAAGGTGGACTGTGAGGTCTGCTGGAGGTATCAGAAGTGCGAATGCTGACATAAGTAACGATAATGCGGGTGAAAAACCCGCACGCCGGAAGACCAAGGGTTCCTGTCCAACGTTAATCGGGGCAGGGTGAGTCGACCCCTAAGGCGAGGCCGAAAGGCGTAGTCGATGGGAAACAGGTTAATATTCCTGTACTCGGTGTTACTGCGAAGGGGGGACGGAGAGGGCTAGGCTGGCCGGGCGACGGTTGTCCCGGTTTAAGCGTGTAGGGGGTGTTCCTGGTAAATCCGGTTCACCTTAACCCCGAGGCGTGATGACGAGTCACTACGGTGATGAAGCAGTTGATGCCGCACTTCCAGGAAAAGCCTCTAAGCATCAGGTAACATTGAATCGTACCCCAAACCGACACAGGTGGTCAGGTAGAGAATACTCAGGCGCTTGAGAGAACTCGGGTGAAGGAACTAGGCAAAATGGTGCCGTAACTTCGGGAGAAGGCACGCTGTCGCTAGGTGGAGGAACTTGCTTCCCGAGCCGAAGACAGTCGAAGATACCAGCTGGCTGCAACTGTTTAATAAAAACACAGCACTGTGCAAACACGAAAGTGGACGTATACGGTGTGACGCCTGCCCGGTGCCGGAAGGTTAATTGATGGGGTTATCCGCAAGGAGAAGCTCTTGATCGAAGCCCCGGTAAACGGCGGCCGTAACTATAACGGTCCTAAGGTAGCGAAATTCCTTGTCGGGTAAGTTCCGACCTGCACGAATGGCGTAATGATGGCCAGGCTGTCTCCACCCGAGACTCAGTGAAATTGAACTCGCTGTGAAGATGCAGTGTACCCGCGGCAAGACGGAAAGACCCCGTGAACCTTTACTATAGCTTGACACTGAACATTGAGCCTTGATGTGTAGGATAGGTGGGAGGCTTTGAAGCGTGGACGCCAGTCTGCGTGGAGCCAACCTTGAAATACCACCCTTTAATGTTTGATGTTCTAACTCGGCCCCGTAATCCGGGGTGAGGACAGTGTCTGGTGGGTAGTTTGACTGGGGCGGTCTCCTCCCAAAGAGTAACGGAGGAGCACGAAGGTTAGCTAATCACGGTCGGACATCGTGAGGTTAGTGCAATGGCATAAGCTAGCTTGACTGCGAGAGTGACGGCTCGAGCAGGTACGAAAGTAGGTCATAGTGATCCGGTGGTTCTGAATGGAAGGGCCATCGCTCAACGGATAAAAGGTACTCCGGGGATAACAGGCTGATACCGCCCAAGAGTTCATATCGACGGCGGTGTTTGGCACCTCGATGTCGGCTCATCACATCCTGGGGCTGAAGTAGGTCCCAAGGGTACGGCTGTTCGCCGTTTAAAGTGGTACGCGAGCTGGGTTTAGAACGTCGTGAGACAGTTCGGTCCCTATCTGCCGTGGGCGTTGGAAGATTGAGAGGGGCTGCTCCTAGTACGAGAGGACCGGAGTGGACGCATCACTGGTGTTCGGGTTGTCATGCCAATGGCATTGCCCGGTAGCTAAATGCGGAAAAGATAAGCGCTGAAAGCATCTAAGCGCGAAACTTGCCTCGAGATGAGTCTTCCCTGGGGCTATAAGCCCCCTGAAGGGACGTTTAAGACCAAGACGTTGATAGGCTGGGTGTGTAAGTGCAGCGATGCATTGAGCTAACCAGTACTAATGACCCGTGAGGCTTAACCTTACAACACCGAAGGTGTTTTGAAGAGACGCAGTTTTAACTATCAGCTTGTTCGAAGATTGGTTTTCATGGCCGGCCCGCAGTAGGGGAAGGCGGTGAAAATAAACAGAATTTGCCTGGCGGCAGTAGCGCGGTGGTCCCACCTGACCCCATGCCGAACTCAGAAGTGAAACGCCGTAGCGCCGATGGTAGTGTGGGGTCTCCCCATGCGAGAGTAGGGAACTGCCAGGCATCAAATTCGTTCTCCTTTCCCCTGACAAGGAAAAATAGCGAGAACAAACTGACAGCGGACCGATTGTCCGTCGTGAGTGAAAGAACCGGTGGAGCGGTAGTTCAGTTGGTTAGAATACCTGCCTGTCACGCAGGGGGTCGCGGGTTCGAGCCCCGTCCGTTCCGCCACTTATTAAAAATTATGCCTGCTAAAATTTAGCAGGCATAATAGTAAGCAGATTTAGGGGCGTAGCTCAGTTGGTAGAGCACCGGTCTCCAAAACCGGGTGTCGCGAGTTCGAGTCTCTCCGCCCCTGCCATATTAAGAACCCTTCGCGAAAGCGAGGGGTTTTTTTTCGTCTCGACATTGTCGCGCCTTCCTTCCTTGCTCATCTTTTCCGCTAAATGACGTAAAACTACGCGGTCGATCGTCAAATAATCCCTATTCGTGAGTCCATTAATGGCTCACCAACACGCATAACCCTAATCTCCCTCCTTTATTTCTCCTTTTTCATGACCGGTTTGTTGTGTTTTTTTAGCTGAATACATGCACGAATCGATTGTTAATCAGCTATGTGACCGTGCTCAAGATACCGTTTCTTCAAACGTCTAAAACTAAGTGTGCCTGGTGAAGCTCTGCTCACCCGTTAAACACGGTTTTAGTGTCTCTCTATGCCGCACCCTACAAGACTCAATTGAAAGTAGCTCAGACTACGCATGAGGAAATAACAATGTATAAACGTTTAATCCTGGCAGCAGCAGTGGCAACGGCATTTTGTGGAGCCGCACAGGCAGCGCCGTTAGTCGTCGGTTTTTCTCAAATCGGTTCTGAATCTGGTTGGCGTTTCTGCGGAAACCAAAGTCTCCAAACTCGAAGCACAAAAACGCGGCGTCACCCTGAAAATTGCCGATGCGCAACAGAAACAAGAGAACCAAATCAAGGCAATACGATCCTTTATTGCGCAGGGTGTCGATGCCATTTTCATCGCGCCTGTGGTCGCTACCGGCTGGGCTCCCGTTCTGACAGAAGCCAAAGAAGCCAAGATCCCCGTCTTCCTGCTGGACCGCACAATTGAAGTCAGCGATCCGTCTCTGTATACCGCCGCCGTAGCATCGGACAGCGTTCACGAAGGTAAGGTTGCAGGGGACTGGCTGGTCAAAGAAGTGGCCGGAAAACCGTGTAACGTCGTCGAACTGCAGGGAACAGTAGGTGCAAGCGTGGCACTGAACCGCAAAAAGGATTTGCCGATGCGCTGACTTCTGCCACCAACGTAAAAATCATTCGTTCGCAATCCGGTGACTTTACCCGCAGTAAAGGTAAAGAGGTCATGGAGAGCTTTATCAAGGCCGAGCAAAACGGCAAAAACATCTGCGCCGTTTATGCCCATAACGACGATATGGCGATCGGTGCCATTCAAGCCATCAAAGAAGCCGGGCTGAAGCCGGGATCGCAAATCAAGGTAGTGTCCATCGATGGCGTACCGGATATCTACAAGGCCATGCTCAATGGTGAAGCCAATGCCTCCGTAGAGTTGACGCCAAACATGGCGGGTCCGGCTCTCGATGCGCTCATCAAGATGAAAAAAGACGGCACACAACCTCCGAAATTTATCCAGACTGAGTCTACCCTCGTCCTGCCCGATATGGCGCAGAAAGAGTACGACATGAAAAAAGACATGGGCTACTAAGCGTATTACCGGCCTGGACCTGATGCCAGGCCGGTTCCATCATCCCATTTTGCACAGACAGCGGTCATGGTGCGGATGCAGTCGGGGTAAAGAATCACATGGATAATCTTCAAACAACTGCCTTACTCGAAGTCCGTGGCTTGTCCGTCGAATTTCCCGGCGTGAAAGCGCTGGAAAAAGTCGATTTCACTCTCAATCGTGGCGAGATAGTCGCCCTTCTCGGCGAGAACGGGGCGGGAAAATCTACGCTTATCAAAGCGTTGACCGGCGTTTATCAACGTTCCGAAGGTAGCGTCTTTTTAAACGGCGAGCCGATTGAGGCTAAAAGCACGGCCCACGCGCAGGCGCTCGGTATCGGAACGGTTTATCAGGAAGTAAACCTGCTGCCCAATATTTCGGTGGCCGCCAATCTGTTTATCGGCCGCGAACCCACCCGTTTCGGTCTGGTCAATCAACGCAAAATGGACCAGCAGGCACGCACTCTGCTGGCAGGTTATGGCCTGACACTTGATGTCAGCCAGCCGCTTTCTACTTATTCGATAGCCATTCAGCAGATTGTCGCCATTGCACGTGCCGTCGATCTCTCTGCTCAAGTGCTGATTCTCGATGAACCTACCGCCAGCCTCGACGCCAAAGAGGTCAGCATGCTGCTCGACATCCTGATGCAGCTCAAGGCCAGCGGCATGGGCATGGTGTTTGTCACCCACTTCCTCGATCAGGTCTATCGCATCAGCGATCGCATTACCGTATTGCGCAATGGCAAGCTGGTCGGCACTTCACTGACCCGCGATCTGCCACGCATCGATCTTGTGCCCATGATGCTGGGGCATAGTTTCGACGAAGCCCTGCTGAAACGCGGTGAACATCGTGCGGTCACCGGCGATCCGCTGGTCGATTTCAAAGACTACGGGCGGCGTGGGCTGGTCGAAAACTTTGATCTTAACGTCAGGCGCGGGGAAATCGTGGGTTTGGCCGGATTGCTCGGCTCGGGCCGTACCGAAACGGCGCAGCTTATTTTCGGCATCAAGAGCCATGATACGGGAACCGCCAAAGTCGATGGCAAAGCGGTCAGCATCCGTACCCCGCGCAAGGCGGCTCATCTCGGATTTGGCTACTGTCCCGAAGACCGCAAAACCGACGGGATTATCGGCGCGGCCACCGTGCGGGAAAATATCATTCTGGCGTTGCAGGCCCAGCGCGGCTGGCTTCGTCCGCTGTCGATGAAAGAGCAAAACCAGATTGCCGATAAATTTATCAAACTGCTGGGCATTCGCACGCCGAGCGCCGAGCAGGAAATTCAATATCTGTCCGGCGGCAATCAGCAGAAGGTATTGCTCTCGCGCTGGCTGGCGACGAATCCCCGTTTTCTTATTCTCGACGAACCTACGCGCGGCATTGACGTCGGCGCGCATGCCGAAATCATCCGCCTGATTGAAAAGCTGTGCGACGAAGGCCTGGCGCTGCTGGTTATCTCCTCCGAACTGGAAGAGCTGGCCGGTTATGCCGACAGAATTGTGGTGCTCCGCGACAGGAAGCACATCACGCAAATCGAGCAGGACCAGATCTCGGTTCCGGCCATCATGACTGCGATTGCGGTCCAATAGGGGGATATCCATGACGAACAGGAGTCTGCCGATGACGGGAAGACCGCGCAAGGTCCGCTGGGTATTCCCCAAAGGGGCCACACAGGTCGGGGCGTTTCTGGCTATTTTGGTAATTGATAGCCTGGTGGCCCCCGGTTTCTTCAACATTCATCTTCAGGACGGCCGACTGTTCGGCAGCCTGGTCGATATTTTCAATCGCGGTGCGCCTGTCGCGATTCTTGCGCTGGGCATGACGCTGGTGATTGCCACGGGCGGGATAGACCTCTCCGTCGGGGCGGTCATGGCGATTGCGGGCGCGACAGCGGCCACCATGACGGTTCACGGTTATCCGTTGACGACGGTGCTGCTAACGGCCGTTGCGGTCGGCGCGGCCTGCGGATTATGGAACGGTTTTCTGGTCGCCGTTCTGCAAATTCAGCCCATCGTCGCCACGCTGATGCTAATGGTGGCCGGTCGCGGTATCGCTCAGCTGATCACCGAAGGGCAAATCGTGACGTTCGAGCATAATGGCCTGTCACAGTTTGGCAGCGGTTCGCTGCTGACCTTGCCCATGCCGATTATTATCGCCGCCGCCATGCTGCTGCTGCTGTGGCTATTAACGCGTAAAACGGCGCTGGGGCTGTTTATCGAGTCGGTAGGCATCAACGTACGCTCATCTTACAACGCGGGTGTCAACGCGCGTCTGGTGCTGATTTCGGTGTATGTCATCTGCGGGATCTGCGCCGCCGTGGCCGGTGTCATCGTGACGGCCGATATTCGCGGAGCCGATGCCAACAACGCCGGTCTGTGGCTGGAGCTGGACGCCATTCTTGCCGTCGTCATCGGTGGCGGATCGTTGCTTGGTGGCCGTTTTAATCTGCTTTTGTCGCTGATTGGTGCGCTGATTATTCAGGGAATGAATACCGGCATTCTGCTTTCGGGCTTCAAGCCGGAGTTTAATCTGGTGCTCAAAGCCGTGGTGGTGTTGGCCGTGCTGGTTGTGCAGTCACCGCGCGTTTCCCTTGGCACGCTGTTTCGGAGAAAAGAATAATGCTTAAACGCAATCTCCCCTGCTCATCACCATTCTGGTTTTTCTGGCCGGTTATGGTTACTGCTTTACCCAGTTTCCGGGCTTCGCATCGACCCGAGTCCTGTTTGACCTGCTGACCGACAACGCCTTTTTGGGCATCGTCGCCGTCGGCATGACCTTTGTGATTCTGTCCGGCGGTATCGATCTCTCCGTGGGCTCGGTGATTGCCTTTACGGGGTTGGCACTGGCCAAGCTGATTGGCGTCTACGGCGTGCCGCCTTTTTACGCCTTCGCAATTGTCCTGGTCATGGGCGCGCT
Source organism: Rouxiella chamberiensis (assembly GCF_026967475.1). Lineage (NCBI taxonomy): Bacteria > Pseudomonadati > Pseudomonadota > Gammaproteobacteria > Enterobacterales > Yersiniaceae > Rouxiella > Rouxiella chamberiensis. The sequence goes on along the minus strand of NZ_CP114058.1, from coordinate 3,557,312 downwards.
GTTTGGCGGGCTGATGGGCTGGATTATCGATACCTTGAAGCTGCCCGCGTTTATCATCACGCTGGCGGGCATGTTCTTTGTTCGCGGCATGAGTTTTATCGTCTCCGAAGAGTCACTGCCTATCAACCATCCGCTGTATACCACGCTCGCCAACTTTGCCTGGAAAGTGCCGGGCGGCGGACGCTTTACGTTACTGGCGCTGGTGATGCTCTGTGTCGTGTTGATAGGGATGGTGCTGGCGCACAGGACAAAGTTTGGTAACAACGTCTATGCCATTGGCGGCAATATGTTGTCTGCGGGACTCATGGGCGTGCCGGTCAGGAAAACCACGATTTCGATTTACATGCTGTCGAGCACGCTGGCGGTACTGTCGGGGATCGTCTTTTCGCTCTACACCTCGGCCGGTTATGCGCTGGCGGCAAGCGGCGTCGAGCTGGATGCCATTGCCGCCGTAGTCATTGGCGGAACCTTGTTGAGCGGCGGGGTAGGCACGGTGCTGGGTAGCCTGTTTGGGGTAATGATTCAGGGCCTGATTCAGACCTATATCACCTTCGACGGCACCCTGAGTTCATGGTGGACCAAGATTGTAATGGGGATTTTACTGTTTATCTTTATTGCGCTGCAAAAAGGCATGGGCTCCTACTGGACCACACGCCGAGCCCGCCATCCACAGCTGAAAACGACGTGAACTGCCGCGAAAATTCATCAACCTTCTGTTTCGAGGGGAGTTTTAAGCAGTTGACGGATTAATACCTGTTGATCGCTGTTTTGCAGCCAGACGGCATACAGCGGCCTGACCACCGGCGGCACATCGGGATATACCGACAAATGCGGGTAGTCTTTCTCCCAGTGGCTTGGCAGGAAGGCGCATCCGCCCGTCGTTTCAAGCAGCTGGCGTGTCAGATGGGCCGACGTGGTGGTTAATACCGGCTCCTGATCGCTTGCCTGCATTCTGCTCTCCTGCTGCGGAAAATCCGCGCCCCATTCCAGCCTGATGTAAGCACTCTGTGCGGTTTTATCCTGATTCTGCGAACAGTAGAGACGGAGCGAAAAATTACCCAGCAGCTGACTCGACAGTTCATCCATCTTTGGCGGTTCGGTGGTTATCAGTAAATCGAGTTGTCTTTCGTGCAGTTGCTTGACCAGCGAATGTCGTAATGCGACCCGCGCTTCAAGGCGCAATGCCTCGCGCTGCTGATACAAAGCCTGCAACCAGGGAGTGAGGTAGGATTCCCAAAGTGATGCCGTTGCACCAATCGACAATTCTGTGTGCTGGAGTGAACGCACAACCTCTTTTTTGGCAATTTGCCACGTCGACATCAGGTTTTCCGCATAGGGCAGCAGACGCTCTCCGGCGGGCGTCAAACGGATGTTATTTCTATGACGTGTAAACAAATTTGCCCCCAGCTGGGTCTCCAGCTGACGGATGCGAAAGCTCACTGCCGACTGCGTCAAATACAGAGATTCAGCCGCCCGACCAAAGTGACGAGTTCTACTGACCTCCAAAAAGGTTTTCAGTAATTCCGTGTCCACTACCATCTCCAAAATTTTTTGTCGTTAAGATTTAAATGTTTTGTTTTACAGATTGTCAAGCCTATCTAATACTCCGCGCCATAACAGCACGACCATGAGAGAATTAGGAGCGTGTCAGATGGCGGAAAGCTTCACCACGACAAATCGTTTTTTTGACAATAAACATTACCCTCGCGGGTTCTCCCGGCATGGCGATTTCACCATTAAAGAAGCGCAATTGCTAGAACGTCACGGCTATGCTTTCAACGAGCTGGACCTTGGAAAACGCGAACCGGTAACCGAAGAAGAAAAGCTGTTTCTGGATGTTTGCCGCGGGACCCGCGAGCCGGCAACCGACGCTGAAAAAGTGTGGAACAAGTACATCATCCGCACCCGTCGTCCGAAGAAATTCCATACGTTGTCAGGCGGTAAACCGCAGGCTGACGCGGTGGAAGATTACACCGACAGCGACGATTAACGAAACGGGGCTTGTCCCCGTTTTTTTATGCCAGATTTTTGTGCAACGTTAACAATAGCCGATCCATACAGCGATAGCTTAATGCTTCGGCTAATTGCGCCTTTCCAATACCCTCTTGTCCGTCGAGATCGGCCAGCGTTCTGGCGACTTTGAGGATCCGATGCCACGCCCGAACCGACAATCCCAGCTTTTGTAACACACTTTCCAGAAACTCCGCATCCTCTCGCGTCAATTTGCAGAATTGTTGCACCTCGCGGCTGCTCAAATGGGCATTCAACTTTCCGTTACGCACCCGTTGAACCTCACGAGCTGCCACTACCCGCGCTTTCACCTGTTGGCTGCTCTCCCGAGGCTTTTGCGTCTGTTGCCTGTGTTGCTGGCTCAGCAAACCGGGCGGCAACAGCGGGACTTCCAGCGAGAGATCAAAGCGGTCCAGAAAAGGCCCTGAAAGTCGACTGAGATAGCGCAGAATCTGCCGGGGCGGCGTTCTGTTGTGCGGGCCCTGATAATGCCCGGTCGGGCTGGGATTCATCGCCGCAATCAACTGCATTCGCGCCGGAAAATTTACCTTGGCACGGGTGCGCGAAATCGTGATTTCACCAGACTCCATCGGTTGTCGCAGGGCATCCAGCACCTTGCGTTCGAATTCAGGCAGCTCGTCTAGAAACAATACCCCGTTGTGTGCCAGCGAAATCTCGCCGGGACGCGGGATTGAACCCCCGCCTACCAGCGCCGTCAGCGAAACGCTGTGATGCGGCGCGCGAAAAGGGCGCTGCCGCGAGTAGGCCGCCTGATGGGCATCTTGCCCTTGTGGAGCATAAACCAGACTGACTATCGCCGCGGTTTCCAGCGCTTCCTGTTGTGTCAGCGGCGGCAGAATGCCGGGTAGACGACTCGCGAGCATGGTTTTGCCGGTGCCGGGCGGCCCAAGCAGCAACAGGTTGTGCCCGCCTGCCGCCGCCACCTCCAGCGCGCGTTTCGACTGCTCCTGACCGATAATCTCGCACAGGTCGCCAACCGGCGGTTCTGGAAAGGGGCCGGCGTCACGTTTTACCGCCTGCAATTCGCCTGCACCCTGCAAGAAGGCACACACTGCCAGCAGATGCTCGGCCACCCACACGGTGTCTTCTTCCAATAGCGCCATCTCGCGCTCATTATCCACAGGCAGAATCAGCCGCCTTCCGGCTTTCTGCGCCGCCATTGCCGCGGGAATAGCTCCGTTAACGCCGCGTAACGCGCCTGAAAGGCTTAACTCCCCAATAAACTCGTATTGCCCTAGCCTGTCCGTTACAAGCTGCTCAGAGGCCGCGAGAATGGCCAGTGCGATGGGCAGATCATAGCGGCCACCTTCTTTGGGAAGATCGGCAGGGGCGAGGTTCACCGTGATGCGTTTGGGCGGAAAGGTGAACCCGCAGTTGATAAGCGCGCTGCGCACTCTGTCACGCGCCTCCTTGACCGTAGTTTCAGGTAGGCCCACCAGGGTAAGCGCAGGCAGACCATTGCTGATATGCACCTCGATCGAGACACGCGGCGCGTCTATGCCCAGCGAGGCTCGAGTATTGACGACCGACAATGACATGCCGCTTTCCTGTTTGCCCGAAAAACGCAGTATGTCGGAGAAAGAGAGGGGAAAACGACGTCTAAATACTTTTTCTCCGCGAAATGCCGCAAACAATTCCTGCAAATCTCTACGGCATTGCAACGGGCTGCGAAGCCTCTCCACACGAGGCGAAACACAAACTAACACTTCGCCTTTTTTGGATACAAATTAGCCCGCTAATAATCTTGCTGCTTATTTCACCCGCATGTATTACTTAACGTGAGCAATTAACAAAAAATAAACAAAACATCTTCCCTGTCGCAGTTGTTTCCCTGCCTCTTCGAATAAGGTAAATCACATGTTTGGTTGGACCGCCCGACAACGTAATGTCGCCATTGCCAGTTTCCTGAGCTGGACGCTGGATGCCTTCGATTTTTTCCTGCTGGTATTTCTGCTGAGTGATATCGCAACCTCCTATCAGGTTGATATCAAAGAAGTGACCCTGGCTATTTTATTGACCCTTGCCGTCAGACCGATTGGCGCACTGCTGTTTGGTCGTGCCGCGGAAAGGTTTGGCCGCAAGCCTGTGCTGATGGTCAATATCCTGTTCTTTTCGTTTTTGAATTGTGTACGGCGGCCGCGCCGTCCCTCACCGTATTCCTCATCCTGCGCGTGATATACGGCGTGGCAATGGGCGGGGTGTGGGGAGTGGCTTCGTCGCTTGCCATGGAAACCATTCCTGACCGTTCGCGCGGCCTGATGTCCGGTATTTTTCAGGCGGGGTATCCGTTTGGTTATCTGCTGGCGGGCGTGGTTTACGGGTTGCTTTATAGCGTGGTGGGCTGGCGTGGCATGTTCGTGATTGGCGCCGTACCGATTTTCCTGCTGCCGTTTATCTATTACAAAGTGCAGGAATCGCCGGTCTGGCTGGCGGCGCGCGAGCGCAAGGAAAGCACCGCGTTGCTGCCGGTGCTGAAAACGCATTGGAAACTCTGTGTTTATCTGGTGGTGTTGATGGCGGCATTCAACTTCTTCAGCCACGGCACGCAGGATCTTTACCCGACGTTCCTTAAGGTCCAGCACGGCTTCGATGCCCATACCGTCAGCATTATCGCCATCTGCTACAACATTGCCTCCATCATCGGCGGTGTCACTTTCGGCACTCTTTCAGAACGGATTGGCCGCAAGAAGGCCATTATCATTGCCGCGCTGCTCTCTCTGCCGGTGTTGCCGCTGTGGGCGTTTGCGGGCGGTTCTGGACGCTGGGGCTGGGCGCTTTCCTGATGCAGTTCATGGTGCAGGGTGCCTGGGGCGTGATCCCGACCTACCTTACCGAACTTGTTCCTGCAGGAACCCGCGCCGTGCTGCCGGGCTTTGTGTATCAGCTGGGTAATCTGATTGCTTCGGTGAATGCGACCTTGCAGGCTTATATCGCCGAAAGTCATGGTCACAACTATGGCCTGGCGATGGCGATGGTCGCCGGTACGGTCGCGATTATTATTTCGGTACTGGTGTTCTTCGGACGCGATACTCAGGGCAAGGTTATAAATGCAGCATCAAATGCCAATGCCGCCGATGTCCGCTCCAGCGCCTGAAAACCCTGAGTTTTTCATGATTTTTTGTACGAAAACCTGAAATGATAACGCAAGAAAAGTGTTGTCATGCGATATCTAACTGTGATAACTCTGTAGGCAATCGTTCGAAAGAAGAATTTAAGAAACCTAAAAATGAAAGCCCTTCTCCAAGTACTAAGCCTAGTCGTGATTAGCGTGGTGGTGATTATTATCCCACCGTGCGGGGCTGCACTTGGACGAAGAAAGGCTTACTAAACAAGCCTGAACCTGAAAAGAACCCCCGCACCGAAAGGTCCGGGGGTTTTTTTTGGTCAGGTTATTTTCTAGCGGATTAAGGCGGGAGGAATTATGAACAACAGCATAAAATTCTGCGCTGGTAGCCAAAAGGCAGGAGAATAGAGATGAATGGAGCACAGTGGGTAGTACAAGCTTTGCGTTCACACGGGGTAGATAAGGTGTTTGGTTATCCGGGCGGAGCAATCATGCCGGTGTACGATGCACTTTATGACGGCGGCGTGGAACACCTACTGTGCCGCCACGAGCAGGGCGCGGCGATGGCTGCCATCGGCTACGCGCGTTCCACCGGCAAGGTCGGCGTCTGCATCGCCACCTCGGGTCCGGGCGCAACCAATCTGATCACGGGCCTGGCCGACGCCCTGATGGACTCTGTTCCGGTGGTCGCCATCACCGGTCAGGTAGGGTCTGCGATGATAGGCACCGATGCCTTCCAGGAGATTGACGTACTGGGGCTGTCTCTGGCCTGCACCAAACACAGCTTCCTGGTCGAATCTCTGGATGCCCTGCCGGAAATCATGGCCGAGGCTTTTGCCATCGCCACCAGCGGTCGTCCGGGTCCGGTGCTTATCGACATCCCCAAAGATATTCAGCTGGCTGCCGCCGATCTGGTTCCGCACCTGATGCCGGTGGAGCAGGAATTGCCGCATCCTACCGCGGATCTGGCGCAAGCTTATGAAATGATTGCCAACGCGCAGAAGCCGATGCTGTATGTCGGCGGCGGGGTTGGCATGGCTGGGGCTGTCTCCGAGCTGCGGGCGTTTATTCGCGCCACGGGAATCCCGTGCGTTGCTACACTTAAGGGATTGGGCGCACCTGATGCCAACGACCCGTGTTATCTGGGGATGTTGGGCATGCACGGCACCAAGGCCGCCAACATGGCCGTTCAGGCCTGTGACCTGCTGATTGCCGTCGGCGCGCGTTTCGATGACCGCGTGACCGGCAAGCTGAATACCTTCGCGCCACACGCCAGCGTTATCCACATGGATATCGACCCGGCCGAATTAAACAAACTGCGTCAGGCGCACGTCGCGTTGCAGGGATCCTTGTCTGCCATGCTGCCCGCGCTTGAACAGCCGTTGTCCATCAATGCCTGGCGCGACGACGTCATGACATTGAAAGCGGCAGGCGAGTGGCGCTATGACCACCCTGGCGAAGCCATCTATGCCCCGCTGCTGTTAAAACAAATTTCCGATCGCATGGACGCCAACACCGTGGTGACAACCGACGTGGGCCAGCATCAGATGTGGACCGCACAGCACATGACCTTCTCGCGTCCCGAGAATTTCATCACCTCGAGCGGTCTGGGAACGATGGGGTTCGGCGTTCCGGCTGCCGTAGGCGCACAGGTTGCTCGCCCCGATGACACGGTTATCTGTGTTTCTGGTGATGGTTCATTCATGATGAATGTTCAGGAGCTTGGCACCATCAAGCGAAAACAGCTGCCGGTGAAAATCCTGTTGCTGGACAATCAGCGACTGGGCATGGTTCGCCAGTGGCAGGAACTGTTTTTCGATGGACGCTACAGCGAAACCAACCTCTCGGATAACCCCGATTTCATTATGCTGGCCAAGGCATTCGATATTCCTGGCCAGTGTATCAGCCGTAAAGATCAAGTCGACGCTGCTCTGGACGCTTTCTTCAAGAGTGAAGGTCCCTATCTGCTTCAGGTCTCCATCGACGAAAACCAAAATGTCTGGCCGCTGGTGCCACCGGGCGCAGGCAACGAAACCATGTTGGAGAAAATGTCATGATGCAGCACAACGTCTCGATTCAGGCCCGTTTCCGTCCGGAAGTTCTGGAGCGCGTCCTGCGCGTTGTTCGCCACCGTGGATTTCAGGTCTGCGCCATGAACATGCGCTCCGGCGTCGATGACGGGAACATCAGTATCGAACTGACCGTTGCCAGCCAGAGGCCGGTCGATTTACTGTCGGTACAGTTAAGTAAACTCATGGACGTCGGCAGTGTCGAAGTTCAGCAGCAAACATCACAATCGATCAATCAACAAATCTGCGCCAACGCGTAAGTTAAGGAAGAGAACAATGTCTACGAAGAAAGCTGATTTTATTTGGTTCAACGGCGAGATGGTCAAGTGGGAAGACGCCAAAGTCAGCGTCATGTCTCACGCACTGCACTACGGTACCTCCGTTTTCGAAGGCGTCCGTTGCTACGACTCGCACAAGGGCCCGGTAGTTTTCCGCCATCGTGAACATATGCAGCGTCTGCATGATTCTGCAAAGATCTATCGATTCCCGGTAAAACAGTCAGTTGAAGAGTTGATGGAAGCCTGCCGCGACGTGTTGCGTAAAAACAACCTGAAAAGCGCATACATCCGTCCTCTGGTATTCGTAGGCGATGTCGGTCTGGGCGTGAACCCGCCAGACGGTTATGAAACCGACGTGATCATTGCGGCGTTCCCTTGGGGTGCCTACCTCGGCGCCGAAGCGCTGGAAAACGGTATCGATGCAATGGTCTCTTCCTGGAATCGCGTGGCTGCCAACACCATTCCAACGGCGGCAAAAGCCGGCGGTAACTACCTGTCCTCGCTGCTGGTGGGCAGTGAAGCACGTCGTCACGGCTATCAGGAAGGTATCGCGCTGGACGTCAACGGTTACGTTTCCGAAGGCGCAGGCGAGAACCTGTTCGAAGTGAAAGACGGCATTCTGTTTACGCCGCCATTCACCTCTTCCGCGCTGCCGGGCATCACCCGTGACGCTATCATCAAGCTGGCGAAAGACCTGGGTATCGAAGTGCGCGAGCAGGTATTGTCTCGTGAATCCCTGTATCTGGCCGACGAAGTGTTCATGTCCGGCACGGCGGCGGAAATCACCCCGGTTCGCAGCGTAGACGGCATTCAGGTGGGCGCGGGCAAACGCGGTCCGGTCACCGAGAAGATTCAGAGCGCCTTCTTCGGCCTGTTCACCGGCGAAACCGAAGACAAATATGGTTGGCTGGATCAGGTAAACCCACAGTAACGATAAGAATACGATGGGCGGCGGTTTCGCCGTCCACAAACCAGCATTAATTGGAGTGAATAGAGCATGCCTAAGTACCGTTCCGCAACCACGACTCAAGGCCGCAACATGGCCGGCGCCCGCGCATTATGGCGCGCAACCGGGATGACCGATGACGACTTCAACAAGCCTATCATCGCCGTCGTCAACTCCTTCACCCAGTTCGTTCCGGGTCACGTTCACCTGCGCGACATGGGGAAACTGGTCGCCGAGCAGATAGAGGCTTCCGGCGGTGTGGCGAAAGAGTTCAACACCATCGCCGTGGATGACGGGATAGCCATGGGCCATGGCGGCATGCTGTATTCACTGCCTTCGCGCGAGCTTATCGCCGACTCGGTGGAGTACATGGTCAACGCGCACTGCGCCGATGCCATGGTCTGTATCTCCAACTGCGACAAAATCACCCCGGGGATGCTGATGGCGTCCCTGCGTCTGAACATTCCGGTTATCTTCGTGTCCGGCGGTCCGATGGAAGCCGGTAAAACCAAGCTGTCCGACAAAATCATCAAGCTGGACCTGGTCGATGCGATGATTCAGGGCGCAAACCCGAAAGTCAGCGACGCCGACAGCGAGCAGATTGAACGTTCCGCCTGTCCGACCTGCGGTTCGTGTTCCGGGATGTTTACCGCCAACTCGATGAACTGCCTGACCGAAGTGCTGGGTCTGTCCCAGCCGGGCAACGGTTCCCTGCTGGCGACGCACGCCGATCGTAAAGAGCTGTTCCTGTCGGCCGGTACCCGCATCGTGAGTCTGGCAAAACGTTACTACGAGCAGGACGACGAAAGCGTGTTGCCGCGCAGCATCGCCAATAAATCGGCATTCGAAAACGCCATGACGCTGGATATCGCAATGGGCGGCTCGACCAACACCATTCTGCACCTGCTGGCCGCCGCGCAGGAAGGCGAAGTCGATTTCAACATGACCGACATCGACGCACTGTCCCGCAAAGTGCCGCACCTGTGTAAAGTTGCGCCGAGCACGCCGAAATATCATATGGAAGACGTGCACCGCGCCGGTGGCGTGTGGGGCATTCTGGGCGAACTCGACCGCGCAGGCCTGATGAACCGCGACGTAAGCAATGTGCTGGAGATGAAATTCCCGGAAACGCTGCAAAAGTACGACATCATGGTGACCGAAGACGAGAGCATCAAAAAGATGTTCCGCGCCGGTCCTGCCGGTATCCGCACCACCAAGGCGTTCTCGCAGGATTGCCGCTGGGACACGCTGGACGATGATCGCGCCGAAGGCTGTATCCGTTCCATCGACCATGCGTTCAGCACCGAAGGCGGTCTGGCCGTGCTGTACGGCAACATGGCGATTGACGGCAGTATCGTGAAAACGGCGGGCGTCGACAAAGACAACCTGATCTTCCGTGGTCCGGCCAAGGTTTACGAGAGCCAGGATGCGGCGGTTGAAGCCATTCTGGGCGGCAAAGTGGTGTCCGGCGATGTCGTGGTCATTCGCTACGAAGGGCCGAAGGGCGGGCCGGGCATGCAGGAAATGCTCTACCCGACCACCTATCTGAAATCGATGGGACTGGGCAAGGAGTGCGCGCTCATCACCGACGGCCGTTTCTCGGGCGGCACTTCGGGTCTGTCTATCGGCCACGTTTCTCCGGAAGCGGGCAGCGGCGGTCTGATTGCCCTGATTGAAGACGGCGACATGATTGCCATCGATATCCCAAACCGCTCAATGGAACTGGAAGTCGAGGACAGCGAACTGGCGCATCGTCGTGAAATCGAACTGGCTCGCGGCGAAAAGGCCTGGACGCCGAAAAACCGTGTACGTCAGGTCTCCTACGCGCTGCGCGCCTATGCGCTGTTGGCCACCAGTGCCGATAAAGGCGCAATCCGCGACAAGAGCAAGCTGGGAGGCTGAAGGCATGGCGGTATCACAACCTTTGCCCGACCAGCCCGGCGGCGCGGAATATCTGCGCGCGGTGCTGCGAGCGCCCGTTTACGAGGTGGCGCAGGTCACCCCGTTACAGGTCATGGAGAAAATCTCGAGCCGACTGGATAACGTGATTCTGGTTAAGCGAGAAGACCGTCAGGCAGTGCACAGTTTCAAACTGCGCGGTGCCTATGCAATGATTGCCGGACTGAACGAAGAGCAGGCGGCGCGCGGCGTGGTGACGGCTTCTGCCGGTAATCACGCGCAGGGCGTTGCCTTGTCGGCCAGCCGAAAAGGGATTAAGGCGCTGATTGTGATGCCGGTCGCGACCGCCGATATCAAGGTGGATGCCGTGCGTAATTTTGGCGGCGAAGTGCTGCTGCACGGCGCCAATTTTGACGAAGCCAAGGCGCGCGCCATTGAACTGTCGCACACGCAGGGCATGACCTTCGTGCCGCCGTTCGACCATCCGGCGGTGATTGCCGGACAAGGTACGCTGGCGATGGAACTGCTTCAGCAGGACGCGCACCTCGACCGGGTTTTCGTGCCGGTCGGCGGAGGCGGTCTGGCAGCGGGTGTCGCCGTGCTTATCAAACAGCTGATGCCGCAAATCAAGGTGATTGGCGTCGAAGCCGAAGATTCTGCCTGCCTGCGTGCCGCGCTGGACGCGGGTGAGCCGGTAGATCTGGCGCGCGTCGGGCTGTTTGCCGAAGGCGTGGCGGTCAAACGCATCGGTAACGAAACTTTCCGTCTGTGTCGCGAATATCTCGATGACGTGATAACGGTGGACAGCGACGCTATCTGCGCGGCGGTCAAGGATCTGTTCGAAGACGTGCGGGCCATAGCCGAACCTTCCGGTGCGCTGGCGCTGGCGGGATTAAAGAAGTATGTGCAGGAGCATAATATTCAGGGCGAGCGCCTGGCGCACGTGCTGTCGGGGGCGAACGTCAACTTCCACGGCCTGCGCTATGTGTCCGAACGCTGCGAACTGGGCGAACAGCGTGAAGCGCTGCTGGCCGTCACCATTCCCGAGCGCAAGGGCAGCTTCCTGAAATTCTGCCAGCTGCTTGGCGGCCGGTCGGTAACCGAATTCAACTACCGTTATGCGGATGCCGACAACGCCTGCATTTTTGTAGGAGTGCGGTTGACGCGCGGCCACGCGGAGCGCAAGGAAATTATCGACTTGCTGAGCGAAGGCGGTTATCAGGTGGTGGATTTGTCCGACGACGAAATGGCGAAGCTTCACGTGCGCTATATGGTCGGAGGGCGTCCAAGCAAACCGCTGCACGAACGTCTCTACAGCTTTGAATTCCCGGAATCGCCCGGCGCATTGCTGAAATTCCTGCACACGCTCGGCACCCACTGGAATATTTCGCTGTTCCATTATCGCAGTCACGGCACCGATTTTGGCCGCGTGCTGGCGGCTTTCGAATTGACAGAACAGGAACCCGAGTTCGAAAAAATCTTTCGGCGTTGGGCTACGACTGTCATAACGAATCCGATAACCCTGCCTTCCGCTTCTTCTTGCAGGGCTAACCTCTTCGGTCGATCCCGACGATCGTTATACTCGGGATCGATCTTTGTCAGCCTGCATTTCTGTGCAGCAATAACTGCCAGAACGCCTCAATCAGCGGCTCGTTGAGTCTCTTGCGCTGCACGCAAACGCCGAGCGGCAAAGGCACGCCCACCGTCACGTTGTCCAGCACCGAAATACGGTCGCGGATCAGGTCGGGACTGTTTTCCAGCACTACGCCCGGGATAAGCGCTACGCCGCAGCCCAGCGCAACCATTGACACAATCGCCTCATGCCCCGATACAGTGGCGTAAATCAGCGGATTATTCAGTCGATGATGGCGGAACCAGCCGTCGATACGCTTACGCGCGGGTCCGTGTTCCGGAATGATAAACGGAATTTCCGACCAGTTCGGCGAAGGCTGCATCACCTGCGTGCGCACGGCGCAGGGCAGCGAAGGAACAATCAGCACCATCGAAATCTCGCCTATCGGCGTAAAGTCTATACTGGTTGGCAGGGTTTCAGGATGGCCGGCAATGCCGAGATCCGCTTCCGTGGACTGGACTTTGGCGACCGCATCGGCGGCATCACCGGTTGTGAGTTTGATTTCAACCAGCGGATGCTGCGCGCGGAAACGGTCGAGTATCGGCGGCAGATGGCTGTACGCCGCCGTCACCGAGCAAAACAGCCGCAGTTCGCCGGAAAGCGTGGGGCCGTTCTGGCCCATTGCGTGACGCAACTGCTGGTATTGCAGCAGTGTCTGCTGGGCAAAGTCTTTCAGCTGATCGCCCGCCTGAGTCAGCTGCACCGTGCGGTTGTCCCGCTGAAACAGCGCCTGCCCGAGCTCTTCTTCAAGACGCTGGATTTGCCGCGAGAGGGTCGACGGGCTGACGTGCATCGCCTTGGCGGAACGGCCAAAATGGCGGCTTTCGGCCAGATTCAGAAACAGTTTCAGATCGCGTAGGTCCATAGGTTTTTCCAGCATTGTCATGCGCAGGGTAAGGATTCATCGACGTTGCATAAACTGCAATATCATCTTCTTAATATATCAATTTAAGCAATGAAACACTTGTCATATAGTGTCTAAACCAACTCGAAGTATCGGGTTAAACCATTTCTGAAGTACCTAACAACCGCGAACGGAGTTTTATCATGGCTAACTATTTCAACACATTGAACCTGCGTCAGCAGCTGGCGCAATTAGGCAAATGCCGCTTCATGAGCCGCGATGAATTCGCCGACGAAGCCAGCTTCCTAAAAGGTAAAAAAGTGGTGATCGTTGGTTGTGGCGCACAGGGCCTGAACCAGGGTCTGAACATGCGTGACTCCGGTCTGGACGTCTCCTACACCCTGCGTGCCGAAGCCATTGCCGAGAAGCGTGCTTCATGGCGCAAGGCGACCGAAAACGGCTTTAAAGTCGGCACCTACGAAGAACTGATCCCGCAGGCCGATCTGGTGGTTAACCTGACGCCGGACAAGCAGCACAGCGCGGTGGTCAAAGCGGTTCAGCCTCTGATGAAAGACGGCGCGGCGCTGGGTTACTCTCACGGTTTCAACATCGTTGAAGTGGGCGAAGAAATCCGTAAAGACATCACGGTCGTGATGGTGGCGCCAAAATGTCCGGGCACCGAAGTTCGCGAAGAGTACAAACGTGGTTTCGGCGTGCCGACGCTGATTGCGGTACACCCAGAAAACGATCCAAAAGGCGAAGGCATGGCGATTGCCAAAGCCTGGGCGGCAGCAACCGGCGGTCACCGTGCGGGCGTGCTGGAATCCTCTTTCGTTGCGGAAGTGAAATCCGACCTGATGGGCGAGCAGACAATTCTGTGCGGTATGCTGCAAGCCGGTTCTCTGCTGTGCTTCGACAAGCTGGTAGCGGAAGGTGTTGACGCGGCCTATGCAGAAAAACTGCTGCAATTCGGCTGGGAAACCATCACCGAAGCGCTGAAGCAGGGCGGTATCACCCTGATGATGGATCGCCTGTCCAACCCGGCGAAACTGCGTGCCTTCGCGCTGTCCGAAACCAGCTGAAAGAGATCATGGCACCGCTGTTCCAGAAACACATGGATGACATCATCTCCGGCGAGTTCTCAAGCGGCATGATGGCTGACTGGGCGGCGGACGACGTGAAACTGCTGACCTGGCGCGAAGAGACCGGCGCAACCGCATTTGAAAACGCGCCGCAGTTCGAAGGCAAAATCTCCGAGCAGGAGTACTTCGATCACGGCGTTGTCATGATTGCGATGGTGAAAGCAGGCGTTGAGCTGGCCTTCGAAACCATGGTGTCTTCCGGCATCATTGAAGAGTCTGCCTATTACGAATCACTGCACGAGCTGCCGCTGATTGCCAACACCATTGCCCGTAAGCGTCTGTACGAAATGAACGTGGTTATCTCCGATACCGCAGAATACGGTAACTACCTGTTCGCCAACGCCGCCGTGCCGTTGCTGAAAGAGTTCATGACGACGCTGCAAGCCGGTGACCTGGGTAAATCCGTTGCCGCGACAGAAGTCGACAACGCTCAACTGCGTGACGTGAACGAAGCCATTCGTGCCCACGCCATCGAAGCGGTGGGTCACAAACTGCGTGGCTACATGACCGACATGAAACGCATTGCGGTTGCCAGCTAACCGTTAATCCAAAGCAGGCTGTACCCGAGAATAAAAAGAAAACAAAAAGCACCGCGCAGGCGGTGCTTTTCTTTATTACGCAATGGATAATGTCGTAATACGGCTATCACGCGCAACGAGGCGTGATTAGTTGCGGTACAGCACTTTGATCAAGTGGTAACCAAACTGGGTTTTTACCGGGCCCAGCGGTTTCAGCAGTTCGCCGCTGAACACCACTTTATCGAACGCTGGCACCATGTCGCCTTTGCGGAATTCGCCGAGCGATCCGCCGTCACGCTTGGACGGACAGGTAGAGTGCTTGCGCGCCAGTTCCTGAAAATCCGCGCCTTTTTCCAGCTGCGCCAGCAGGTCGTTGGCTTTGCTTTCGTCAGCTACCAGGATGTGTAATGCAGATGCGGTATTCGCCATAATAGTAGAACCTTTATAGAGGATTAATTAAAAACTGCTCAGGCGCGTAATGTAACATCTGCAACGGCAGAAGTGGATTGCGCGATAACGCCCGGCGTTGAACTTGAAAGTTTTGACTGTCATTTCCAGCGAAAGTTTCTGCTACAATCCCCCTCCGCGTCTTTCAAGTGAGCAGAAATAACCCAATGCGATTAAATCCCAGCCAACAACATGCCGTCGAATTCGTTACCGGACCCTGCCTGGTTCTGGCCGGTGCCGGCTCGGGGAAAACGCGGGTCATCACCAATAAAATCGCTCACCTGATCCGCGAATGCGGCTATCAGCCGCGGCATATTGCCGCCGTGACCTTTACCAACAAGGCCGCGCGCGAGATGAAAGAGCGCGTGTCGCAAACGCTGGGCCGTAAAGAGTCGCGGGGATTACTGATTTCGACTTTCCACACGCTGGGTCTTGAAATCATCAAGCGCGAATACGCGGCGCTCGGCATGAAGTCCAACTTTTCGCTCTTTGACGATCAGGACCAGCTGGCGCTGCTCAAAGAGTTGAGTGAAAAGTGGCTGGAAAACGACAAGACGCTGTTGCAGCAGTTGATCTCGACGATCTCCAACTGGAAAAACGATCTGATTGACCCGAGCGGCGCCGCCAAGCTGGCGCGATCCGAACGTGATCAGATCTTCGCGCTGTGCTACGGCCTTTATCATGATCATATGCGTGCCTGTAATATTCTCGACTTCGACGACCTGATCCTCCTGCCGACGCTTCTGTTGCAACGCAATGAAGAAGTGCGCGAACGCTGGCAGAACAAGCTACGCTATCTGCTGGTGGATGAATATCAGGATACCAACACCAGTCAGTACATGATGGTGAAACTGCTGGTGGGCAATCGGGCGCGCTTTACCGTGGTGGGCGACGATGATCAGTCGATTTATTCGTGGCGCGGTGCGCGGCCGCAGAATCTGGTGTTATTGAAGGAAGATTTTCCGGCCTTGCAGGTTATCAAGCTGGAGCAGAATTACCGCTCTTCGCAGCGGATCCTGAAAGCCGCCAATATCCTGATCGCCAATAACCCGCACGTGTTTGAAAAACGGCTGTTTTCCGAGCTGGCTTACGGGCAGCCGCTAAAGGTGATTACGGCCAACAATGAAGACCACGAGGCCGAACGCGTGGTCGGTGAATTGATTGCTCACCGTTTCGTCAACAAGACGCAGCACGGCGATTACGCCATCTTGTATCGCGGAAATCACCAGTCGCGGCTGTTTGAAAAAATGCTGATGCAGAACCGCATTCCGTATCGTATTTCGGGCGGTACCTCGTTCTTCTCGCGTCCCGAGATTAAAGATCTACTGGCCTATCTGCGGGTATTGACCAATCCCGACGACGACAGCGCCTTTTTGCGTATCGTGAATACGCCGCGCCGTGAAATCGGTGCCGCCACGCTGCAAAAGCTCGGCGAGTGGGCCAATCAGCGCAATAAAGGTCTGTTCAAGGCCAGCTCCGATTTTGGGCTGAGCCAAACCCTGACCGGTCGCGGTCTGGAATCGCTGCAACGTTTTACTCACTGGATGGGCAGTATTGCCGAGCAGGTTGAACGCGAGCCAATCGCCGCCGTGCGCGACCTGATTCACGGCATGGATTACGAAAGCTGGTTGTTTGAAACCTCGCCCAGCCCGAAAGCGGCGGAAATGCGCATGAAAAACGTCAATCAGCTGTTTAGCTGGATGACGGAAATGCTGGAAGGCACCGATCTCGACGAGCCGATGACGCTGACGCAGGTCGTCACGCGTTTTACCCTGCGCGACATGATGGAGCGGGGCGAAAACGACGAAGAGCTGGATCAGGTTCAGCTGATGACGCTGCATGCCTCGAAGGGGCTGGAGTTTCCGTATGTCTTTCTGGTGGGCATGGAAGAAGGGCTGTTGCCGCATCAGAGCAGCATGGATGAAGACAACGTCGACGAAGAACGACGTCTGGCGTATGTGGGCATTACCCGCGCGCAGAAAGAGCTGTTTTTCACCCACTGCCGCGAACGCCGTCAATACGGAGAAATGCTGCGCCCCGAGGTGAGCCGATTCCTGCACGAACTGCCGCAGGACGACCTCGCGTGGGAAAGCGAGCGTAAAGTCGTGTCGCCGCAGGAGCGCATGGTGAAAGGGCAGAGCCACCTCGAGAAAATCCGTGCGCAGCTCGCCAGTGCCAAAGCCGCCGGGCAAAACAAGAGCTGATCTCTACGCCCGGCCCGTTTCACACAGCCAATAAAAAAGGGAGCCGATGGCTCCCTTGTTATTTTGCACCCTAAACACCAATTTATGGCGATTAGGCGACTATTTGCTGGCTTCTTCGATATACAGCGGCCAATGCACGTAACTTTGCCAATGGCTTTCCTGTTCCAGCTCTTCGGCCCGCAAAGGATGCTGCTCCAGCCATCCGGTCGGTACCAGCACGTTCAACTCGTCGTCGTTGGCGCGCAGCCGAACCGCAGGCAACGTGTCGTCGCGACGGCGGCTGGCAAAGATAATCGCCAGACGCATGATGCGACAAAGGCGCTCCGCCTGACGTGGCGGCAGCGCGTTTTGCTGATTCAGCAACGGCAAATCAAGATTGCTGCTCTGGTTTTGCAGCAGCGTGGCCAGCAGTTTTTTCTGCGCAGGCGTAAAGCCCGGCAAATCGAGATGGCGAATCAGGTAGGCGGCATGGTTCTGCGCCTGTTTGAAATCGACACTCAGCCCGATTTCATGAATCAGGCAGGCGCTGGTCAGCAACTCGCGGGCGCGAGCATCCAGTTGCCAGGTGCTCGAAACCTGCTGCGAAAAGTTTTCGGCCAGTGCCGCCACGCGGTTTGCCTGCTCGACGTCGAGCAGATAACGGCGTTGCAGATTGTGCAGCGTGCGTTGACGAATATCCTGTTCCACCGGCAGATGCAGCATGCCGTACACCAGACCTTCGCGCAGCGCGCCGCCTGCCAGCATCATCGATTCGATGTTCAGCGTCTTGAAGATGGCGATGAGAATCGACAGTCCGCTCGGGAAAACCAGCGCACGTTCCAGCGTCAGACCTTCGATTTCCAGCTCTTCGAGCTTGCCGCACTGAATGGCGCGCTGTTTAAGCTGTTGCAGTTTGGACAAGGTGATCCGCTCGTCCATGCCCTGCGCGACCATGATTTCCTGCAACGCCTGAACGGTGCCGGACGCGCCGACGCAAACCTGCCAACCCTTGGCAATCAGTTCGGGTGCAACGGGCAGAATCATCTCGATGGCGGCCTGCTCGGCCTGCTCGAAGTTCTCCCGGGCCAGACTGCGGTCGGAGAAATAACGTTCGAGCCAGGTGACACAGCCCATGGATAGGCTAAACAGCGAGTTGGCCTGCGCACCCGTGCCGGTTACCAGCTCGGTGCTGCCGCCGCCAATGTCGACGACCAGACGCTGATCGGGACCGCCGGTAGTATGAGCGACACCGTGGTAGATCAGCCGCGCTTCTTCTTCTCCGCTAATCACCTGAATTTCACAGCCCAGGATCTGTTCGGCCACTGCAAGAAACGCATCGGCATTTTTCGCCAGACGCAGCGTTGCCGTCGCCACCACGCGAATTTGTTCGCGCGGAATATCCTGTAAACGTTCGGAAAATAACTTCAGGCACTGCCATCCGCGCTGCATGGCTTCCGCAGAGAGATGACTGTTTTTATCCAGTCCGGCAGCCAGACGCACTTTACGTTTGATTCTGGCCAGCGTTTGAATACTGCCTGCCACCTCACGGACCACCAGCATATGAAAGCTGTTGGAGCCCAGATCGATCGCTGCATAAAGTGAGGTGGAACTCAGCATAGTTTTCAGCCCGAACGTTTGCGGTTGTTACGTGGTGCATTACCACCGCGTCGTGAAGAAGATGAGGAGGACGAATTACGGCGCGGGCCGTTGCCGTTGCGGGTACGTGCAAGACGTTTCGGCGCAGGCAGGCCGGTCAGCAGGGCATCGCTGTTGTATTTGCTGACAGGAATGCTGTGACCGGTATAGGTTTCGATAGCAGGCAGATTCAGCGCGTACTCTTCACAGGCCAGGCTAATCGAGTGACCGCTCAGGCCGGCACGACCGGTACGGCCGATGCGGTGAACATAGTCTTCGCAGTCGTCAGGCAGGTCATAGTTGAAGACGTGGGTTACTGCAGGAATGTGCAGACCACGGGCAGCGACGTCGGTCGCGACCAGAATGTCGAGATCACCCTTGGTGAAATCTTCCAGCACGCGCAGGCGTTTCTTCTGCGCCACGTCGCCGGTCAGCAGGCCCACGCGGTGTCCGTCGGCAGCCAGATGGCCCCAGACATCTTCACAGCGGTGCTTGGTGTTGGCGAAGATGATGCAGCGGTCTGGCCACTCTTCTTCTATAAGGGTTTGCAGAAGACGCATTTTCTCTTCATTCGAAGGATAGAAAAGTTCTTCCTGAATACGGTGACCCGTTTTCTGTTCCGGTTCGATTTCAATCGACTCGGCATTGTTCATGTTTTCGAACGCCAGCTCTTTAACGCGATATGAAAGCGTTGCGGAGAACCAGCATGTTGAGACGCTGGGTGGCAGGCGGCATCCGGCGGAACAGCCAGCGGATGTCTTTGATAAAGCCGAGATCGAACATGCGATCGGCTTCGTCCAGCACGACGACCTGGATGGCACCCAGATTAACGTGGTTCTGTTTTGCGTAATCGATTAAACGGCCAGTGGTGCCAATCAGGATATCAACGCCGCTTTCCAGCACTTTAAGCTGTTTGTCGTAGCCGTCGCCACCGTAGGCCAGACCGAGTTTCAGTCCGGTTGATTCAGAAAGCGCTTCGGCATCTGAATGAATTTGTACTGCCAATTCGCGCGTCGGTGCCATAATCAAGGCACGCGGCTGATTGGTCTGGCGACCTTCAGCAGGCGGGTTGGAAAGCAGATAATGGAAAGTAGACGCTAAAAAAGCCAGCGTCTTGCCGGTACCGGTTTGCGCCTGACCTGCAACATCACGTCCGGAGAGTGTGATGGGGAGTGCCAATGCCTGGATAGGCGTGCAGTAATGAAACCCTTTCTTTTCAAGGGCTTCGACTGCCAGCGGGTGCAGGGCGAAGTCGGAAAACTTCTGTTCGGTTAAGTGTGTTTTGCTCATAGTGTGGTAGAATATCAGCTAACTATTGCTTTACGAAAGCATATCCGTTGAAATAAACGTGGTGAAATAGAGTCAACCTACTGTTGGTTAATGCTACATCAACAAGGTAAAGATAATCCTTTGGAGTAGAACATGAGCGATAAAATTATTCACCTTTCTGATGACAGTTTCGATGCAGAAGTACTGAAAGCCGATGGACTGGTGCTGGTCGATTTCTGGGCAGAATGGTGTGGTCCTTGCAAGATGATTGCTCCGATCCTGGACGAGATCGCTGTCGAGTTCGAAGGCAAGCTGACTGTTGCCAAACTGAACATCGACGAAAACCCGGGCACCGCACCTAAATACGGTATCCGCGGCATCCCGACCCTGCTGTTGTTCAAGGACGGCGAAGTGGCGGCGACCAAGGTCGGCGCACTGTCCAAAGGTCAGTTGAAAGAGTTCCTCAACGCCAACCTGTAATCGATTGAATGACCAAAATCAGGCGTTTGGCGGGCAACGTGTGTTTTTCACACTGACCGCTAGACGCCTGCAAAGAAGCGTGCTAAGTTTACGCTTACTGCATATTTGAGCTTACCTGTAGTTTGATTCTAGCGTTTTACTCTGTGTCGAAACCATCTGCCTATTAAAGTTGCTTTGATAAAAACTGCTTACATAGAATAAGCCTCGTTGAAAAACAGGTGTAATGGCGATGTGCTTTGACAATCTAACGGTTTCAAAAAAATCGGCTTTGAGACACCTTCAATTTAAGTCTGCCCTCTTTCAAGAAATAGCTCGCGAGCCTCGCCCGTGACCTGTAATCAGAAGCTGCAAATTGAATGTCTTTACCCTAAGTTATTTAAGCTGGCACGGACCACCCTTGCCATCCTCATTCACGACAGTTTTTCGAGACATACCCCGAGTTTAAGAACCCACCATTATGAATCTTACCGAATTAAAGAATACGCCGGTCTCTGAGCTGATTGCCCTCGGCGAAAATATGGGGCTGGAAAACCAGGCCCGCATGCGTAAGCAAGACATCATCTTTTCAATCCTGAAGCAGCACGCCAAGAGCGGAGAAGATATCTTCGGTGACGGTGTTCTGGAGATACTGCAGGACGGATTCGGTTTCCTCCGCTCGGGTGACAGCTCCTACCTCGCCGGTCCAGATGATATCTACGTTTCTCCTAGTCAAATCCGCCGCTTCAACCTCCGTACCGGTGATACCATTTCAGGTAAAATCCGACCGCCAAAAGAAGGCGAGCGCTATTTCGCGCTGTTGAAAGTCAACGAAGTCAACTACGACAAACCAGAAAACGCCCGTAACAAAATCCTGTTTGAAAACCTTACCCCACTGCATGCCAACTCGCGTCTGCGCATGGAACGCGGTAACGGTTCTACCGAAGACCTCACCGCTCGCGTACTCGACCTGGCCTCGCCAATTGGTCGTGGTCAGCGTGGTCTGATTGTGGCACCGCCGAAAGCCGGTAAAACCATGCTGCTGCAAAACATCGCCCAGAGCATTGCCTACAATCACCCTGACTGCGTGCTGATGGTGCTGCTTATCGACGAACGTCCGGAAGAAGTGACCGAGATGCAGCGTCTGGTTAAAGGTGAAGTTATCGCTTCTACCTTCGACGAGCCGGCATCGCGTCACGTGCAGGTTGCCGAGATGGTTATCGAGAAAGCCAAGCGTCTGGTCGAGCACAAGAAAGACGTTATCATCCTTCTGGACTCCATCACTCGTCTGGCGCGTGCCTACAACACCGTTGTGCCTGCGTCGGGTAAAGTGCTGACCGGTGGTGTTGATGCCAACGCCCTGCACCGTCCAAAACGCTTCTTCGGTGCGGCACGTAACGTGGAAGAGGGCGGCAGCCTGACCATCATCGCTACGGCGCTGGTCGACACCGGCTCCAAAATGGATGAAGTCATCTACGAAGAGTTTAAAGGTACAGGTAACATGGAATTGCATCTGGCGCGTAAAATCGCCGAGAAGCGCGTATTCCCGGCTATCGACTACAACCGTTCCGGTACCCGAAAGGAAGAGTTGCTGACATCTTCCGAAGAACTGCAAAAAATGTGGATCCTGCGCAAGATTATTCACCCAATGGGCGAAATCGATGCGATGGAGTTCCTCATCAATAAATTGGCAATGACCAAAACTAATGACGAGTTCTTCGACATGATGAAACGTTCGTAAAGACGAATCGTTGCTTCCTATAAAAAACGCTGCGTGTAGACGTGGCGTTTTTTGCTTTTGGTCGCTACGATGTGTAGTGATACTGCCTCATTCAACTCACAATCAGATAACGCCGGATAGTCAGTGTTGGCAACATTCATTATTTTGTCGCTGTGCAATGGCGGGCAGGAAGGACGTTTCGACATCATCGATTAAAGCTACTATAAATTCGAATCGTCATCATAGGATATGGCATTTATACCGCAAGGTGGTAATGGCTGTTGCCAGATTCACGACCACGCTGCCCGAACAGTCGTGCAGTTTTACCATTAATGCAGAGACGTTTTAACTGTGAATTTACTCAATATGAGTACTGAACTTGTCGTTGTCTTCTTGTTTTCATTTCTCTTTTTATTTTTGGCGAGAAAAATTGCCAAGAAAATTGGATTAGTTGATAAACCGGATTTCCGTAAACGTCATCAAGGATTGATCCCCTTGGTGGGCGGCATTTCTGTTTATGTCGGCGTGTGCTTCGCCTTTCTGACCAGCAATCCCCAAATCCCGCATAAATTTCTCTATCTCGGCTGTGCCGGTTTACTGGTGCTGGTGGGCGCGCTGGACGATAAATTCGATATCAGCGTAAAAATTCGCGCCTGCGTTCAGGCGCTGGTCGCCGTATTGATGATGGTTTACGGGGATATGGTGCTGCATGACCTCGGGCGCATTATCGGTCCGTGGCAGATGGTGCTGGGTCCGTTCGGCTATCTGGTCACCCTGTTTGCGGTGTGGGCCGCCATCAATGCCTTCAATATGGTCGACGGCATCGACGGCCTGCTGGGCGGGTTGTCCTGCGTGACCTTCGGCTCGATGGGCGTTGTGATGCTCTATTCCGGCAACGACTCGCTGGCGCTGTGGTGTTTCGCCATGATAGCCGCCATCATTCCCTACATCATGCTCAACCTTGGCGTTTTTGGCCGCCGCTTCAAAGTCTTCATGGGCGACGCGGGCAGTACGCTTATCGGCTTTACCGTGATCTGGATCCTGCTGCAATGCACCCAGACGTCACGCACCTCGTTCCATCCGCCGATGACTCCCGTGACCGCGCTGTGGCTTATCGCCATTCCGTTGATGGACATGATTGCCATCATGTATCGCCGTTTGCGCAAGGGCATGAGCCCGTTTACCGCCGATCGTCAGCATATACACCATTTGATTATGCGCGCCGGTTTCACCTCGCGTCAGGCTTTCCTGCTTATCACACTCGCCGCGGCCGTACTGGCCTCGATCGGCGTGATAGGCGATCATCTCGGCCTACCCGAGTGGCTGATGCTGGGGCTGTTCCTTCTTGCCTTCATGCTGTACGGCTACTGTATCAAACGTGCCTGGCGTGTGGCGCGTCTGCTCAAGCGAATCAAACGAAGACTGCGTCGACCGGCTGCCTGAGGGCGTGTCCGTTCGAGTGAAAGATTCACCCGGTTATTTCGACAATTAATGAAAAGTTGGTGGGAACGATGAAGTCAGAGACGACGACAAGGAAAGAGCTCGCCCTTGATAACGAGCTGGATATTCGCGGGCTTTGCCGCACGCTGTGGCAGGGCAAGCTGTGGATTATCGGACTGGCGGCAGGTTTTGCCCTCGTTGCCCTGCTGATTTCGCTGTTGATGAAGCAGGCGTGGAGTACGACGGCGGTCACGGACAAGCCTACGGTAAACAATCTGGCGTCCTATTTCTCCCAGGAGCAGTTCCTGCGCAATCTTGATGCCAAAAATACCTTCACGCCCGCAGGCGATCAGGCCTCTATCTCGGACGATGCCTACAGCGAATTCGTCATGCAGCTGGCAGCCTATGACACTCGCCGCGACTTCTGGCTGAATAATCCTTATTACGTACAGCGCAAGCAAGGCGATGCCGCGGCCGATGCCGTGCTGCTCGACAAGCTGATAGCCGGTATCCAGTTCACGCCGCGTGACGACAAGAAGCTGCCGAACGACAGCGTGAAACTGACCGCCGAAACCGCCGCCGACGCCAATCAGCTGCTGCGTCAGTATGTCGATTTCGCGAGCGAGCGCGCATCGGCGCATCTCTATGATGAAATTCAGGGTGCATGGGCCGCGCGTGCGCAGTCGATGAAGGCGCAGGTAAAACGTCAGGAAGCGGTGGCTACCGCAATCTATAACCGCGAGCTGAACAATACCCGTCAGGCGCTGACCATCGCCCAGCAGCAGAATATCGACCATAGCATTACCGATGCCACGCCAGACCGTCTGCCCGATGCCGACATGTTCCTGCTCGGCACGCCGATGTTGCAGGCCCGTCTCAAGCTGCTGCAGGCTTCCGGTCCGAGTTTTGACATCGATTACGATCAGAATAAAGCGATGTTGGCTACGCTTAATGTGGGGCCGGTTTTGAACGCCAAATTCCAGACCTACCGCTATCTCCGCACGCCGGAAGAGCCGGTAAGTCGCGACAGTCCTCGCCGTGCATTGCTGATGGTAATGTGGGGCATTGTCGGGGATTACTGGGTGCAGGCGTTGCTCTGGCCCGTCGCCGCGTCGCGTCATAAAATAAAATAAAAAGCCATGCGTCTCTGACAAGGCGCCTGTTAAAAGAGAGTGCCTCTGTGAAAGTATTAACGATTTTCGGTACCAGGCCGGAAGCAATAAAAATGGCACCCCTGGTACATGCTTTGGCTCAGGATGATGCCTTTGAATCAAAAGTCTGTGTGACTGCCCAGCATCGCGAAATGCTGGATCAGGTATTGCATCTTTTCGCTATCAAGCCGGATTATGACCTCAATATCATGCAACCCGGCCAGGGGCTGAGTGAAATCACCAGCCGTATCCTGCTGGGTCTGCAACCGGTGCTCGAAGACTTCAGGCCCGATGTCGTGCTGGTTCACGGCGACACCACCACGGCGCTGTCGGCAAGCCTTGCCGCGTTCTATCAGCAGATCCCGATTGGTCACGTCGAGGCGGGGCTGCGCACCGGCGATCTGCTGTCGCCGTGGCCGGAAGAGGGCAATCGCCGTCTGACCGGGCATCTCGCAAAATGGCATTTTGCGCCGACCGACATCTCCCGCAGCAATCTGCTGCGCGAAGGCGTGGATGAAACCCGCGTCACCGTCACCGGCAATACGGTCATCGATGCGTTGCTGTGGGTGCGCAATCTGCTTCAGGCCTCGCCCGAACTCAATGCCGACATCGCCCGTCGCTATCATTTTATTCGCCCCGACAAAAAGCTGATTCTGGTCACCGGCCACCGTCGCGAGAGTTTTGGCGGCGGGTTCGAGCGCATTTGCGGCGCGCTGGCCGAAATTGCCACGCGTCACGACGACGTGCAGATCCTCTATCCGGTTCACCTCAATCCGCAGGTGCGGGAGCCGGTAAACCGTATTTTGCAGGGAATAGACAACGTCATCCTGATTGAACCGCAGGACTATCTACCTTTCGTTTATCTGATGGATAAAGCCTATCTGATTCTGACCGATTCCGGCGGAATACAGGAAGAGGCGCCGTCGCTCGGCAAACCGGTGCTGGTGATGCGCGATACCACCGAAAGGCCGGAAGCCGTCGCAGCCGGCACCGTCAAACTGGTCGGCACCGATACCGCCGCCATCGTCGGTGAAGTTTCCCGACTGCTTAACGACGCCGAGGCGTATCACGCCATGACACGGGCGCACAACCCTTACGGTGACGGCCACGCCTGTTGCCGCATCTTGAGTGCATTGAAGAATACTTGAGCAAAATCATGACCGTAACCACGACTTCCGAACAACATACGCCGTTTGCCACCCTTTCCGTCATCGGACTGGGCTACATCGGTCTGCCCACGGCGGCGGCCTTTGCGTCACGCCAGAAAAAGGTCATTGGCGTCGATATCAATCAGCGCGCGGTCGATATCATCAATCGCGGCGGCGTGCATATCGTCGAGCCGGAGCTGGACACGCTGGTGAAACAGGCGGTAGAGGCCGGTTTTCTTACCGCCGTGACAGCGCCACAGCCCGCCGATGCCTTTCTTATTGCCGTGCCGACGCCGTTCAAGGACGGTCATCAGCCGGACATGACTTACGTGCAGAAAGCCGTCACCTCGCTGGCTCCGGTGCTGAAAAAGGGCGACCTAATCATTCTCGAATCGACCTCGCCGGTTGGCGCAACGGAGCAGATGGCGCAGTGGCTGGCCGATCTGCGCCCCGATCTGCGTTTTCCACATCAGGACGCGGTCGCGCCCGACATCAATGTCGCCTATTGTCCCGAGCGCGTGTTGCCGGGCAAGGTGATGGTCGAGCTTATCAAGAACGACCGCGTGATTGGCGGCATGACCGAACAGTGTTCGCAGCGCGCCAGCGACCTGTACAATATTTTCCTGCAGGGTGAATGTGTGGTGACCAACAGCCGCACGGCGGAGATGTGCAAGCTCACCGAAAACAGCTTCCGCGACGTCAATATCGCCTTTGCCAACGAACTGTCGCTGATTTGCGATGCGCAGGGGATTAACGTCTGGGAGCTGATTCGCCTCGCCAACCGCCATCCGCGCGTGAATATCCTGCAACCGGGGCCGGGCGTCGGCGGACACTGTATCGCCGTCGATCCGTGGTTTATTGTGTCTCAGCATCCTGATCTCGCGCGCCTTATTCAAACTGCGCGTGAAGTGAATGACGGCAAGCCGTTCTGGGTGGTCGACAAGGTCAAGGCGGCGGTCGCCGATTGCCTGACCGCGACCGGCAAACGCGCCGCCGACGTTAACATTGCCTGTTTCGGGCTGGCGTTCAAACCGGATATCGATGACCTGCGCGAAAGCCCGGCGGTTCACGTCGCCGCGCTTATCGCCGACTGGCACGCGGGTGAAACCTGGGCCGTCGAGCCGCATGTCGAGCACCTGCCTGCCGCGCTGGAAAACAAGGCCACGCTCAAGACACTGGACACGGCGCTCGAGAAGGCCGACGTGCTGGTGATGCTGGTCGATCACAGCGCATTCAGGCAGAGAGCAGGCCAGCAGATTACGCAGCGTTGGGTCGTCGACACCAAAGGTGTGTGGCGCTAGGTCCATAACAGCACGATATTGGACGTGGAGGAAAAATGAACGACACACTTATCCGCGGGCGAGTTGACTATTTGCAGTGGGAAAGCGATTTTTTCTCCCGACCGAGCGCTAAACTGACCCTTGATTTGGCCGGACCGACTCTGACGCGCGAAGCGTTGAGCCGATATCCTCTGGTGCAGGCCAAGGTTCAGGCCGATGAAAGCGACACGCTGGACGCGCTCTACGCCCTTGGCTTCCGGTTGGTGGAAGGCGAAATCGACTTTACGCTGACCCTGCATGAAAACGCCCGGAACGACGTCGATTATCGACGGGCTTCCGAGGCCGACATTGCGGCAGTAAGGCAGCTTGCTGGCAGCGCCTTTCAGCTCAGCCGGTTTCGTGCGCCGTGGTATGAACGCCATGATTCTGGCCGTTTCTATGCGCTGTGGGCCGAAAAAGCCATTCTCGGCACCTTCGATACCCACTGTTTAACCCTGAACACGCAAGATGGTCAACTGTCTGGATTTGTAACGCTGCGCGGTATCGAACCCGGCGTTGCCCGTATCGGTCTGCTGGCCGTTCAGCCGCAGATGACGGGCCGTGGCATTGGCCGACAACTGCTCAATGCGGCCAAAAGCTGGTGCATCGCGCAAGGTTTCAGCCAGCTGAAAGTCGCAACGCAAACGGGCAACATGGCGGCATTGAATCTTTATCGCGCCAGCGGCGGCATTCTGTCTCATTCAGCCTATTGGCTGTACAGGTAACTTTATGATCCCATTTAACTCTCCTCCTGTCGTTGGCACCGAGCTTGACTATATTCAGGCCGCAATGGGCAGTGGCAAACTCTGTGGCGACGGCGGTTTTACCCGTCGCTGCCAGCAATGGCTGGAAAAAACTTCAACTGCCCGAAAGTGCTGCTGACGCCTTCCTGTACCGCGTCGCTTGAGATGGCCGCCATTCTGCTGGACATCAAGCCTGGTGATGAAGTGATCATGCCGAGCTATACCTTCGTCTCGACCGCCAACGCGTTTGTACTGCGCGGCGCGACCATCGTGTTCGTCGATATCCGGCCGGATACCATGAACATCGACGAAACACTGATTGAAGCGGCGATTACCGACAAGACGAAGGCCATCGTGCCGGTGCATTATGCGGGCGTGGCCTGCGAGATGGACACCATCATGGCGCTGGCCGACAAACATAAGCTGTTTGTGATTGAAGATGCGGCGCAGGGCGTCATGTCGACCTATAAAGGCCGCGCGCTCGGCACGATAGGTCATATCGGCTGTTTCAGTTTCCATGAAACCAAAAACTACACCGCCGGTGGCGAGGGTGGAGCAACGCTGATTAACTCCCAGGCACTGGTCGAACGCGCAGAAATTATCCGCGAGAAAGGCACCAACCGCAGCCAGTTCTTCCGGGGTCAGGTAGACAAATACACCTGGCGTGACATTGGCTCGAGCTACCTGATGGCCGATTTGCAGGCCGCCTATCTCTGGGCCCAGCTTGAAGCCGCGGAAAAAATCAACCAGCGTCGCCTCGAATTGTGGAACGCCTACCATCGCGCCCTCAAACCGCTGGAAGACAAAGGCGAGCTGGTGCTGCCGACAATTGCGCCCGGCTGCGTGCACAACGCCCATATGTTTTATATCAAGTTCAACAGCAGCGAACAGCGCGATGCGTTAATCGACTATATGAAAGAGGCCGAAATCCTGACCGTCTTCCATTACATTCCGCTGCACTCTTCCACGGCGGGCAAAAAGTTCGGCTATTTCTGCGGCGAAGACGTCTTCACCACGCAAGAGAGCAGCAAACTGGTGCGCCTGCCGCTGGTTCTACAACATGAGCAACGTCATGCAACAGGCGGTTATCTCTACGCTGCGGAGTTTCTTCGCCTGATATGTCTCTTGCAAAAGCTTCTCTGTGGACCGCCGGGTCGACGCTGATTAAAATCGGTGCCGGCCTGATTGTCATTAAACTGCTGGCCGTGGCCTTTGGCCCGAGCGGCGTCGGACAGGCGGGGAATTTCCGCCAGCTGATTACCGTACTCGGCGTGCTGTCCGGCGCAGGTATCTACAACGGCGTGACCAAATACGTTGCCGAGCATCAGCAGGATCCCGAGCGCCTCAAGGCTGTGCTGGGAACCGCCTCGGCACTCGTACTCGGCTTCTCGACCCTGCTGGCGCTGGTTTTTCTGTTTGCCGCCGAACCGGTCAGCGTGGCGCTGTTTGGTCATCCTGACTATCAATCGGTGGTGCGGGCCGTCGCGCTGATTCAAATGGGCATCGCCTACGCCAACCTGTTCCAGGCGATTCTCAAAGGGTATCGCGATGCGCAGGGCAATGCGCTGGCGGTCATCGGCGGCAGTCTCGTCGGGCTGCTGGCCTATTGGCTGTGCTTTACGCTGGGCGGTTATCGGGGCGCACTGACGGGTTTTGCGCTGGTGCCTGCGCTGGTCGTGATTCCTGCGGCCATCATGTTGCTGCGCCGCCGCGCGTTTACGCTCGATTTCTTGAAGCCCGCCTGGGACCGCGCCCTCGTGCGGCACTTTGCCAAGTTCACCGTCATGGCGTTGATAACTTCCGTGACACTGCCGGTGGCCTACGTGATGATGCGTAATCTGCTGGCCGAGCACGATGGCTGGCA
The DNA here is from genome assembly GCF_026967475.1 of Rouxiella chamberiensis. Taxonomy (NCBI): domain Bacteria; kingdom Pseudomonadati; phylum Pseudomonadota; class Gammaproteobacteria; order Enterobacterales; family Yersiniaceae; genus Rouxiella; species Rouxiella chamberiensis. The sequence continues at coordinate 3,527,513 of NZ_CP114058.1, read as the reverse complement.
GGCGGTCGGGATCTGGCAGGGCGTGAGCAGTATTTCGGATGCCTATCTGCAATTTATTACCGCCTCGTTCAGCGTCTATTTACTGCCGACGCTGGCGCGCTTGAAGAGCAAGGCGGAAATCAGCCGCGAAATTCTCAAGGCGCTGAAGTTTGTGATGCCGGTAGTGGCGGCGGTGAGCTTTAGCGTCTGGTTGCTGCGCGATTTTGCCATCTGGCTACTGTTTTCCTCCCAATTTACGGCCATGCGCGATCTTTTTGCCTGGCAACTGGTGGGAGATGTGTTAAAAGTCAGCGCCTATATCTTTGGTTATCTGGTGATTGCCAAGGCGTCGCTGCGGTTTTATCTGCTAACCGAAATCAGCCAGTTTTCGCTGCTGACGCTTTTCTCGCATTGGCTAATCCCGATGCATGGCGCCCTTGGTGCCGCGCAGGCCTACATGGCTACCTACATTCTCTATTTTGCGCTGTGCTGTACCTTTTTTGTTATCTATCGTAGACGAGCATGACAACGCTGATTCACGTTTTGGGATCTGATATCCCGCACCATAATTTAACCGTGCTGCGCTTCTTCAATGACGTGCTGCTGACGCACGTCCCACGGGAAAGGGCGCAACATTTCATGGTCGCCAGTCGCGATGCGGCATCGTGCGCCGAATTTACGTCGCTCGATATCGACGTGCACGGCGACAAGACATCGCTGGCGCAGGCGGTTATCGCCAGGGCGCAGGCCGACAGGCAGTGCCGCTTCTTCTTTCACGGCCAGTTCAATCCGCTGCTGTGGCTGGCGCTTATCAGCGGTAAAATCAAGCCGCATCAGGTTTGCTGGCACGTTTGGGGCGCGGACCTTTACGAGACCTCCACCCGTCTGAAATTCAGAATGTTTTATCTGCTGCGGCGAAGAGCGCAGGGGCGTCTCGGGCATGTTTTTGCGACCCGTGGCGACCTGAGTTATTACCGTCAACGGCACCCGCGCGTACCGGCCTCGCTGCTGTATTTTCCGACCCGAATGGACCCGGCACTCACGCTGCCCGCCGACACGCCTGCGCCCGAAGGGCTGCCTCGCGTGCTGGTCGGCAACTCCGGTGACCCGAGCAATCTGCATCTTGAGGCGCTGCATGCGTTGCATAAACAATGGGGACCCGATATCCAGCTGGTTATCCCGATGGGCTATCCCGCCAATAATCAGACCTATATCGAGCAGGTGCGCCGCGAAGCGCTGTCTCTGTTTCCTGCCGAAAATATCGCGCTGCTGACCGAGTCCATGGGCTTTGCCGACTATTTGCAGATGCTGAAAACCTGCTCGCTCGGTTACTTTATTTTCGAACGCCAGCAGGGGATTGGTACGCTTTGCCTGCTGATTCAGTTTGGCGTGCCGTTTGTGCTGAGTCGCAAGAATCCGTTCTGGCAGGATATGGCCGAGCAGAATCTGCCGGTGCTGTTCACCGACGATGCCCTGGATGCCGCGACGCTCGCCGAAGCGCGTCGTCAGTTGCTGACCGCCGACCGCCAGAAGATAGCCTTCTTTAACCCGAATTATATTCAGGGCTGGGTGCAGGCGCTGGACATCGCCGCAGGAGCTTCGTCATGACGCTGGCTGAGTGGGGCGGTCTGAGCCTCGTCTACGGGTTTTCGCTGCTGTTTATCCTGACCCTGACCTATCTCGAGTTTCGTCGGGTGCGCTTTAGTTTCAACCTGTTTTTTTCGGTGCTGTATCTGCTGACTTTTTATTTCGGATTCCCGCTGACCAGCCTGCTGGTGTTCGATTTCAACGTGACCGTGGTGCCGGTGCCTTATCTGTTGCAGGCCCTGCTGTCGGCGACCTGTTTCTACGCCATCTATTACGTGGTGTATAAAACGCGACTGCGCAAGCCGCGTGACGGGCCTGTGCGCGAAGTCTTCACCATGAATCGGGTGGAAACCAATCTGACCTGGATTCTGATGGCGCTGGTGGCGTTTGTCACCCTCGGGATTTTCTTTGCCCACAACGGCTTCCTGCTGTTCAAGCTGACGTCCTACAGCCAGATTTTCTCCAGCAATGTGTCAGGCGTGGCGCTCAAGCGTTTCTTCTATTTCTTTATTCCGGCGATGCTGGTGGTGTATTTCCTCAAGCAGACCGGCCGTCACTGGCTGCTGTTTCTGGCGAGCACTTTCGCGTTCGGGCTGCTGACCTATGTGATTGTCGGCGGCACGCGCGCCAATATCATTATCGCGGTGGCGCTGTTCCTGTTTATCGGCATCATTCGTGGCTGGATCACGCTGTGGATGCTGCTGATGGCCGGTGTCATGGCGGTGGTCGGCATGTTCTGGCTGGCGCTCAAGCGCTATAACCTCGACGTGAGCGGGCCGGAAGCGTTTTATACCTTCCTGTATCTGACGCGTGACACCTTCTCGCCGTGGGAGAATCTGGCGCTGCTCCTGCAAAACTACGACAAGATTCATTTTCAGGGCCTGATGCCTATCGTGCGTGATTTCTACGTGTTTATTCCGAGCTGGCTGTGGCACGGCAGGCCGTCGGCGGTACTGAATACCGGCAACTACTTTACCTGGGACGTGCTGGACAACCATTCGGGTCTGGCGATTTCGCCCACGCTGATAGGCTCTCTGGTGGTCATGGGCGGCGCAGCGTTTATTCCGCTGGGGGCAGTGGCGGTCGGGCTTATCATCAAATGGTTCGACTGGATCTACGCGCTGGGTAAAAACAATGCCAACCCGTACAAGGCGGCCATTTTGCAGAGCTTTTGTTTCGGCGCGGTATTCAATATGATTGTTTTGGCTCGCGAGGGAGTGGACTCTTTCTTCTCGCGCGTCATATTTTTCGCCGTCGTTTTCGGCCTTTGCCTGGTCGCCGCCAAGCTGCTGTATTGGCTGTTTGATTCGGCTGGATTGATAAGAGTGCGCACCGGACGGGTCGCCGACGGAAAGGCTGTGCCAGCCTCCGTGCCCCTCATGCGCGAAAAAGGATAATAATGAATTCGAACTCACTCGCCTCTTCCATTCCCAAATATCGTATTCGCGATATCGATCTGTGGGGATTTCGCGACATTACGCAGTTTCGCGATCATCTGCTTTCGGAAAAAGGGGTGAGAAAAGGGACGCTGGTCGCCATTAATGCCGAGAAAGTGCTGGCGACCGAGCGTGATGCCCAGCTGCGCGCGCTTATCAGGGAAGCCGATTACAAGTACGCCGACGGCGTCAGCATGGTGGCCTCGATTCGCCGCAAATATCCCGGTGCCCAGATTGAGCGCGTGCCGGGCGCGGATCTGTGGGAAGCCCTGATGCACCGCGCGGGCCAGCTTGGTACTCCCGTTTTCCTGATTGGCGGTCGTCAGGACGTGCTGTCAAAGACGCAGGACACGCTGCGCACACGCTGGAACGTCAATATTGTCGGCAGCCAGAACGGTTACTTTACTCCCGCCGAACGCGAGGCGCTGTTTGAGCGCATCAAGGCCAGCGGCGCGAAGATAGTGACGGTCGCCATGGGATCGCCGCGTCAGGAAATTCTGATGCGCGACTGCCGAAGGATTTATCCCGATGCGCTTTATATGGGCGTGGGCGGCACCTACGACGTCTTTATCGGTGCCGTAAAGCGTGCGCCAAAAGGCTGGCAAAAGCTGGGCCTCGAGTGGCTCTATCGACTGCTGACTCAACCCAGCCGCCTACCGCGCCAGCTCAAGCTTCTCCGCTTCGTTTACTATTACTACGCGCGTCGGTTATAAAATCCTGCTTTCCCGGTGGCCCCGCTTTTTGCGAGGCCCCCGCCTCCCGCTTGGCCACACTTCGCTGCAAATTCGACCTGCCCCGCTAATTTGTACAATCCTGTTTGCAACTGACTGCAAAATACGGAACCATACCGCCGTTTTTATCTGCCCTGACCTTGGGAAATAACAATAATAGTCCGGACCACCCGGAAAAAGAGCAAACACAACATTCGAGAAACAGAGGATTTATGGCGAGTAGCGAAGAGAAGCAAGGGCTTCATAGAGGGTTGGAAGCCCGTCACATCGAGTTGATAGCCCTCGGCGGCACTATCGGTGTGGGGTTGTTTATGGGGGCAGCGAGTACGCTCAAATGGGCAGGGCCTTCAGTGTTACTGGCCTATATTCTGGCTGGCGTGTTTGTGTTTTTCATCATGCGTTCGATGGGCGAAATGCTGCACCTCGAACCGGTTGCCGGCTCCTTTGCCGTCTATGCCCATAAATATCTGGGGCCTTACTTCGGCTATCTGACCGCCTGGGGCTACTGGTTCATGTGGATTGCCGTCGGCATCTCCGAGATAACTGCCATCGGCGTTTATGCGCAGTTCTGGTTCCCCGATTTGCCACAGTGGATCCCGGCACTGGCGGCAGTTGCCATCGTGGCGGCGGCCAATCTGGCGGCGGTCAAGCTGTACGGCGAAATGGAGTTCTGGTTCGCGCTTATCAAAATCACCACCATTATCGTGATGATCGTCGTGGGGCTTGCGGTTATCTTCTTCGGCTTCGGCAATCATGGTCAGGCTATCGGCTTTGACAATCTCACGGTACATGGCGGTTTCTTCGCAGGCGGCTGGAAGGGCTTCCTGTTTGCGCTCTGTATTGTGGTGGCCTCCTATCAGGGCGTCGAGCTGGTCGGTATTACTGCCGGTGAAGCCAAAAACCCGCAGGTTACCCTCAAACGTGCCATCAACAACATCCTGTGGCGTATCCTGATTTTCTACGTCGGCGCCATCTTTGTTGTCATCACCATTTTCCCGTGGAACGAGATGGGCACCCACGGCAGCCCGTTCGTATTGACCTTCGCCAAGGTCGGAATAACCGCCGCCGCCGGTATCATCAACTTCGTGGTACTGACCGCCGCGCTTTCCGGCTGCAACAGCGGCATGTACAGCTGTGGCCGTATGCTTTATGCCTTGTCGCAAAATCGTCAGTTACCGGCTTTCCTGTCGAAAGTCTCGAAGAGCGGCGTACCGGTTTACGGCATTGCGGTGACGATTATCTGTCTGCTGGTCGGTTCGGGCCTGAATTACCTGATCCCGAATCCGGAACAGGTGTTCGTGTATGTCTACAGCGCCAGTGTGCTGCCGGGCATGGTGCCGTGGTTTGTGGTGCTGGTCAGTCAGCTGCGTTTCCGTGAAGCGCATCGCGATGCGTTGAAGAGCCATCCGTTTAAATCGATTCTGTTCCCTTATACCAACTATCTGACGCTGGCTTTCCTGCTTTGTGTGCTGGTTGGCATGGCGATTAACCCGGATACACGCGTTTCTTTAATGGTTGGCGCAGTATTTATTGCCGCCGTGTCGCTGATTTATCTGGCGCTCGGCATGAACCGTAAAAGCCGATAACGACTTTTACGGTAAAAAAGCGGGGAGGGAGGCTGAAATGCTTACTTTTAGTGCGCAATGAACAAATCGTAATCAAACGAAACTTTTTCAAAAAAAGCACTAGACAGTATAGCGGTTTGGCCGTAGTATCCCTCCCGCAACGGCGCTAAGCGCCCGTAGCTCAGCTGGATAGAGCGCTGCCCTCCGGAGGCAGAGGTCTCAGGTTCGAATCCTGTCGGGCGCACCATTGACCTCGGTTGGTTTTGCGCAAAGAGTTGCGGTGTTAGTTTCGGACGTGAAGTAAAGATACAATGGTGGCTATAGCTCAGTTGGTAGAGCCCTGGATTGTGATTCCAGTTGTCGTGGGTTCGAGTCCCATTAGCCACCCCACTTCTTCCTCAATGAAGAATGTGTGAGTAGTAAAGCGTAAAGTTTGTGACAGTGCGAAGGTGGCGGAATTGGTAGACGCGCTAGCTTCAGGTGTTAGTGTTCTTACGGACGTGAGGGTTCAAGTCCCTCTCTTCGCACCACACAAAACTTTAACAGCGCTGTACCACGTTATCCGTAATACAGGTTGTCATAGTAAAGAATAAAGCAGTACATCGGCGAGTAGCGCAGCTTGGTAGCGCAACTGGTTTGGGACCAGTGGGTCGGAGGTTCGAATCCTCTCTCGCCGACCAATTCAAATAAAGAGCCCTGCAGAAATGCGGGGCTTTTTTGTTTTTGTCTTTCCGCTACACCTCTGCCTGTTCTGTCTCTTTTCTCCTGAGACGCTGTCGCCATAAAGCGACATTTAAATGACTGATATATAAAGTCATTAAATTAAAAGCAAAAATACTGTCACTGCCCGACGACAGGTTTTACCGCTAAAACGCCTTTTCTTACAGCCAGTTAGCACCGCCTATCGACCACGCTCAAATAAATTTTATAATTAATCTCTATTATTCAATAGGATAGATTGCATGGGTGATAAAAATTCCCTTCTAGATGCAGTTTGGCACGCGGCGTGCAATACCTCTTTCGTAGATGCTCATTCCACCCTCTTATGATTGCGTAGCTTCATAAACCTGGGAATGATGCAGAGCCAAATTACAGTGTCTCCTGTCTATCTGAACGATAACCCCGCGGTTATCACCCAGCAGGCAATACGTTGAGTGTGACACTACCCCTGTTGTCAAAGACCTGATTGTTTTCACACTTGTCTCTCCGGCAAGTGTTTTTTTTGCCTGTCGTTTGCCGACCGGTTTATTATCGACTGCCAAAAAAAACGGCCCGCCTAAGCGAGCCGTTGAGCGACAACCTAAAAACGCTATTGATCGGCGCTGTTGTTGATAGTCAGCATCAGGCCTTGATGACGCATCTCTGCGGCTTCGGCAGGTTTGTGCAGTTTATCGAGCGCATCGGCCAGCCACGCATAATCGTAGGCATCGGGGCGCTGTTTCAATGCATCCTTGAACGCTTCGCTCGCCTGCAACCATTCGCCGTGCTTCAACAGAAGCTGTCCGAGCGTGCTGTTCAGCAACGGCGTCGCGCCATTTTGCTTGATGGCGTTACGCAGGAACTTCTCCAGCTGTTCAGGATTACCCGAACGCAGTTTCGGCATCATCGCCACCAGACGCTCGTCATAATGACGTTTAAGACCGTCGAGGATCACGTCCTGTGCCAAATCATGGTCGTTGCACTGAATCAGATGCGCGGCCATCGCCACTTGCAGTGCAGGCTCGTGGCGCGTCTTGCGACTCTGGTTTTTCCACCAGCGCTTCAGACCTTCACTGCCTTCTTCCGACATCAGCTGATTCATCATGCCGACGTACGCCTGCTCCTGAATCAGTTGCAGCTGCTCTTCGTCATAGATATCGGCTTTCGCCATCGACGGCAGAATTTCCATCAGCGAGGCATAGGCACCCGTGCGCATATAAGCCTGGTTCGGCCAGACGCAGTATTTCGGGATGACGCGGCGACAGGGCAATCAGACGATCAACGCCATGGCGCGCCGCGTGGATTTCGCCCTGTGCCAGCTGAATGCGCACGCGGGTGATATCTACCGGCAGCTGATCGGTATCGGCCAGCTCGGCAGCACGCTCGAGATACTGATTGGTGCGGATCTCGTCGCCACGCTGGGAAGCGGCTTCGGCGGCCAGCAGGTAGTTCACCATCGGCTGCTCGGCGTGGTCGGCATTGCGCGCCAGCAGTTTTTCCATCTGACGATGGTCGCCTTCGGCAAGCTTTATCATCGCGCGTTGGGTTTGCTTACGCGCCTTGGACCGCTTGCGACCCACAAACCAGCCCCGCGTGCGTGCGCCGGTACGGAACAGACGGCGCAGCAGCCATTCGATGAAAAACAGCACCACAAACATCAGGATTGCCATGATGACCAGACCGGTCACGCTGGTTTCGATGTTGTAGTTGTCCGTCTGAATCAGCACATAGCCTTGATGGCCGGCCAGCATCGGCCCCACGACAATCCCGGCGATAACAATCAGAAACAGTATGAGAACACGTAGCATGCGTTATTCCCCCTGTTTGGCGGTAGTCGCGGCGGCGGGCTGCTGGAGCAGGTTACGCACGCGCGTCTGCATCAGTTTTTCAAGCATCGGCTGGCTTTTCAGCTGATCAGGCACATCCATCGAGACAGACTGCTGGCTCAGGTTATCCAGATCGTTCAGGAAAGCCTTGGTAGCAGGATCGGTGGTATCGAAATAGGCGCGAACCCAGGTCGAGACGGTTTCAAGCGACTGTTTGTAGATTTCGTTCTGATGGCGCGGCACGGCCTGTGCGGCAACCAGCAGACGCGAGCGGATGTTTTCGCGCAGATACACGTCCTGATTAGGTGCCAGCAGCGGTTCGGCGCTGGTATCACGGCGGCGGATGGTAATGAAATCCGTCATAAAGTTATGCCAGCTCTTGCTGAGATTCTGACGCCATTCGGTCAGGAACCGGAAAGCTCGGTGCTGTCGCTGTCCATCGGCGAATCGTCCGTGTCGTTATCCGCCAGACGCAGGTTATCGACCTGGTTGGACAACTGGTTCACTTTCAGAATAATGCCGTCGAAATCGACCTGCGTGACCGCAGAGAGGCTGCCCACGTCTTCGTTGATGGCCTTGCGAACGTCAATCAGACTCGGGTCATTCATGTCGGCCAGACTTGCATCGGCGCTTTTAAGCAAGGCCGCTGCGGTAGTAACGTCTTGATCGCTCCACAGTTTTCTTCCGGCCAGTTTGACCAGGAAATCAGCCTGCGACAGCATCCACGTTTTGGCATCGCTGCCGGAAATGCTGGCAACCTTGTCCTGCAACTCGCTCAGCTGACGGCTGAAAGAGGCCTGCTGACGCGAGGCTTCCTGCAACGATTTGTCCTGCTGGCCGAGAAGGGTGTCTATCTGCTGCTTGTCCCGGGACTGGCTGTTTTTCAGCTCGGCAAGCTGGGCCTGCAAAGCTTCATTGGTGGCGGTATCCGCCTGGGCCTGTTTGTGTCCGTGATAGTAAACACCTACGCCCAGCGCAATCACCAGCACAATGGCGATAGCACCCAGCACGGGTCCCGTACGTTTTTCCCTGGGTACGGTTTCACGAGGAGCAGCATCTGGCTGTTGGGGGCTCTCAACCGCAAGGTCTTGTTTTTCAAGCTCTGCGGAAGGATTTTTTTGTTCCGTCATCTGGGCACATCCCTTAGTCAGGTTATTTTAATGCACGGATCAGCGCATCATTATCTGCGTTTTCTGCGACCCTAATCGTATGCCAGCCAAGTTGACGGGCCAGGGTCGCCAAACGTTCGCTCACTACCACCAACGTGCAGCTCAAAAGCCAGCTTGTTCGATAGTAATCAGGAACTAACGTATATAACTGTTGTAACATTTCTCCGCTGGTGACCACCAGAGTATTAATTCCGGCGCGCTGCCAGCTGGAGCTCTGCTCACTGCCGTCATAATAAAGCGGGCTGCGTCGGTAACATTCGCAATAGCTCACGTCAACACCGCGCTCCCTTAGCGTGTCGGCCAGCAGCTCGCGACCGCCGTTGCCGCGCAGGATCAGGGCTTGACGCCCTTTGATGGCCTGCGGTTGCAACGCCGAAAGCGTCAGCAGCGTCTCGCTGGTTTCACCGTCCTGCGGATAGATTATCGGCAGGCTGTTTGCTTTATGCATCAGCAAACCGGTGGTTCTACCTATAGCATAATAGCTTACAAAATCAGGCCAGTGTTGGCCCTGCTGCACCAGTGCGCGGTCGGCATACTTCACGGCGTGCTGTGAAAGCACGAAAACCAGATCCTGGGGCATGAGGGCTGCGAGCTTGCCCGGCAGCTCGGCAAGCTGGTTGCCGGGAGCAAACTCGATTAAAGGAGAGTGATAGGCGACCCTGCCCAGCGTGCGAAGCCGGGCAACAAGCTGTTCTCCGGAAGGAGAGGGACGGGTCACCAGAATGGTCATCGCGGCAGATTACCCTGATAGACTTCCTGCAGGATTTCGCGCGCACCGGCTTCCAGCAACTCTTCTGCCAGGCTGATGCCCATGCTTTCGGCGTCGGACGTCGGCCCGCGACGCTCGCCGCGTACCATCTGGCTCCCATCCGGTGCGCCCACGAGCGCACGCAGCCACAGCGTATCGCCTTCCAGTTCGGCGTAACTGCCGATAGGAACCTGACAGCCGCCTTCAAGACGGGTATTCATTGCACGCTCGGCGAGCACGCGCAGGGTGGTTTCGCGATGCGCCAGCGGGGCCAGCAGTTCGCGGGTTCGGGTATCGTCAAGACGGCATTCGATCCCTACAGCGCCCTGACCGACGGCAGGAAGGCAGGCTTCCGGCGACAGCGCCGTGCGGATACGGGATTCCAGCCCCAGACGTTTCAGTCCGGCGCAGGCCAGAATAATGGCGTGATAATCGCCTTTATCTAATTTTGCCAGGCGGGTGCCGACATTGCCGCGCAAATCGCGGATAATCAGGTCAGGGCGCTGTTCGCGCAGCTGACACTGACGACGCAGGCTCGAGGTGCCGACAATGCTGCCCTGCGGCAGGTCGTCGAGGCTGGCAAAGTCATTGGACACAAAAGCGTCGCGCGGGTCTTCGCGTTCACAGATGGTGACCAGCCCGAGACCTTCGGGGAACTCGACCGGCACGTCTTTCATCGAGTGAACCGCGATATCGGCACGGCCTTCAAGCATGGCCAGTTCAAGTTCTTTCACGAACAGACCTTTACCGCCCACTTTGGCGAGCGGTGTGTCGAGGATGATGTCACCCTTGGTGACCATCGGCACCAGTTCCACCTGTAAATCGGGGTGGAAGGCTTTAAGTCGACTCTGAACAAATTGTGCCTGCCACAGAGCGAGCGGGCTCTGACGGGTGGCAATCCGAATGATTTTGTCTAACATGCTTGTTACCGTTTTTTTTAATTTCGCGGACCATCCTATCACCTACAGAGTAAAGGTGTCAGCGTTCAGGGGAGTTAGTGCGGGTAAACAGGGAAATTTGTGGCGTGACGGATAAGGAAGTAAAATGTATAAAGACGCAACAGTAATTGTGGTGCGTTACTTCCTTTACCGTCAAACGGCAAGGTGTTAAATTGATCACGTTTCCAGCAAAATTTCGCCAATTACTTAACATAAATTAAAGTTTTTTTAAAAACTACCGGCGAAGAGGGAAACGGGGTTGTTTCCAGACACTGAAAATCAGGCGAATCGTCTTGTACCTCTACATCGAGACATTAAAGCAAAGATTGGATGCAATAAATCAGCTACGCGTTGATCGCGCCGTTGTGGCTCAAGGTCCCGCTTTCCAGCAGGTCTACAGTCTGTTGCCCGTCTTGTTACATCATCATTATCCGCAGATGCCGGGCTACCTTGAAGGTAAAGTGCCCCACGGCGTCTGCATCTTTACGCCTGATGAATCCCAGCAAGCCTGGCTCGACGATCTGGTCGAAAAAGGCGGCCGTCCGATTGACCCCACCGTGGAAGGCGAATTGCCGATTACCGGCGTGTATTCCATGGGCAGCACCTCGTCCATTGGTCAAAGCCAGACTTCCGATCTCGATATCTGGGTCTGCCACCAGTCCTGGCTCGACAACGAAGAGCGCAACCGACTCCAGCAAAAATGCCTGCTGCTTGAAAAGTGGGCCGCGTCTCTGGGCGTGGAAGTCAGCTTCTTCCTGATCGACGAAAACCGTTTCCGTCATAATGAAAGCGGCAGTCTGGGCGGTGAGGACTGCGGTTCCACCCAGCACATCCTGTTGCTCGACGAATTTTACCGTACGGCGGTGCGCCTCGCGGGCAAGCGTATTCTGTGGAATATGGTGCCCGGCGAAGAAGAGCCGCATTACGACGAGTATGTGCTCTCTCTCTATTCACAGGGCGCGCTGACGCCGAACGAGTGGCTCGACCTCGGCGGCCTCAGCACGCTGTCTGCCGAAGAGTATTTCGGTGCCAGCCTGTGGCAGCTATATAAAAGTATCGATTCGCCTTACAAGGCGGTATTGAAAACGCTGCTGCTCGAAGCCTATTCGTGGGAATACCCCAATACCCAGTTGCTGGCGATGGACATCAAACAGCGTCTTCACCAGGGCGAAATCGTCTGCTTCGGACTCGATGCCTATTGCATGATGCTGGACCGCGTCACCCGTTACCTGACTCAAATCGAAGACACCACTCGTCTCGACCTCGTGCGCCGCTGCTTCTATCTCAAAGTCTGCGAGAAACTGTCGCGCGCACGCGCGTCCGTGGGCTGGCGTCGCGAAATCCTGACCCAGCTGGTCAGCGAGTGGGGCTGGAGCGAAGAACGTCTGGCGATCCTTGACAACCGCGCCAACTGGAAAATCGAGCGCGTGCGCGAAGCGCACAACGAACTGCTCGATGCAATGATGCAAAGCTACCGCAACCTGATTCGCTTTGCGCGCCGCAACAATCTCAGCGTCAGCGCCAGTCCGCAGGATATCGGCGTGCTGACCCGCAAGCTGTACGCGGCCTTTGAAGCGCTGCCGGGCAAGGTTACGCTGGTCAATCCGCAAATCTCGCCCGACCTGTCGGAAACTGATCTTACCTTTATTCATGTGCCGGTAGGCCGTGCCAATCGCACCGGCTGGTATCTCTACAACCAGTCGCCGTCGATGGACTCGATAATCAGCCATCAGCCGCTGGAATATAACCGCTACCTGAGCAAGCTGGTCGCGTGGGCCTATTTCAACGGTTTGCTGACACCGACCACGCGTCTGCACATCAAAAGCGGCAATCTGTGTGATATCGCCAAACTGCGCGAGCTGGTGGCCGATGTTTCGCACAACTTCCCGATTCGCCTGCCTGCGCCGACGCCAAAAGCGCTGTACAGCCCCTGCGAAATCCGCCATCTGTCGATTATCGTCAATCTCGAACACGATCCGACCGCGGCGTTTCGTAATCAGGTCGTGCATTTTGACTTCCGCAAACTCGATGTCTTCAGCTTTGGCGAACAGCAGCAGTGTCTGGTCGGCAGCATCGACTTGTTGTATCGCAACTCGTGGAATGAAGTGCGTACCCTGCATTTCAGCAGCGAACAGGCGGTGCTTGAAGCGCTGAAAACCATTCTCGGCAAGATGCATCAGGATGCCGCGCCGCCGGAGTCCGTCGAAGTTTTCTGCTACAGCCAGCATCTGCGCGGACTTATCCGTACCCGCATTCAGCAGCTGGTTTCCGAATGTATCGAACTGCGCCTGTCGAGCAAACGTCTCGAGCCGGGTCGTTTCAAGGCGGTGAGAGTCTCCGGGCAAACCTGGGGTCTGTTCTTCGAACGCCTGAGCGTGTCCGTGCAGAAACTCGAGAACGCCATCGAATTTTACGGGGCCATCTCCAATAACAAGCTGCATGGCCGCTCGGTGAAGGTCGATACGTCGCAGGTGCATCTGCCGTCGGTGGTGGATGGCTATGCCAGCGAAGGCATCATTCAGTTCTTCTTTGAAACCAGCAGCGACGAAGGCTTCACCATCTATATTCTGGATGAGTCGAACCGCGTCGAGGTGTATCACCATTGCGAAGGCAGCAAGGAAGATCTGGTTCGCGACGTCAGCCGTTTCTATTCGTCGTCGCATGACCGTTTCACCTACGGCTCAAGCTTTGTGAATTTCAATCTGCCGCAGTTTTACCAGATAGTGTCGCTGGAAGGCCGTACGCAGGTGATCCCTTTCCGCAGCAACGTGCTGTCTCCGCTCTGTGCGCCAGCCCCCGAAGTGGGCGCAGGCGCGGCCAGTCTGGCGCAGCAGTTTCAAATCCACTGATCCACCGCCTCTGCGCTGAATGCAGCCTCGGTTGTTCCCTGTTTTTGATAACCGATTCCTATTGCTTTTCATGATCCACCTGCGATTATAGAGAGCTTGGACGGTGAATCGCAGATCCTGATTAAAATGAAAACAAACAACATGAAAACGCTGAATATGAAAACCGCACTCCGCTGGTCAATGGCCTCGATGGTCCTGTTTGCGCTCTCCGGCTGTGGATTGAAAGGTCCGCTGTATTTCCCGCCTGCCGACAAGGCCGACGCGAAAAAAGTCGTGGTGACCAACGCACAATCGGGCTCCACGACGGGCGTTTCTCCCGACCGTAACGCGCAAAAGAGCGGCACAACGCAGTACTAATCATCAGGCTACAGGATCATTACGTCTGGCGATGGTCAGACGTCAAGCGGAGTAAGATATGCAGTTCGCTAAAATGCACGGATTGGGCAATGACTTTATGGTCGTTGACGCCGTCACCCAAAATGTTTACTTCTCTCCCGAATTGATCCGCCGACTTTCCGATCGTAACCGTGGCGTCGGCTTTGACCAGCTACTGGTCGTCGAGCCGCCTTACGATCCCGAACTGGATTTCCATTACCGCATCTTCAACGCCGACGGCAGCGAAGTGATGCAGTGCGGCAACGGCGCGCGCTGTTTCGCCCGTTTCGTGCGCATCAAGGGATTAACCAACAAGCGCGACATTCAGGTCAGCACCCAGAACCGGGCGCATGACGTTGACCGTAACGGAAGACGAGCTGGTGCAGGTGAATATGGGCGAGCCGATATTCGAACCCCAGCAAATTCCGTTTCGCGCCCCCAAACCCGAAAAAACCTATATTTTACGGGCGGAGGAACACACCGTGCTTTGCGGTGTTGTCTCCATGGGCAATCCCCACTGCGTGTTGCAGGTTGAAGATGTTACGACGGCCCTCGTTGAACAACTCGGCCCGCTGCTCGAAAGCCACGAGCGTTTTCCCGAGCGCGTCAATGTCGGCTTTATGCAGGTACTCGCGCCCCACAGCGTCAAGCTGCGGGTTTACGAGCGCGGCGCGGGCGAAACACAGGCCTGCGGCAGCGGCGCCTGTGCTGCGGTCGCGATTGGCATTCAGCAGGGCCTGCTTGCCGAAGAAGTCCAGGTAGAGCTGCCGGGAGGCAACCTCGACATTCGCTGGAAAGGTCCGGGGCATCCGCTGTATATGACCGGTCCCGCCACTCATGTTTATGACGGATTCATTCACCTATGAACAATCTCGATGACCAGATTGAAAGCGTAACCGAACTCGATGACGAGCTGGTCATGCAGTATCTTCTGCAAAATCCGGATTTCTTTATCCGAAACGCCCGCAGCGTCGAGCAGCTGCATGTTCCGCATCCGGTGAAAGGCAGCACCTCACTGGTCGAATGGCAGCTGGGTCGTCAGCGCCATCAGATAGCGCAACTCGAAGAAGAGATCACGCTTTTGATGGAACAGGCAACCCTCAACGAAACCCTGTTTGCGCGTCTGATTGAGCTACAGGCAACGCTTGCCGATGCCACGAGCTTGCAGGATATGCTCAATCGCCTTCAGCGCTGGGGGCGCGGCTTCGGACTGGCCGGGGCCAATATCCGCCTGTTCAGCGAGAGCTGGCGAATTGGCGCGCCATCCGATTTCACCCATCTGGCGCTGAACCGCAGCGCCTTTGAATCATTGCGTATTCAGCGGCTTGGCGACACCCAGCACTATCTCGGCAGCCTTAATGGTCCCGAACTGTTGCTGGTGCTTCCGCAGGCCAAGGCGGTCGGCTCCGTCGCGCTTTCCCTTATGGGTGACGACGGCGAGCTGGGCATGCTGATTTTCAGCAGCCGAGATCCTCAGCACTATCAGGCCGGCATGGGCACCGTGATGCTCGACCAGCTTGCCCGCATGTTGCCCGGCCTGATTTCGCGCTGGATAGAACGCGTATGACCCCCGTCGATTCGCCTCTGCAACCCGCCGTCGACGCCTTTTTGCGTTATCTGCGCGTCGAACGTCAGCTCAGTCCGCTGACGCAGAGCAGTTATCATCATCAGTTGCAGGCGCTTATCGGCATGGCATTTGATATTCATCTTTCCGACTGGCGCGACCTTGATGCCGCGAAGGTCAGAATGCTGGCGGCGCGCAGCAAGCGTGCCGGTCTGGGCGCGTCGAGTCTGGCGCTGCGGATGTCGGCGCTGCGCAGTTTTCTCGACTGGCAGGTGTCTCAGGGCGTGTTGAAGGCCAATCCTGCAAAGGGGATTTCCACTCCGCGTGCGCCGCGCCATCTGCCGAAAAATATTGATGTCGACGAGGTCGGCCAACTGCTGGATATTGACCTCAACGATCCTCTGGCCGTGCGCGACCGCGCGATGCTGGAAGTCATGTACGGCGCGGGTCTGCGTCTTTCCGAGCTGGTAGGCATCAACGTCGGTCACGTCGATTTACCTTCCGGCGAAGTCTGGGTGATGGGTAAGGGCAGCAAAGAACGCAAGTTGCCGATTGGCCGTACTGCCGTTACCTGGCTTGAAAACTGGCTGGCGCTGCGCGACCTGTTCGGCCCGGAAGACGACGCGATGTTTCTGTCGAGTCAGGGTCGCAGAATTTCTACCCGCAACGTGCAAAAACGTTTTGCCGAGTGGGGCATCAAGCAGGGGGTGAACAGCCATATTCATCCTCACAAGCTGCGCCACTCGTTTGCAACCCACGTTCTGGAGTCGAGCGGCGATCTGCGTGCGGTGCAGGAGTTGCTGGGTCATGCCAATCTGTCGACCACGCAGATCTATACCCACCTCGACTTCCAACATCTGGCGTCAGTTTACGATGCCGCGCATCCCCGCGCCAAACGAGGAAAATCCTGATGAAGTTTTACCGTCCCCTGCAGCAGATCGAGGCTATCACGTTCGACCTCGACGACACGCTTTACGACAACTATCCGGTCATCGTCCGCACCGAATCCGAAACCATGCAGTTTCTGCGGCAGTATCATCCGGCGACCGCCGATATCGAATCGGAAGAGTGGCGCGCGGTGCGGGCAGAATTGCTTCTACAGGATGCCGAAATTTATCACGACGTCACCGCGTGGCGTCACAAGGCGCTGCATCTCACCATGCTGCGTCGCGGCCTGAGTGAAGCCGAAGCGGCAGCCGGTGCCGAAGCCACCATGCAGAACTTCGCCCACTGGCGCAGCCGCATCGACGTGCCGCAGGAAACCCACGACACGCTCGAGGCGCTTGGCAAAAAATTCCCGCTGGTGGCGATAACCAACGGCAATGCCAATCCCGAGCTTTTCGGGCTGTCACAGTATTTTCAGTTCACGCTGGTGGCTGGTCGGGATGGCCGCTCAAAGCCGTGGAGCGACATGTATCACCTCGCCGCCGAGCGCCTTGATGTGCCGCTCGGCAGCATTCTTCACGTCGGCGATGATCTGACGACCGACGTCGCCGGATCCCTGCGCTGCGGCATGCAGGCGTGCTGGATAAACCTGCGCAAAGGCAATCTCATGACGGCCCGCGATGCGCGATTGCTGCCCCACATCGAGATCAACCAATTGGCATCCCTCACCACGCTGCTATAATCCGCAGGTAGCCATCTCGGCTAATATACTGTATATAACAGCAGTAAACCTCCTCGAGCCGTACGCGAATTCACCGTTACGCTCGGGGATGCATTTCTCTATCCGGACAAACGGTGCTTATGGACGTTTCTGACCTGCTCGACAGCCTGAATGAAAAACAACGCGAAGCCGTGGGCGCACCGCGCAGCAACCTATTGGTGCTGGCGGGCGCAGGCAGCGGGAAAACCCGCGTGCTGGTGCATCGTATCGCCTGGCTGCTGTCGGTTGAGAATTGCTCTCCGTATTCCATCATGGCGGTAACCTTTACCAACAAGGCCGCGGCCGAGATGCGCCACCGTATCGAACAGCTGATCGGCACCAGTCAGGGCGGCATGTGGATAGGCACTTTCCACGGACTGGCGCACCGTTTGCTGCGTGCGCACCATCTTGACGCCAACCTGCCGCAGGATTTCCAGATCCTCGACAGCGACGACCAGCTGCGTCTGCTCAAGCGCATCATCAAGGCGCTGAACATCGACGACAAACAGTGGCCGCCGCGTCAGGCGATGTGGTACATCAACGGTAAAAAAGACGAAGGCCTGCGTCCGCAACATATCGAAAGTTACAACAATCCGGTCGAGGCGACCTGGCTGCGCATTTATCAGGCCTATCAGGAAGCCTGCGACCGCGCCGGGCTGGTGGATTTCGCCGAGCTTTGCTGCGCGCGCACGAACTGTGGCTGAACAAGCCGCATATTCTGCAGCACTACCGCGAGCGTTTTACCAACCTGATGGTCGACGAATTCCAGGATACCAACAGCATTCAATATGCCTGGATCCGCCTGCTGGCCGGTGAAAATAACAATGTGATGATAGTCGGCGATGATGACCAGTCCATCTACGGCTGGCGAGGGGCGCAGGTCGAAAACATTCAGCGTTTCCTGAATGACTTCCCGGGGGCGGAAACCATTCGTCTCGAGCAGAACTATCGCTCCACCAGCACTATTTTGACCGCCGCCAACTCCCTTATCGCCAACAACAGCGGCCGCATGGGGAAAAACCTGTGGACCGAAGACGTCGAAGGCGAACCAATTTCGCTTTACTGCGCCTTCAACGAGCTGGACGAATCCCGTTTTGTGGTCAACCGCATCAAGGCGTGGCAGGAGAACGGCAACGCGCTGCAAGACTGCGCGATTCTCTATCGCAGCAACGCCCAGTCGCGTGTGCTGGAAGAGGCGCTGCTGCAAATGGCGATGCCTTATCGTATCTACGGCGGTCAACGATTCTTCGAACGTCAGGAGATCAAGGACGCGCTGGCCTATCTGCGTCTGATGGCCAACCGCAATGACGATGCCGCGTTCGAGCGCGTGGTCAATACCCCGACGCGCGGCGTGGGCGACAGAACACTCGATGTCGTGCGCCAGACGGCCCGCGATCGTCAGCTGACGATGTGGCAGGCGACGCGCGCACTGTTGCAGGAAAAAGCGCTGGCCGGACGTGCGGCTTCCGCACTTCAGCGTTTCACCGAACTGGTGGATGCGCTGGCGCACGAAACCTCCGATATGCCGCTGCACGTGCAAACCGACCGCGTTATCAAGGATTCCGGCCTGTTTATCATGTATGAGCAGGAAAAAGGCGAAAAGGGTCAGGCGCGAATCGAAAACCTTGAAGAGCTGGTGACGGCCACCCGTCAGTTCAGCTATCAGGATGAAGATATGGACATGATGCCGCTTCAGGCGTTTCTTTCCCACGCGTCTCTGGAAGCGGGCGAAGGTCAGGCCGATGCCTATCAGGACGCGGTACAGCTGATGACGCTGCACTCGGCCAAAGGTTTAGAGTTCCCGCAGGTGTTTATCGTCGGCATGGAAGAGGGCATGTTCCCGAGTCAGATGTCGCTCGATGAAGGCGGGCGTCTGGAAGAAGAGCGTCGTCTGGCCTATGTCGGCGTGACACGCGCCATGAAAAAACTGACGCTGACCTATGCCGAAACCCGCCGTCTTTACGGCAAAGAGGTGTATCACCGTCCGTCGCGCTTTGTCGGCGAACTGCCGGAAAACTGTGTCGAAGAAGTGCGCCTGCGGGCCAGTGTGACCCGCAAGGTCAATCACCGCAGCATGGGCACGCCGGTCGTGGCGGAAAACGACAGCGGCTTCAAGCTGGGCCAACGCGTGCGTCATCCAAAATTTGGCGAAGGCACGATAGTCAACATGGAAGGCAGCGGCGATCACTGCCGGTTGCAGGTGGCATTTCCGGGTGAAGGCATTAAATGGCTGGTGATGGCTTACGCCCGTCTGGACGCCGTCTAAACGGATGTGGCCAGAGCGGGCTAGCTTACTTGCTCAATCGAGATTGGGCAGTGCTCGAATACTCACAGACTCATGGCCGAAAAAATCAATAAATCAACGCCCTCTTCTGGGCGTTTTTTATGGGTCAAAAAATTAAATCAAAAACTGATTTTATCGCCGACCTTGGCGGTGGCGTACCAGGCCATGATGTCATTGGCGCGTTCGTCGCCCTCGGCGGGGCTGCCGGGGAAAGTGTCTTCTTCGGGAACGGGAACATAGGGGCCCTGTTTAAGTTCGAAAAAGGCGCTTCCGCTGTCGAGCGACAGGGCGCTATGCCAGATCCCGGCCGGGATTTCGACTACCTGCGCCTCCTCGCCAAGTACGACTCTTTCCGTGACTTCTCCCTCTGAATTGTAAATCAATACAACAAAACGACCCGCCAGAGAGGCGAGCACTTCCCAGGTATGCGGGTGGCGGTGAATGCGCACATAGCTCGCCGGCTCCATGGCAATGGCCAGGCGCTGAACGGGGTCGTTAACATCAGGATGCAGGTTGAGATTGCTGCGTAAACGGGGGATTCTGTAGCCTTGACGGCAAGCTGGGTCAGGTTTTCGCTGGAGATCTGCTTTATCATTTTCATTCCCGGGATGTGGTCTTGCAAGAAGAGAGAAGCGTCGTCGTTCGCCCTTCAGTGTAGTCAATTAATCCGCTCACGGGTATCGCTTTAGGCCCTTGATCACCGGTTGAAAATCGTGCCGAAATGTTGCGGAATTAGGCATGTTGGCGGTTGACAGTCTTTTTCTTCTCGGCGTAACATGCGCGCACTATTATCAATGAGGATTTTCGCCTTGGACGCACCCAGTAGATACTGGCTCAATAACCTTTTAAGCAGGTTCCACTAGCCGTCCGTCCTCATTATTGCTGACGGCCGGCTAAGCGAGGTTGAACAAGATTCAACTCGGCTTAAGGTGGTTGTCAGCGACTCAACCGTCGCTGTGAGTCAGACCTGAATCGGGTCTGAAACATAACGGTGAGCTTCACCCCGTGTTTCCCCCTGTGCTTCAAAGCGTTGTCTACACCTGTCACCATTAGGGAGAACGGGCACATGCTGAGTGCATTTAAATTAGATAACAGCCGCTTATCCCGTTTGGAACTGGATGAAACAGAGGCATCGCTGTCAGAGTCTCTGTGGGTCGATTTGGTTGAACCCGACGAGCTGGAGCGCGATCGCGTTCAAAACGAGCTGGGGCAAAGTCTGGCAACCCGACCAGAACTGGACGATATCGAAGCCTCGGCGCGTTTCTTTGAAGACGAAGACGGGCTGCATATTCACTCCTTCTTCTATTACGAAGACGCGGAAGATCACGCCGGTAACAGCACGGTCGCCTTCACCATTCGCGATGGGCGCCTGTATACGCTGCGCGAGCGCGAGCTGCCTGCGTTTCGTCTTTACCGTATGCGCGCCAGAAATCAGCAACTGACCGACGGCAATGCCTACGAGCTGCTGCTTGATCTGTTTGAAACCAAAATCGAGCAGTTGGCAGACGAAATCGAAAATATCTACAGTGACCTGGAAAAGCTCAGCCGTGTCATCATGGAAGGGCATCAGGGCGATGAATACGACGCGGCGCTTTCTACGCTGGCCGAGCTTGAAGATATCGGCTGGAAGGTTCGCCTGTGTCTGATGGATACCCAGCGCGCGCTGAACTTCCTGGTGCGTAAGGCTCGTCTGCCGGGCGGTCAGCTTGAGCAGGCGCGTGAAGTGCTGCGCGACATCGAATCGCTGTTGCCGCACAACGAATCGCTGTTCCAGAAGGTGAACTTCCTGATGCAGGCGGCGATGGGCTTTATCAATATCGAGCAGAACCGCATCATCAAGATCTTCTCGGTGGTCTCGGTCGTCTTCCTGCCGCCTACGCTTGTGGCCTCGAGCTACGGGATGAACTTCGAGTTCATGCCGGAGTTGAAACTGCACTTTGGTTATCCGGCGGCGCTGTTGCTGATGGTGCTGGCGGGGCTTGCGCCTTACCTGTATTTCAAGAGAAAAAACTGGCTGTAATCGTGCCCAATCCCCGGTTCGCCGGGGATAAATCCGCCCCTTAGTTCTCCCTTCGCCCGCGAAATATGCTAACAATATCCCCTATGTTTATTTAACGTAGATTTCCCTCATGTTTATGGAAAGCATGGCGCCTGCCGCACAATGGTGTGTTCTCGTTCTGGCGTCGTTAATTTTAGGCTTTATTTTTCAGTACTTTCACGTTCCTGCCGCGCTGCTTTTAGGCCCGATGATAGTCGGCGTGGTGATGGGTATTTTTGGCGCGACCGTGCGCATTCCCGGCATCTTCTTCAAAATCGCGCAGGGCGTGATTGGCTGCATGATTGCGCAGGCCCTGTCTCCGTCGATTCTTCCTCCTTTGCTGCATGACTGGTTTCTGGTGCTGATGGTGCTGATTTGCACGCTGCTCGCCAGCGGACTTTCAGGCTGGTTACTGGTGAAGTTCAGTGATTTGCCGGGCCCCACGGGCGCATGGGGATCGTCGCCCGGCGGTGCCAGCGCGATGGTGGCGATGGCCGGTGATTTCGGGGCCGACGTTCGTCTGGTGGCCTTTATGCAGTATCTGCGCGTGCTGTTTGTGGCGACCGCCGCGGCCTTTGTGGCGCGCTTGAGTCTGGGCGATGCCGCTTCGGGCGCGGCGGCTGTGGTGTGGTTTCCCCGCTGGACTGGCGCTTTCTGGCCACACCATTGCTGGCGCTGGCCGGTGTGTGGCTCGCCCCGATTTTGCGCATCCCTTCCGGCGCGCTGCTGATACCGGCTATCGTCGGCGCGGTAGTGCATTCCACCGGCACGCTGGCGTTGCAGGTGCCCGAATGGTTGCTGGCGCTGGCTTACACCTTTATCGGCTGGAGCGTGGGGCTGCGCTTTACGCGGCCTATCTTCAAACTGGCGCTGCGCACGCTGCCGCAGATGATAGCCTCGATTATCGGCCTGATGCTGCTGTGCGGCGCAATGGCGTGGGTGATTACCCGGGTACTGGACGTCGATCTGCTGACCGCCTATCTGGCGACCAGCCCGGGAGGACTGGATACGGTAGCGATTATCGCCGCAGGCAGCCACGTGGATATTTCGTTTATCATGGCGATGCAGACCTTGCGCCTGCTGACGATTATCGTAACGGGGCCGGCAATGGCGCGCTTTATCTCGCGCAGCGCCACGCCGTCTTCTTCCTAGCTCGACGCTTCGAGGCTTTTCGCCGTTATCGCGTCTGCGTTTCTTTGCAGGCGCTGATGACGCAGGGCATCGGCAATAAAGAACGCCAGTCCGCTCCAGATAAACGCGAAGGTCATCCATTGCGACGGCTTGATGGTTTCGCCGTAAAATACCACGGCCAGCAGGAACATCAGCGTCGGCCCGATGTACTGGAAAAAGCCCAGCGTCGAGAACTTCAGGCGCGAAGTTGCGGCGGTGAAGCACAGCAGCGGAATGGTGGTGATGATGCCCGCGGCGGCGAGCAGCAGGTCCAGCGACAGCGGGTTCGCCGCCAGATTGCTGGTTGCGCTGTGGGCAATAAAGAACAGATAAATTCCGGCGGCAGGCAGCAGCCACAGCGTCTCAATCAACATGCCGGATTGCGCATCGACCGCTATTTTCTTGCGCAGCAATCCGTAAAAGGCGAAGGTCAGCGAAATACCCATGCCGATAATCGGCAGCGAACCAAAGACCCACAGCTGCACCACCACCCCTGCCAGTGCCAGCACCACGGCGACCCATTGCAGGCGACGAAAGCGCTCGCCAAGAAACAGCATGCCGAGCAGGACATTCACCAGCGGATTGATGAAATACCCCAGGCTGGCTTCCAGAATGTGATTATGATTGATGGCCCAGATAAACAGCAGCCAGTTGCCGCCGACCAGCAGCGCGGTAATCAGCAGCATGCCGACCTTTTTCGGCGTCGCAAAGACGTTGCGCACATCGCCCCAGCTTCGGCTTAGCGACAACAGCAGGAGCATAAAGAAGAAAGACCAGATCACGCGGTGGGTAAGAATTTCCTCGGCGGGAACCTGTTTGAGCAGTTTGAAGTAGGCGGGCGCGATGCCCCAGATAAAGTAGGCAATAAAAGCAAAAATCACGCCCTGCCTTGTGCGTCTAGCGTCCATGTCGTTGTCCTGAAAAGTATGATGAGGTGGGAGAGGCGTTAACCGACCAGATAGGTCGCCGTCGCTGTTGCAATATGAACCTGGTGATCGTTGTGCAGATCCACTCTCGCGACTGACACCTTGTTACCCGCGCGGATAAGCGTGCTGCTGACCACAAACTGCTCGCCACGCCCGGGCCGCAGATAGTCAACGCGCAGGTCGATGGTGCCCATTTTCGACAGACGCTGGCGCAGTTCTGGCTCCAGAAGCGGATGCTCGGGCTTGTCGAAGCGGATCAATGCGGCGCTGACGCAGACCAGTCCGGCGGCAACATCCAGCACCGAGGCAATCACGCCGCCGTGCAAAATCTTCTGCACATCGTTGCCTACCAGACGAGGTTGATACTTGAAGTTCAGTTCGGCATAACCGCTGTCCAGATGCTGAAGTTCCAGCCCCAACTCGCGGTTGAAGGGCATGTCATAAATGAAAATCTCTCCGATCAGCCGGCGGGCTGCCTCGTGAGTCAACGGCGTTGCGGACATGAAAAATTCCTGATAACCAAAAAAGAGGGCGGTGAGTTGTAAATTAATTGTTGATTTTATGCCCTAAAATTATTGATTTCCAGCTTACTGATGCTAAACATAACGCGACTTGAAATTGTGTGTAGAATGTCCTGTTTTTTTAATAAAAATGAACCGGCAAACCTTGAGAATGCCGACGACTGACAAAACATGTTTATTTTGGGATGAAGAGAGAATGCGTAATTCTTGGGCTGTTGGCGCTGCCATGCTGGCCATACCGTTAGTTAGCCACGCTGATGAAGCAAAGATTCAGGACGTGCATGATACGCCGAGCGTACGTGGCAGCATTATCGCCAATATGCTGCAAAAGCACGATAACCCGTTTACGCTTTATCCTTATGAATCAAACTACATTCTTTATACCTATACCAACCACATCAACAAGGATGCTATCCAGTCCTACAACTGGGCCGACAACGCCAAAAAGGATGAAGTCGAGTTCCAGCTGAGTCTGGCCTTCCCGTTGTGGCGCGGTATTGCGGGCGACAACTCGGTATTGGGCGCGTCCTATACCCAGAAATCGTTCTGGCAGCTGTCGAACAGCGGCGAGTCTTCGCCTTTTCGCGAAACCAACTACGAACCGCAGCTGTTCCTTGCGTGGGCGACCGACTACGAAGTTCTGGGCTGGACGCTGCGTGAAGCGGAATATGGTGTGAATCACCAGTCCAACGGCCGCGCCGATCCGACTTCGCGCAGCTGGAACCGGGTGTATGCGCGTTTCATGGCGCAGAACCGGAAACTGGCAGGTTGACCTGAAACCCTGGTACCGCATTCCAGAAAACGAAAATAATGATGATAATCCGGACATGACCAAGTATATGGGTTATTACCGGCTTAAAATCGGTTATGCGCTGGGCGACAGCGTGATTAGCCTGACCACGCGCTATAACTGGAACACCGGTTACGGCGGCGGCGATGTGGCCTGGAGCTACCCAATCACGCCTCACGTTCGTTTCTACACCCAGGTGTTCAGCGGCTACGGGGAGTCATTGATTGACTACAACTACAAGCAGACTCGCGTCGGTGTTGGTATCATACTCAACGATATGATGTAAAAGATTCACCGGCACCAGCCAAACTCGACGCCTTATTGCTGTTAACTCAACAAGTTAATCCAAAATAGGGCGTTTGAGTGTCATAAAATTTGGGGAAGAGAGTGTCAACGGCGGCAGTAATAGATAAAGAAGTGCTGGCAGAACAGGTACTGCGCGATACCTTCGGCTACCAGCAGTTCCGACCCGGTCAGCAAACGATCATCAACACGGCCATCTCTGGTAGAGACTGCCTGGTGGTGATGCCAACAGGCGGCGGCAAGTCGCTGTGTTATCAGATACCTGCCCTGGTCATGGAAGGCCTGACGCTGGTGGTTTCTCCGCTTATCTCCCTGATGAAAGATCAGGTCGATCAGCTGATGGCCGCCGGTGTCGAAGCCGGTTGCCTGAACTCTACCCAAACCCGCGAGCAGCAACTCGAGGTGATGGCCGGCTGTCGTAGCGGGCGCATCAAGATGCTCTACATCGCGCCCGAACGTTTGACGATGGGCGATTTCCTGGAGCAGCTTCAGCAGTGGAATCCGGCGATGCTGGCGGTCGACGAAGCCCACTGTATTTCGCAGTGGGGTCACGACTTCCGCCCGGAATACCGCGCGCTGGGTCAGCTGAAACTGCGCTATCCGCAGTTGCCGGTGATTGCCCTGACCGCAACCGCCGACGAAGCCACCCGCAACGACATCGTCCGCCTGCTCGAACTCAATGACCCGCTGGTGCAGGTCAGCAGTTTTGACCGCCCCAATATTCGCTACACGCTGGTCGAAAAGTTCAAACCGCTGGATCAACTGCTGCGCTTTGTTCAGGATCAGCGCGGCAAGAGCGGCATCATTTATTGCGGTAGTCGCGCCAAAGTGGAAGACACCGCCGCGCGCCTGCAAAGTCGCGGCATCAGTGTGGGCGCTTACCACGCCGGTCTGGACAACGAAACCCGTTCGCGCGTGCAGGACGCCTTCCAGCGCGACGACGTGCAGATAGTGGTCGCAACCGTCGCCTTCGGCATGGGCATCAACAAGCCCAACGTGCGCTTTGTGGTGCACTTCGATATCCCTCGCAACATCGAGTCCTACTATCAGGAAACCGGTCGCGCCGGACGTGACGGCCTGCCCGCCGAAGCGCTGCTGCTCTACGACCCGGCCGATATGGCCTGGCTGCGCCGCTGTCTGGACGAAAAACCGCCCGGCCCGCAGCAGGACGTCGAACGCCACAAACTCAACGCAATGGGCGCGTTTGCCGAAGCGCAGACCTGTCGCCGTCTGGTGTTGCTCAACTACTTTGGCGAAGGCAAGCAGGAAGCGTGCGGCAACTGCGATATCTGTCTCGATCCGCCGAAACGCTACGACGGCCTGATGGACGCGCAGAAAGCGCTGTCGTGCGTTTACCGCGTCGGGCAACGTTTTGGTCTGGGTTATATCGTCGAAGTGCTGCGCGGTGCCAATAACCAGCGAATTCGCGAGTACGGCCACGACAAGCTGCCGATTTACGGCATGGGACGCGAGCAGAGCAACGAACACTGGATAAGCGTGGTGCGCCAGCTTATTCACCTCGGCCTGATTACCCAGAATATCGCCATGCACTCCGCGCTCCAGCTGACCGAGGCCGCAAGACCGGTGCTGCGCGGCGAAATTGCAATGCAGCTCGCGGTGCCGCGTCTGCAAACGCTCAAGATTCGCGGCAGCAATACGCAGAAAACCTACGGCGGCAACTACGATCGCAAGCTGTTTGCCAAGTTGCGCAAACTGCGCAAATCGCTTGCCGACGAGGGCAACGTTCCGCCTTACGTGGTGTTCAACGACACCTCCCTGCTGGAGATGGCGGAGCAACTGCCGGTCAGTCCGGGCGAAATGCTGAATATCACCGGCGTCGGACAGCGCAAACTCGAGAAATTTGGTCGCCCGTTTATGACATTGATCCGCGATCACATCGATAACGACGATGAATAGGTAAACTCGTTGCCGTTCACGGAAAATCAAAGGGAGCAGTAGAACATGTTGATTCTGTTTTTAACCGTCGCCGCCGTGCATCTTGTGGCGCTGATGTCACCCGGACCTGATTTCTTTTTCGTTTCGCAAACGGCAATGAGCCGCTCGCGCAAAGAGGCGATGATGGGCGCGTTCGGCATTACGCTCGGCGTGCTGGTCTGGGCGGCGGTGGCACTGATGGGGCTGCATCTGCTGCTGCAAAAAATGGCCTGGCTGCAACAGATTATTACCGTCGGCGGAGGGTTATATCTTTGCTGGATGGGCTGGCAGCTGCTGAAATCGGCACGTGCCCAAAAGGCCGCCGGTCATGCGATGCCTGATTCTCGACCCGTTGTCCTGCCCGCGCGCGGTAAAACCTTTATGCGCGGCCTGCTGACCAACCTGTCGAATCCGAAAGCGGTCATCTATTTCGGCAGTATCTTTTCTTTGTTCGTGGGCGACAGTGTCGGCAACGGCGAGCGCTGGGGGTTGTTCGCCCTGATAAGCCTCGAAACGCTGGTCTGGTTCTCCGTGGTCGTGATGGTCTTTGCGCTGCCGGTCATGCGCCGCGGCTACCAGCGACTCGCCAAATGGATAGACGGTGTAGCGGGCGTACTCTTCGCCGGCATCGGTATCCACCTGATTATCTCGCGCTGAGATCCCGATTTTTGATGATAAAAAAAGCCGCCCTCGAGGCGGCTTTTTCAGGCTTGAACAATCAGATTTTCCGCGCCGTAGCCAGCAGGAGTCCGACCATCATGAACAGCGAACCAAAGATGCGATTAAGCAAGGTCATCTGTTTGGGCGCTTTTATCCAGCTGGAGATACGTTGCGCAAGCGTTGCATAGCCAATCATCACCACGATATCGACTACCACGGTGGTCACGCCGAGCACCAGATACTGCGCCACCTGCGGCTCATGCGGAATGATGAACTGCGGAAACAGGGCCGCCAGAAACACGATGCTCTTCGGGTTGGTCAGATTGACCAGCACCGCGCGCCTGAACAATTTGCGGCGCGGCATGCTGCTCGCCAGCGCATTCATGTCGATGGCGCCCGCCGACCGCCACTGACAGATGCCCAGCCAGATAAGGTAGGCGGCACCGCACCATTTCAGAATTTCGAAAGCCAGCAGCGACTGCGACACCAGCGCGCCAAGGCCGATACCCACCAGCACGATGTGAATCGACAGGCCGAGTTGCAGGCCCGAAATCGAGGCAACCGCGCCGCGATAGCCGTGGCTGATGCCGGTACTCATGGTATTTATGGCGCCGGAACCCGGCGACAGGCTTAAAATCGAAGTTGTCAGCAGGTAGGTGAGCCACCAGTCCAAAGTCATTTTTTTACGGTTCCCTTATCGCGTCATGAGCATCTTGAAATCTATGGAGATGCGTCTTTTTGTGGCACAATACGCTATTGTTATTGATTGCGCTATGACCCCAAAATAACTTATTTCTCCACGCGGTATTTTTGTCCTGGAACAATCAATGTCATCAAATTACGATCGGTGGTTAACGCGAGAATATGGCTTTTCAGCCTTCGCAAACGGGCCGCTGCTGGACTTTTGGCGCACTCGGGAAGAGGCGGAGTTTATCGGGCTCGATAATGTCCCTATCCGCTATGTGCGTTTCTGCTCGCCTCGTCATGATAAAGTCATTTTTGTCTCAACCGGACGTATCGAAAGCTTCGTAAAATATCCCGAGCTGGCCTACGACCTTTTTCATTGCGGATACGACGTGATGATAGTCGACCACCGTGGGCAGGGGCGTTCGGGCCGTCTGCTGGATGACCCGCACCTCGGACACGTGCAGAATTTCGATGATTATGTCGCCGACCTGTCGACGTTCTATAAACTCGAAATTGCGCCGAGGCAGTACGCCAAAAAGTTCGCGCTGGCGCACTCGATGGGCGGCGCGATTCTGGCGCTGTTTCTGGCACGCGAACCCCAAAATTTCGACGGCGCAGCCCTGTGCGCACCCATGACCGGCATCTACCTGCGCATGCCGGGCTGGCTGACGCGCAATATCCTTAACTGGACCGAACGTCGTCCTCTTTACCGCAACGGCTATGCGCTCGGGACCGGCAGTTGGCGTCCTCTGCCTTTTGTGGTCAATCGACTGACGCACAGCCGCGAACGCTATCGCCGCAACCAGCGTTTTTACGCCGATTACCCCGAGTTGCGCGTCGGCGGGCCAACCTATCACTGGGTTCGGGAAAGTATCCAGGCCGGCATGCAGATTTTGCAGGAAGCCAAAAATATCACCACGCCCATGCTGTTATTACAGGCAGGTGAAGACCACGTTGTCGATAACCGGTCGCACACTGCTTTTTGTCAGGCCATGGCTATCGCCGGGCATCCCTGCGAGGGAGATGCACCGCTGGTCATTGAAGGCGCACGCCACGAGATCCTGTTCGAGCGGGACGATATGCGGGCACAGGCGCTCGACGCCATCATGCGCTTCTTTGCGCGACAAACTTAATCCGCGGTTTATCCCGCGCACAACTCCATCAGAGGTTAGAACCTAACGTTATGTATCATGTTGTTGCATCCGATTTAGACGGCACGCTGCTGTCACCCGACCATACTCTGAGCTCCTTCGCCAAAGAGACCCTGCAACTCCTGACCCAGCGGGATATTCACTTTGTCTTTGCCACCGGACGTCACCACATCGATGTCTCGCAGATGCGCGACAGCCTGGGTATCAGCGCCTACATGATAACGTCGAACGGCGCACGCGTGCACAATACCGAGGGCGAACTGATTTTCAGCCATAACCTCGACCTGGATATCGCCGAAGAGCTGTTTACCATCGCCCATGCCAATCCCGACATTCTGACCAACGTCTATCGCAACGATGACTGGTACATGAACCGCGATCGTCGCGATCAGGAAGACTTCTTCAAAGAGTCGGTGTTCAAGTACAAGGTCTACGAACCGGGCCTGCTGGAGTCGGACGGCATCGCCAAGGTCTATTTCACCTGCGACGACCACGAAAAGCTGATCCCGCTGGAACAGGCCATCATTGCGCGCTGGGGCGATCGCGTTAACGTCAGCTTCTCGCTGCCGGTCTGTCTGGAAGTCATGGCCGGGGGCGTGTCGAAAGGGCATGCGCTGGAACAGGTTTCCAGGCTGATGGGCCATTCGCTGAAAGACTGCATCGCCTTCGGCGATGGCATGAATGACCTCGAAATGCTGAATATGTCAGGCAAAGGCTGTCTGATGAGCGGCTCCCTGCCGCGTCTCAAAGCCGCGATGCCGGAGGCTGAAATCATTGGCTCCAACGCTGACGATGCGGTGCCGCACTACCTGCGCAGAATGTATCTGAACAACGATCGTTGATAAAAAAGCCCGCCGGTTCTGCAACCGGCGGGCTTCTCTTGCGTGAAAACCGCGAAGATTACAGGCGGTTGGCCAACTGCGCCTTGTGTTTCTTTTCGCTTATCATGGTGAGCAGCAACAGAATAACCGCCGCCACGCACCCGCCAATCATCACAATAAACCCGCCGTTCCAGCCAAAGGCATCGACCGTATACCCCACGATGGCACTCGCCGCGACCGAACCGCCCAGATAGCCGAACAGACCCGTGAAGCCTGCCGCCGTGCCTGCCGCCTTTTTAGGTGCCAACTCCAGCGCGTGCAGACCAATCAGCATCACCGGACCATAGATAAGAAAGCCGATAACAATCATGCAGGTCATGTCGACGCCCGGATTGCCGACCGGATTCAGCCAGTAAACCACGGTCGCGATAGTCACAAGCGTCATGAAGAACACGCCCGTTGCGCCGCGATTGCCTTTGAACACCTTGTCCGACATCCAGCCGCACAACAACGTGCCCGGAATACCGGCATATTCATACAGGAAATAGGTCCAGGAAGACTTATCCAGCGCGAAGTGTTTCACCTCTTTCAGATAGGTCGGCGACCAGTCGAGAATGCCGTAACGCAGCAGATAGACAAACACGTTGGCCAGCGCGATGTACCACAACAATTTGTTGGGCAGCACGTATTGCATGAAAATCTGTTTTGCCGTGAGTTCCTTTTCCGCAGACGCTTTATCGTAATCCGGCGGATAATCATTTTTATACTCTTCGATAGGCGGCAGACCGCAGGACTGCGGCGTGTCGCGCATCATGATAAAGGCGAAGACGGCGACGGCGATGGCCGCAAAGGCTGGCATATAGAGTGCCGCATGCCAGTCGTTGAACCATGCCATGCCGAGCAGGAACAGCAGGGGAGGAAGCCCGCCGCCGACGTTATGCGCACAGTTCCATACGGAAACCACGCCGCCGCGCTCCTTCTGCGACCACCAGTGAACCATGGTTCGGCCACACGGCGGCCAGCCCATGCCCTGGAACCAGCCGCAAATAAACAGCAGCACGAACATGATGGCAATGCTGGAGGTCGCCCACGGCACAAAGCCCATGAACAGCATCACGGCGGCGGAAAGAATCAGTCCCGCAGGCAGGAAGACGCGCGGGTTGGAGCGGTCGGAGACGGCGCCCATGATAAATTTCGAGAAACCGTAGGCGATGGAAATCCCCGACAGCGCAAGCCCGAGATCGCCGCGTGAAAAGCCCTGCTCAACCAGATAGGGCATGGCCAGCGTGAAGTTTTTGCGCACCAGATAATAGGCCGCATAACCAAAAAAGATGCCGAAGAAAATCTGCCAGCGCAGGCGGCGATAGGTAGGGTCGATATGAGTGTCATCTACCGGCGCAATGTGCGCGGCAGGCTTGAAGATACTTAGCATGGATGCCTCCGAGGCCGTTCCTTGGGTATTGAAAGTTCCATAACGCACGTCTTTGGGATCTGATGCGCGAAGATGAAGAGAGATTTATGACATTAATGTTACAGAATTATTAAACGCAGGCGGATTCTGCCGGATTTATTAACAATTTGAAATATTCATTAAGGTCAAAGGGCGGAGAGAGATCACGTTTTGAGAACTTTTATGCGCGAGTAAGCGCTAATGTGTTCGTTTTTGCGCGAATTAAGGCGGGAAAGTGTCGAATTCGAATGGCGATGGCGTCAACGCGGAGAAGGGCTCTCCGCGTCAGGAACGCAATTACTGTACTTTCAGCGTAGAAATAATGGCTTCTGCGTCTGTCTGTGCCTGCTGCTGGTTATCTGCCGGCATGGTGATTTGCATTGTCATCAGCTGATTGTCGATTTTAGCCAGCACGATAGACGAATAGGCTTTCTGACCTGCGGAATTAATTACACTGTCGTACTGCTGCAGGGTCTGGCCGTTAACCTGGATAGATTTGTTGGTGACCACCTGCAAGTTGGTGTCGCGTTCGCGCTGCTGCTGCTCCAGACGGTTGGCCACGGCTTCCAGCGTGTCGGAGGTGGTGTCGCCCAGAATCACGATAACCGCTTTCTGCCCGGATTTATCGGCATAGACATGCATGTTGTTGGCCTGTGTGCCCAGCTTGCCGCTCTGGTCGCTCATGCCCTGTGGCAGCGCGAAGGCCAGTTTGCCGTCGAGCAGGCTTATCTGCTGCGCAGAGGTTGCGGCGGCGGGCGTCGCACCTTTGTCGGCTGAAGCCGTCTTGTCATCCGTTTTGCCATCGCAGGCAGCCAAACCGGCAACCAGCAGCGTTATTCCCATAAACTTGGCTAATTTGTGCATAGGGCTTCCTTTTAGATTCACGCGCTCTACCTCTGACAACGCGATGGCAGAGGTAGATGATTGACTTCACGACCTTTATGGCAACCTATTCAAGGCCGAAAAGCAAGTCAGATATTGGCGGCTTTTGTGTCGTCCTGAAACAGCACGGCATCGCTTTTACCTGAGACAGCAAGGCGCTTGAGCAGGACGTTAAGCAGCATACCGTACATCGGCAGGAAGAAAATCAGACAAATGAGCAATTTGAAGCTGTAATCCACCAGCGCAATCTCGACCCAGTGCTGCGCCA
Organism: Rouxiella chamberiensis; assembly: GCF_026967475.1. NCBI lineage: Bacteria > Pseudomonadati > Pseudomonadota > Gammaproteobacteria > Enterobacterales > Yersiniaceae > Rouxiella > Rouxiella chamberiensis. The sequence continues at coordinate 3,494,516 of NZ_CP114058.1, read as the reverse complement.
TAAAGGCGTCGCTGCTTTTGTAGAAGGCAATGAAGAAGAACGCCAGCGTATCACTGATATTGCCGAGGAACATGGCTGCCGTGGGCGCAACCCACCAGCTGTTACGCTGGCGCAGGCGGTTAAACACCTGCACATCAAGAATCTGACCTAACACATAGGCCATGAAACTCGCCGTGGCGATGCGCGCGACCATCACGTTGAGACTGCTCAGCGAGGCAAGCCCCTGCCAGCTTCCCTGATAAAACAGCGCAGAGATGAAGTAGGAGATGATGAGCGCCGGCACCATGACCGACAGGATTATGCGACGTGCCAGAGGCGCACCGAAAATCCGCACCGTCAGATCGGTCGCGAGAAAAATAAACGGAAAGGTGAACGCGCCCCACGTGGTCGTAAAGCCGAAGATAGAAACGGGCAGCTGCACCAGGTAGTTGCTGGAGGTAATGATGGCGATATGGAAAAGCGAAAGCCATACCAACGCGGAAAACCGCTGTCGAGAGGTAAACGAGTACATAAATTGTGACCTTTTTAGTGGTTGGGGTGAGGGAACCCAATACTTTTGTATACGCCCGCACAGGCTTTGATGCCTTGCAGCGGTCAGGATAAATTTTGTGCTAAAAACGACGATTTTGCTATCGCGGCGCGCATACTATCCTTTCCCGTCCCGTTTGCGCAACAAAATCCTCCTGCCGGTAAACGCTAACTGCGGCTTGCGTCGAATATCAGGCGGGGTAAACTGACGCGGTTTACATCACGGCGAAGCCAAAAGGGTAGAAATTCGATATGACCGATCAATTTGAAGGTGCAGACCACCAGTTGGACGCGCTCGGCCTGCGTTGCCCCGAGCCGGTGATGATGGTGCGCAAAACCGTACGCAAAATGAATGAGGGCGAAACGCTGCTGATTCTGGCCGATGACCCCGCCACCACCCGCGATATTCCGGGCTTTTGCCGGTTTATGGAACACCAGTTGCTGGCGGCCGATACCGAGCAGTTGCCGTACCGTTTTTTACTGAAGAAAGGTATGGCCGAGTAGCGATTCTCGGCGATTCAAGCCCGCCGTTTTTAAAGAATCAATCCGGTGCAACGAATTTTCCCTGATAATTTCCTGATTTCTTCTGAAATCATGGGTGCGCTACCCTGATTTTTTCATGATTTTTTCGCAGCAGCCGCAGTGCGTTGGCCGTCACCAGCGCCGTCGCCCCCGAATCGGCCAGCACCGCCAGCCACAGACCGGTAAGGCCGAGCAGCGTGGTTATCAGGAACACGCCTTTCAGCCCGAGTGCGAGGGTAATGTTCTGACGAATATTGGCGCGGGTCGCTCTCGACAGGCGAATCATCTCCGCCAGCCCCGTCAGGCGGTTGTGAGTAAGCGCAGCGTCCGCCGTCTCCAGCGCAACATCGGTGCCGCTGCCCATCGCGATACCTATCCGCGCCGCTTTCATGGCGGGCGCATCGTTGATGCCATCGCCTACCATCGCCGTAACGCGATGCTGCGCCAGTTCACCTACAGCCAGCACCTTGTCTGCCGGTAATAGACCCGCCTTGAAGTCTATGCCCAGCGTTGCCGCAATAGCGCTAGCGGCACGCGGGTTGTCACCGGTCAGCATTACGGTCTCGATACCCAGCTTTTTCAACTCGGCCAGCGCCTCGATGGCATCATCACGGAGTGTGTCCTGCATTGCCAGCAGGCCGATGGCCCGTTGCGCTTGCAGCACGACCACAACGGTTTTGCCCGCGTTTTCGAGCGCCGTGACTTGCGCAATCGCGGATGCAGAGAGCGTGTCGGCAGACAGATGATTCGGGGCCGCGACCCGAATATGTTGATTCTCGACCCACCCCTCGACGCCGACGCCCGCCAGCGCCTTGCGGCGTTCGGCCACTGCATTCGGGCCTGCGGCGCGGCGGCAATAATCGCTCTGGCGAGCGGGTGATGTGAACCCGCTTCGACGGCGGCGGCTAGTGAAAGCAGTCGTTCGACCGAGATCTCGCCCAGGGCAATGCTGTCGGTGACCCTGGGTTTGCCTTGCGTCAGCGTGCCGGTTTTATCCAGCGCGAGGGTTTCGATGAGCGCCAGCTGCTCCAGCGCAGCTCCACCCTTGATCAAGGCACCCTGACGGGTTGCCGCGGCCAGAGCAGAGGTAATCGCCGCAGGCGTCGAGATGACCAGCGCGCAAGGACAGCCTATCAGCAGCAGCGTCAGACCCCGATAGATCCAGGTTTCCCACGACAACCCCATCGCCAGCGGCGGCACAACGATAACCAGCAGCGCCATCAGCATAATGACGGGCGTGTAATAACGACTGAAAGTATCGATGAAACGCTCAATCGGTGCGCGGCGCTCTTCGGCCTCTTCAATCAGTTGCAATATCCGGTCGATAGCACTTTGACCCGGCGCGGAGGCGACTTTCAATTGCGCAACGGTATCCACACACAGACTGCCCGCCGGAACTTTCTCGCCGGGCTGGCGTTCAACCGGCACGGATTCCCCGTCAGCGCACTTTCATCAAAGCTGGCGGCTGCATTGAGCAGCACGGCATCCACCGGTAAACGGCCCCCGGCAGCGACTTCAATCACATCATCAAGCGCCAGTTCGGCAACCGGCACCGTATGAAGCGTGCCCTCTCTACGCCGTTGCGCACTTTCCGGCACCAGCGCCATCAGCGCTTTTACCCCGCTGCGCGCACGGCTCGCCGCAAAGGCTTCCAGCTTTTCGCCGACGGCAAAGAGCAGCAGCACCATTGCCGCTTCGGCCGTGGCACCGATAAACAGCGCGCCGATGGCGGCAATGCTCATCAAGGTTTCGATGGCAAAGGGCGTGCCGCTGCGAGTAAGACGCATCGCCTGTCGCAACACCGGCCACAGGCCGACCAGCGTCGTCGCGATAAAGGCCAGATTTCCCCATTGCGGATTCACCTGCGCCAGCGCGACGCTGAGCAACATCAGGACAATAAGCGCAAGGAGCGGCGCATTCTCTTTCAGACGGGTCGGAGCGGCATGAGGAAGTTCTGAAGAATTTCTGACAGAAGGCGTGAGAGTAAAGCCCGCGGACTCTACGGCCTGAGTAATTTGTGAGGAAATGCTGAGAGTCGAGGGGGACAATACCGCATCGACCACCAGCTTCTCGGTGGCAAACAGCACCTTTGCGCGGCTCACACCGTCGAGCCCACTCACGGCCTTTTCCACTTTGCGGGCGCAGCTTGGGCAGTCCATCCCACTGACTTTCCAGCTCATCCGCCGAGTATCTGGCGCAGCGGTTTCCGGTAAAGGGGAATCAACCACGGGGGCATCCGCAAGCTGAATGCGACTAATTTGCTTGAACGAGGGCGCGCGTGACACGGAGGTATGGCAGCTTGTACCACAACTTTTGGAATGCTGATGCTGCTTGATAGACATGAATCCTCCCGACGAGCGTCATTGCCCTCTACTGTTCAGGAGTGTACACCTTGGAGTTAACTCCAGGGTCAAGGCGAAATAGAGTATGCCGGGCAGGAGAGGTTTAGGGGGAAAATTTTACCGGGACTCAAGCACGCATTAACGCCTCTTTGAAACCAACGCTGTAGATATTCAAAGAGGCGCTGAAGGTTTTACACGTACAGCGAACGCACAATCAGGAAGTGTCCGCCGAAATAGCAGGCGGCGACAATGGCGTCGGCGGCGCGGAATTTGTAGCGATAGTGGCTGACCATCCAGATGATGTTGGCGACCAGCAGCAGAATCGAGCCGCACAGCAGCGAGAAGGCCAGATCGGTACTCCGGAAGAAATACTGCTCACCCGCGACCCACACCATAAGTAACGTCATGGCAATAAAGGTGATTACCGCCCAACGCATCTCCTCGAGTCGGCTCCATATTACTGCCAGAAGGATTGCGCCGATAACCAGCAGCACTACCGGCAGCGGCCAGAAGAAGGTGAAACTCATCTGACTGGCAAAACTCAGGGTATAGAGAAGATGAGAAAGGAAAAATGCGCCAATGGCGTAAAGATGGCGCTCCCTCGGCATCAGCAGCAGGGCATCGGCGACCAGCGTCGCCAGCAGGCCCAGCACAATCAGGTAGCCGTTGGTACTCATCACGGGAGCTTGCCAGGCCAGCAGCATCAGCAACAGCAGGGTAACGGGTTTGAATAGCCATCCCTGCCAGCGAGGGCCGCGATAGCGTGCGTCGACGTAAAGCCAACCAGAAAGCAATACTGCAATAAACGGCCAACTCATTGTTTGTCCTTATCTAATGAAAGAAAGCAAAGAACTGCCAAAACGGTAAAGCCCTCCGGCTCGACCTCATGAACTAAGTGTAGGAGAGGCAAAGGGGAGCCGACAATCTTAAAACAGGCTTAAAATTATGCGGGACGTGACAAAAGAGGCATTTTGAGAAACAAGAGGGGGATAAAAAACAAAACACCGCGCGGAAGGCGGTGTTTCTGGAAAGGGAATCGCGCTTACTTCTTCGGCAGGGGAGGCTGTTTTTTCTGCCAGGCCAGCAGTTCAAACACGCCAAACAGGAAAATACGCAACTGCAACCAGCCACCGATGGCGGGCTGATCCTTGGTCTGGGTCGCTTTTAACAGCATGACTTGCACGCCGTGCATGAAGAACATGAATACCATGGCGACGTCGAGGAAGTATCTCATCGGTTTCGGAAACGGATGAATGACGTTCGACAGCAGAAAAGCCCAGATGCAAAGCATCAACAAACGACCAATATTAATCAACATCTGACTGCTCCTGTGGCGAGGCGTCAGCAGGCGTGACGTCGCGGTGATAAAGGCGATAGGCGACTTGTCCGGCAATTTTTTCGCGATACAAACGCCAGCTGGCGGGCACCGGAATAGCGCCGTGTTCAACTTCTGATTCAATGTAAATCCAGGCTTCGTCCGCCAGCCAGCCCTGGCTGTCGAGCAGGCCTATCGTGTCTTGCAAAATCCCTTTGCGGAACGGCGGATCGAGGAAGATAACCTCGTGCGGCGTGCCATTTTTTGCCAGCCAGTTCAAGGTGTTGACGTTAACTACCTGTCCATTCTGGCTGTTGAGCAGCGCCAGATTGCGCTCTAGCTGCTGCGCCACCGGTTTTTCGAATTCCAGCAGCGTGGCGCTGCCTGCATAGCGGGACAGCGCTTCGATGCCCAGTGCGCCGCTGCCGGCAAAGCAGTCCAGACAGCGCGCGCCCTGAATGACCGGTGCCAGCCAGTTAAAGAGCGTCTCTCTGACCCTGTCGGTTGTAGGGCGCAGTCCGGGACTGTGCGGCACTGGCAGCTTGCGTCCACGCCATTGCCCGCCAATCAGGCGAATCTGGCCGGCTGGCTGGGTTTGCGGTTTTTTTGCCATAGTCTTTATGATGGTAACTTCTGGTTATAAATAGCTTCGTGGGTGTTCAGAACACGGTTTGGGAGGCTATTCTACCGGTGTGACGTCCCGTAGGCTACCGCGACATCACGGGCAAGGCGTATTAGACAGCGTAGTCGATTGTATGAGCTGTGGAAATCGTCACTCAGACGTGTTGCGTTTAAGGGAAAGTGATAGACTGCTAGGTTATTACCCTATCAATAATCCGGTTCGTCGGGAATTAACGGCGTGGAGTGAAGTTGTAAAATGGCAAAAGAGAAAAAACGCGGTTTTCTTTCCTGGTTTGGACGTGGTCGCAAGGAAGAAGAACAGCCGCAGGAAGTAGAAAAGGTTGAGCAATCCGTCGAGCCGGTAGAACAGGCCGAGGTAATAACTCCCGCCCATTCAGAAACCCATTCCGAAGCCGGGGCCGTTGAGGTTCACACGGCCGAGCCCGCTGAAGCGGAAAAGGTCGAGCCGGTTACAGAAACTGCGCAGTCCGCCGAAGCGCTGGCACAGGAAATCGTCGAAGTTACCGAAGATGTCGTCGCAAGACAGCATCCGGTTGAATCCGAGCCTGTGCGCGAGCCAGCGCCCGTCATCGATCCTGAACCTGTCGTCGAGCCGCAGCCGGTTATCGAACCCGAGCCGGAAATCCAGCCGGAGCCGGAGAAAGAACCTGAACCGGAAATCGAACCCGAACCCGAGAATGAGCCAGAGCCGTTGCCGGTGGCGCTCGAGCCATTGGTCAGCCTGCCTGCGCTTGAACAGCAGACCGAACAGGAACGTCCAACCAGAGAAGGCTTCTTCGCCCGCCTGAAACGCAGCCTGGTCAAGACCAGACAGAATCTGGGTTCCGGTTTTGTCGGCCTGTTCCGTGGCAAGAAAATCGACGACGATCTCTTTGACGAGCTGGAAGAACAGTTGCTTATCGCCGACGTTGGCGTTGAAACCACGCGCAAAATCATTACTTCGCTGACCGAACACGCCAGCCGCAAACAGTTGAAAGATGCGGAAGCGCTGTACGGCAAGCTGAAGGAAGAAATGTCCGAAATTTTGGCGAAAGTCGACAAGCCGCTGGATGTAGGCGGTAAAACCCCGTATGTCATCCTGATGGTAGGCGTCAACGGCGTCGGCAAAACCACCACCATCGGCAAGCTGGCGCGCCAGTTCGAGGCCGAAGGCAAGTCGGTGATGCTGGCTGCGGGCGACACCTTCCGCGCTGCGGCAGTCGAGCAGCTACAGGTTTGGGGTCAGCGCAACAATATTCCGGTGATTGCCCAGCATACCGGGGCCGATTCCGCGTCGGTGATTTTCGATGCGATTCAGGCCGCCAAGTCGCGCAAGATAGACGTGCTGATCGCCGATACGGCGGGCCGTTTGCAGAATAAATCTCATCTGATGGAAGAACTTAAGAAGATTGTCCGCGTTATGAAAAAGCTGGATGTCGACGCCCCTCATGAGGTTATGCTGACGCTGGATGCCAGCACCGGACAAAACGCGGTAAGTCAGGCAAAACTGTTTAACGAAGCGGTTGGCCTGACCGGTATTACCCTGACCAAACTTGACGGAACGGCCAAAGGCGGCGTGATCTTCGCCATCGCCGACCAGTTCGAGATCCCTATCCGTTATATCGGTGTAGGTGAAGGCATCGAAGATTTAAGGCCGTTTAAGGCAGACGATTTTATTGAGGCACTTTTTGCCCGAGAGGATTAATACGGATGATTCGCTTTGAACAGGTCAGTAAAGCTTATCTAGGCGGGCGACAGGCGCTGCAAGGCGTCGATTTCCATATTCAGCAGGGCGAGATGGCATTTCTGACCGGCCATTCCGGAGCCGGTAAAAGTACCCTGCTGAAGCTGATTTGCGGTATTGAACGCCCGAGTGCAGGACATATTCTATTTGGCGGCCATGATATTAGCCGTCTGAAAAGCCGCGAAGTCCCGTTTCTGCGTCGGCAGATTGGCATGATCTTTCAGGATCACCACCTGCTGCTCGACAGAACGGTTTATGACAACGTCGCTATGCCGCTGATTATCGCCGGTGCCAGCGGTGAAGACATTCGCCGCCGCGTTTCGGCTGCGCTGGACAAGGTCGGACTGCTGGACAAGGCGAAAAACTTTCCCATTCAGCTTTCCGGCGGTGAACAGCAGCGCGTCGGCATTGCCCGCGCCGTCGTCAACAAGCCGGCCGTGCTGCTGGCCGACGAACCTACGGGTAACCTGGATGAAGTGCTGTCGGAGGGGATTTTGCGGCTGTTTGAAGAGTTTAACCGCGTGGGCGTTACCGTCCTGATGGCAACGCACGATATGGGCCTTATCGCCAGCCGTCGTTACCGCACGCTGACGCTGAGTCAGGGAAGAATGGCAGGAGGCGCCTACCATGGCCAATAGTCCAAAACCTGCGGGCAATGCGAAACCGGCCAAGACGGCCAAAAGCGCACGCGAATCGAAAAGCAGGGCGCTGCAGGGCGGATTCCGCGAGCAGATGCGCTATGCGTGGAGCAACACCGTCCGCGATATGCTGCGTCAGCCGCTGGCCACTCTGTTGACCATCATGGTTATCGCCATTTCGCTGACGCTGCCGAGTGTCTGTTATCTGGTGTGGAAAAACGTCAGTCAGGCGGCGGAACAGTGGTATCCCACGCCACAGCTTACCGTCTATATCGACAAGTCGCTGGACGACGATGCCGCACTGAATGTGGTGAAAGCCCTGAAAGCGGAAGCGGGCGTCGACAAGGTCAACTACCTGTCTCGTCAGGAAGCGATGGGCGAATTCCGCAACTGGTCCGGCTTTGGCGGCGCAATGGATATGCTGGAGCAGAACCCGTTGCCTGCGGTGGCTATCGTGACGCCGAAGATGAATTTCCAGGGGTCGGATACGCTGAACACCTTGCGTGACCGCGTTGCGGCCGTTCAGGGTGTCGATGAAGTTCGTATGGATGACAGCTGGTTCGCCAGACTCGCCGCGCTGACCGGACTGGTCGGGCAAATTGCTGCGATGATAGGCATTCTGATGATTGTGGCGGTGTTCCTGGTCATCGGTAACAGTGTGCGTCTGAGCATCTTCAGTCGTCGCGACACCATTAACGTGATGAAGCTAATTGGCGCGACCGACGGCTTTATTCTGCGGCCGTTCCTCAACGGCGGCGCGATGCTCGGCTTCTGCGGCGCGGCGCTGTCGTTGCTGCTCTCCGAAGCGCTGGTTCTGCGTCTCGAAGCCGTCGTGACACAGGTGGCATCGGTATTCGGCACCACGTTCGACCTTCACGGCCTCGGCTGGGACGAAAGTCTGCTGCTGTTAATCGTAGCCGCAATGATCGGCTGGGTAGCGGCTTATCTGGCCACGGTGCAACATTTACGACGATTTACACCACAATAAGATTTTTTTGTTATACTCTTCCCTTGTAGCTGCGGGTTGTGCTGCAAGGGAAGATCCCCATATCAATTAACTGCACCAAAGGATCCCTGCGAATCAGGATCTTGAAACTCTTCTTCCCTCTTGAGCACAATTTCCCAATCTATTCCCTGTTACCTCGCATACAGTCTTTGGGCCGTAATGGCACGAAAGACTGAACTTTGAATGAGTGTCAGGGTCGAATTTGCAGCAAATGTGAGCGGTTCTTCGTTGTTGTTATCCGGTTACATCCGTCGGTACTCACTCCGCGGCAACGATGAGTAAAACCTTCTTACGTCACATTGGAGAGGCTTTAATGACCAAAGAAATGCAAACTTTAGCATTAGTACCCCAAGGTAGCCTGGAAGCCTATGTACGGGCAGCCAACACCTATCCTATGCTCACCGCAGAGGAAGAAAGGGCGCTGGCTGAACGGCTGCATTACGAAGGCGATCTGGACGCAGCAAAGCAGCTTATCCTATCTCACCTGCGCTTTGTCGCTCATATCGCCCGTAATTATTCAGGCTATGGTCTGCCGCAGGCTGACCTTATCCAGGAAGGTAATATCGGCCTGATGAAAGCGGTTCGCCGTTTTAATCCCGAAGTCGGTGTGCGTCTGGTTTCGTTCGCCGTGCACTGGATCAAGGCAGAAATCCACGAATACGTGCTGCGCAACTGGCGTATCGTAAAAGTGGCCACCACCAAGGCACAGCGCAAACTGTTCTTTAACCTGCGTAAAAACAAGCAGCGTCTGGGTTGGTTCAGCCATGAAGAAGTCGAACACGTGGCGCGCGAACTCGGCGTGACCAGTAAAGACGTGCTGGAAATGGAATCCCGCATGGCCGCACAGGACATGACTTTCGACCCAACGCCCGACGAAGAGCCGCGCGATGGTCAGGCCATGGCCCCTATGCTGTACCTGCAGGACAAAAGCTCTGACTTCGCCGAAAGCATCGAAGAAGACAACTGGGAATCCAGCGCGGCCGACAAACTGACCTTCGCGATGGAAGGCCTTGACGAGCGTAGCCAGGACATCATCCGTGCCCGCTGGCTCGACGACGACAACAAGTCGACGTTGCAGGAACTGGCCGACAAGTATGGCGTTTCCGCAGAAACGTGTTCGCCAGCTTGAAAAGAACGCAATGAAAAAACTGCGTATGGCTATCGAAGCCTGATGCCCGTCAGAAAAACGTGGGTTTGACAACGCGTTAAGTGAAAAAGCGACCTCCGGGGTCGCTTTTTTTATGCCTGCTCTTCAGCACACGCGGCGTTTTAGTTTCGTGATTTTCGCCATACGTTTTCTTCAAGTTTAAACCCGCAGGCGCGCATAAAGGCCGCAAGCCCCGCATCTTCGGCAATATCGTCCATCGTCAATTCCGCCACCTTCGGCAACTGCTGCTGGAGAATCTCGAGCAGATACAGCCCGACACCCCGCCTGCGTGTCACTTCCCGCACACATAAATCGTCGAGTTTCGCCTGCGAATCACGGACTGAAACTTTAACGGCCGCCAGCAGACGATCGTTGAAGCGTGCCGCGAATATCATCTGCTCCGGCGTCAGCCATTGCTGCCAGACGCCCGGCGATTGCCTAGGCCAGATTTTGGCGAGATCCAGCAGGTCCTGCGAGGAAAGGCTGTCGAGTTTTATTATGGTCAATTTCATGAGTGCGCCAGGGATTACCAGATAAAAGGGACTGAAACAGTGTAAGGGATCGCGAGCCAATCGTTGCGTAAGTTTTTTTGTACAGTAACAGGTCGAAAATATTTTTGGTGTTACCGTATAAAATATAAACGGCGGACTAATTAAATTTTGGCAGCGTTTACCGCTGACATTTTGCCCATTCGTCGCCTTTTTACCCAAATAAAATTCTGTTTACACCTCTTGTTTCTGGATGTGTGATTTGATTTACAGAAGAAAATACCTGTTTAATAACGTGATAAATAAGCGTTTTATTAGAGAATAAGACCAAAAAAACCTGCTAACTCATTATTACTATTGGCGAAAGCGGTAAGTGAGCATGTTTTAAGCAGGTGAATAGACAACATCACAACATAATCGAATGGGGTAGTCAGGATGAAATTATCAAAGGGTAAGCTCTGGTTGGCAGGCTGCGTTGCGTTGGCAATCGGGCATTCTGCCGTGGCGCAGGATATCAAGATAGCCATCGTCGGCGCGATGTCCGGTCCGGTCGCCCAATACGGCGACATGGAATTCACCGGCGCAAAACAGGCTATCGCGGACATCAATGCCAAGGGCGGCATCAAGGGCGACAAACTGGTTGGCGTTGAATACGACGACGCGTGCGATCCTAAACAGGCCGTTGCGGTCGCCAACAAAGTGATCAATGACGGTATTCGTTACGTGATTGGCCACCTTTGCTCATCCTCTACCCAGCCTGCATCGGACATTTATGAAGATGAAGGCGTGATAATGATTACCCCTGCGGCCACCAATGCCGACCTGACGACCCGTGGCTACAAGATGATCATGCGCACAACCGGTCTGGATTCCGATCAGGGGCCTACCGCCGCGAAATACATCCTCGATGTCGTGAAACCCCAGCGTATCGCGGTAATCCACGACAAGCAGCAGTATGGCGAAGGGCTGGCGCGTTCGGTGCAGGAAAGCCTGAAAAAATCCGGCGGCAATGTGGTGCTGTTTGAAGGGATCACGGCGGGCGACAAAGATTTCTCGACGCTGGTGGCGCGCCTCAAGAAAGAGAACGTCGACTTCGTGTACTTCGGCGGTTATTACCCGGAGATGGGCCAGATTCTGCGCCAGTCCAAACAGGCCGGCCTGAATGCCAAATTTATGGGGCCTGAAGGCGTGGGCAACTCTTCTCTGTCGAACATTGCCGGGGCGGCATCGGAAGGCATGCTGGTCACGCTGCCAAAACGTTATGACCAGGTGCCTGCCAACAAACCCGTCGTCGATGCGCTGAAAGCCAAAAAGCTCGACCCGACCGGTCCTTTTGTCTGGACCACCTATGCCGCGCTGCAATCGCTAACCACCGGCATGACCCGCAGCGGCAGCATGGAGCCGGAAGAGATTGTCAAAAACCTCAAATCCGCTCCGGTCGATACCGTGATGGGACCTCTAAGCTGGGACGCGAAGGGCGACCTCAAAGGCTTCGAGTTTGGCGTCTTCCAGTGGCATGCCGACGGCACGTCCACGCCAATCCAGTAATTTTTATTTCGCTTGCTGTAACAGGACTGCGGGGGCATGGGCCGCCGCAGCTCTAGTATCGCCGGGTTTCATTTAAGGTGTGTGGTATGTCCGAGCAGTTTCTCTATTTTATCCAGCAGATGTTCAACGGTGTCACCCTGGGCAGCACGTATGCGCTGATAGCCATTGGTTACACGATGGTCTACGGCATTATCGGCATGATCAACTTCGCGCACGGCGAGGTGTACATGATAGGCAGCTATGTCTCCTTTATCGTGATTGCCGCACTGATGATGGTAGGCATTGATGCAAGCTGGCTGCTGATTGGCGCCGGATTTATCGCCGCCATCGTCATTTCCAGCGCCTACGGCTGGAGCATCGAGCGCGTGGCCTATAAACCCGTGCGCAATTCCAAACGTCTGATTGCCCTGATTTCCGCCATCGGGATGTCTATCTTCCTGCAAAACTATGTCAGCCTCACGCAAGGCTCACGCGATCTTGCGCTGCCGAGTCTGGTCACCGGCCAGTGGACGCTGGGCGAAACCAACGGCTTTGCCGCCACCATCAGCACCATGCAGCTGATTATCTGGATAGTCACTTTTATCGCCATGCTGGGGCTTACGTTGTTTATTCGCTACTCGCGAATGGGACGCGCCTGCCGTGCCTGCGCCGAAGATCTGAAAATGGCCAGCCTGCTCGGTATCAATACCGATCGCGTTATCTCGCTGACCTTCGTGATTGGTGCGCTGATGGCGGCGGTCGCGGGCGTATTGCTGGGCCAGTTCTATGGCGTGATTAACCCGTATATCGGTTTTATGGCGGGTATGAAAGCCTTCACCGCCGCCGTTCTGGGGGCATCGGCAGCATTCCGGGCGCGATGATTGGCGGGCTTATCCTTGGCGTGGCCGAGGCGCTGACGTCTGCCTATTTAAGTACCGAATATAAAGATGTGGTGTCGTTTGCGCTGCTGATTGTCGTGTTGCTGGTTTTGCCGACCGGGATTCTGGGCCGTCCGGAGGTTGAGAAAGTATGAAGCACCTCAACCTGCTCAATGCGCTCGTCTCTACGTTGGTTCTTCTGGTCCTGGCCTCGTTTATCATGGGCTTGCAACTGAGTCTCGAAGGCACGCATCTGGTCGTTCACGGCGCGGATGCGGTGCGCTGGTACTGGATAGCCGCCGGATGTGCAGTTGTCTTCGTGTTTCAGTTGTTCCGGCCGCTGCTGCAAAAGGGGCTGAAAAAGGTTTCCGGCCCAAGCTTTGTTCTGCCGAGTTTCGATGGCTCGACGGCCAAACAGAAATGGCTCGCGGGGGTGATGATTATCGCCGCCATTGCCTGGCCGTTTATCGTGTCTCGCGGCACTGTGGATATCGCCACGCTGACGCTCATCTACATCATGCTGGGCCTCGGACTGAACGTGGTCGTCGGGCTTTCAGGGTTGCTGGTCCTGGGCTATGGCGGTTTCTATGCCGTGGGTGCCTACACCTACGCGCTGCTCAATCACTATTACGGCATCGGTTTCTGGGAGGCGCTGCCGCTGGCGGGGCTGGTCTCGGCGGCGTTCGGTTTTCTGCTCGGTTTTCCGGTATTGCGGCTGCGCGGCGACTATCTGGCCATCGTGACCCTCGGCTTCGGCGAAATCGTGCGTATTCTGCTGCTCAATAACACCGAGATCACCGGCGGCCCCAACGGCATCAGCCAGATCCCGAAACCCACGCTGTTCGGACTGGAGTTCAGCCGTACCGCACGCGAGGGCGGCTGGGATACCTTCAGCCATTTCTTCGGGCTACGCTATGATCCCGGCGATCGCATTATCTTTCTCTACATGGTCGCGTTGCTGCTGGTTATTCTGACGCTGTTCGTGATCAACCGCCTGTTGCGCATGCCGCTGGGCCGTGCATGGGAAGCGCTGCGCGAAGACGAGATAGCCTGTCGCTCGCTGGGGCTGAACCCGACCCGCATCAAACTGACCGCCTTTACCATCAGCGCCGCCTTTGCCGGTTTCGCCGGGACCTTGTTTGCCGCGCGTCAGGGCTTTGTCAGCCCCGAATCCTTTACCTTTGTCGAGTCGGCTTTTGTGCTCGCCATCGTGGTTCTGGGCGGCATGGGTTCGCAGTTTGCGGTAATTCTGGCGGCAATCCTGCTGGTGGTGTCCCGTGAACTGATGCGTGATCTGAATGAATACAGCATGTTGCTGCTCGGAGCGCTGATGGTCTTGATGATGATCTGGCGACCGCAGGGATTACTGCCGATGAAACGCCCGCAGCTCAAGCTGAAAGTGGCCGATAAAATCGCCGCAGACAAGGGAGAGCAGGCATGAGTACGCAACCTTTGTTACAGGTCGAAGGGCTGACGATGCGCTTCGGCGGCCTGCTGGCGGTCAATAATGTGGCCCTGCAACTGAATCAGGGAGAAATCGTGTCGCTAATCGGCCCGAACGGAGCCGGAAAAACAACGGTATTCAACTGCCTGACCGGTTTCTATCGTCCGAGCGGCGGCACCATCATGCTGCGCGAACACCATCTCGAAGGGCTGCCGGGCCAGAAGATAGCCCGCATGGGCGTTGTGCGCACTTTCCAGCACGTGCGGCTGTTCCGCGAAATGACCGTGATTGAAAACCTGCTGGTTGCGCAACATCGGCATTTAAAAAGCGGGGTACTGGCAGGCTTGTTCAAGACGCCGGGCTTTCGTCGCGCCGAGGCGGATGCGCTCGACCGCGCCGCGCAGTGGCTTGACCGCGTGGGACTTCTGGCGCTGGCAAACCGGCAGGCCGGGAATCTGGCCTATGGTCAGCAGCGTCGGCTGGAAATCGTGCGCTGCATGGTCACGCAGCCTGAAATCCTGATGCTCGACGAACCGGCCGCCGGACTCAACCCGCGCGAAACGGAAGAACTGAACCAGCTGATTGCCGAGTTGCGCAACCAGCACAAGGTTTCCGTGTTGCTGATTGAACACGATATGAAACTGGTGATGGGCATCTCCGACCGCATTTATGTGGTCAATCAGGGAACGCCGCTGGCACAGGGCACGCCACAGGAAATTCGTAATAATCCAGACGTCATTCGTGCGTATTTGGGCGAGGGATAAGCGATGTTGTCATTTAATCAGGTATCGGCCCAGTACGGCAAAATTCAGGCACTGCATCAGGTCAGTTTACATATCGACCAGGGCGAAATCGTTACTCTCATCGGGGCCAATGGCGCGGGTAAAACCACGCTGCTGGGTTCGCTTTGCGGCGAACCGCGTGCTTCGCAGGGCAGCATCGTCTTTGAAGGACAAGACATTACGCACTGGCCGACGGCCAAAATCATGCGCGGCGACATCGCCATCGTGCCCGAAGGACGCCGCGTATTTTCGCGTATGACGGTGGAGGAGAATCTGGCAATGGGCGGATTCTTCGCCGCCCGCGACCTGTTTCAGCAGCGCCTCGAGCGAGTGTTTACCCTGTTTCCGCGGCTGAAAGAACGCAGGGCGCAACGTTCGGGCACCATGTCCGGCGGCGAGCAGCAGATGCTGGCCATCGGCCGTGCATTGATGAGTCAGCCGCGTCTGCTGCTGCTGGATGAACCCTCGCTCGGGTTGGCACCTATCATCATTCAGCAGATTTTCGACACTATCCAGTTGCTGCGCGAAGAGGGCATGACCATCTTTCTGGTCGAGCAAAACGCCAATCAGGCGCTGAAACTGGCAGATCGCGGTTATGTGCTCGAGAACGGTCACGTGGTGCTGGAGGACACGGGGGCGGCGCTGCTGGCCAACGAAGCGGTGCGCGCGGCGTATCTCGGGGCCTGAAAACGCCCGATGCATAAAATGCGTTAATTCCACCACAAACTGTGTTAAATCTAATAAAACCGCACGGCAGGCGCCTGGCGGTCTTTTTTTTACGATAAATTGCTTTATCTATAAATTAGCTTTTCTTACATTCTAAAAATTTCGCACACTACCGGGAAGAAGAAATGAACACAGAAGGTTTGCTCGCCACGCGCATGGCCAGGCTGAAAAGCTCGGCTATCAGGGAATTGCTGAAACAAAGTCAAATGGAAGGCGTGATTTCACTGGCGGGAGGCATTCCTTCCTCAGCCCTTTTCGACTTTGAAGGGCTGGCGCAGGCGACGCAGAAGGCGATTACCGAAAAGCCGGAGCTGGCGTTTCAATACGGCCTGACCGAAGGCAGCTATGGCCTGCGTGCACGTATCGTCGAACTTTGCGAGACGCGCGGCATTCACGCGACGCCGGAAGATGTCGTGGTCACCGCCGGTTCCCAGCAGGCGCTGGATCTGGTGATGCGCGCCGTCGTTAATCCCGACGACGTATTCGTGGTTGAGCGTCCTACCTATCTGGCGGCGCTGCAAACGCTGGAACTGGCCGAGGCAAATCTGCTGTCCGTGGGCTCCGACGGTGACGGCATGAAAGTCGACGAACTGGCCGAGATGCTGAAAACGCGCAAAATCAAAGGCGTTTACGTGGTTCCGACCTTCGGCAACCCGAGCGGTGTGACGTTGAGCCAGGCTCGCCGTGAGCAGCTGGTCAAACTGGCCGCCGAGCATCAGTTCCTGATTGTTGAAGACGACCCGTATGGCGAAATCCGCTTTACCGATGAGCGTCTGCCGACGCTGTATGCGTTGTCCAAGTCGCTCTATGGCCATGCCGACAACATCATCTATACCTCGACCTTCTCCAAGATTCTGGCACCGGGCCTGCGTCTCGGCTGGGTTATCATGCCGCAATGGCTGCTGAACAAAGTAGCGATCATCAAGCAGGCGGCCGACCTGCACGCCAGTTCGCTGTCGCAGACCGTGGCCGAATACTATCTGGGTCTGGGCCGTCTGGACCAGCAGATTGAGACCATCCGCGCCGCCTACAAGAAGAAGTGCGCCGTGCTGGCCGAACTGCTGGAGCGTGAACTGGGCCACGTGCTGACCTTCGAATATCCAAAAGGCGGCATGTTCCTGTGGGCGCGTTTCCGCGAGCCGCGCAACTGCACCGAGTGGATGAAAGAGACGCTCAAGCAGGGTGTGGTCTTTGTGCCGGGCGAGTTCTTCTATGCCGATAATCCGGATCACTCGACCTTCCGTATTTCGTTCGCCACCGCGACCGAAGCGCAGTTGCACGAGGCCGTTGCCCGTCTGAAACGCGCACTGTAAGTTTATTGCCGTCACATTAAAGGGTGCATCGCGAAGGCGTTGCGCCCTTTTTTGCCATCATATCGTCATGCGCGTTTCATGCTGCTGTCACGCCATCGTCATTTAACGGTTATTTTTCTGTCATTTAGCCGTGTCATGTTACCTCCCGAATAAAAAAGTTATTTCACTTCCAAACTTTCACTGCGACAGCTCCCCCGCAGAATTCAGGAGACAGGCATGTTTATTACTTTACAGAAATCGGCGCTTTGCGCGGCACTGATGCTGGCTTTCAGCGCGAATGCACTGGCCGTCACGGAAATCCCTTTCTGGCACTCGATGGACGGCGAACTGGGCAAAGAGGTTAACTCTCTGGCCGACCGCTTCAACCAGTCGCATTCCGACGTGAAAATCGTGCCGGTGTATAAAGGTAAATATGACCAGAACCTGGCGGCGGGCATTGCAGCGTATCGCACCGGCAATGCACCGGCGATTTTGCAGGTCTATGAAGTCGGCACCGCGACCATGATGGCGAGCAAGGCAATCAAGCCCGTGTACCAGGTATTTGCCGATGCGGGTCTGAAAGAAGACGTTTCCCAGTTTGTACCGACCGTGGCGGGCTATTACTCCGACTCGCAGGGCCGCCTGTTGTCACAGCCGTTCAACAGCTCCACGCCGGTGCTGTATTACAACAAGGACGCGTTTAAAAAAGCCGGTTTGAACCCCGACCAGCCGCCGAAGACCTGGCAGGAGCTGGAGCAGGATACCGCCAAACTCAAAGCCGCGGGCATGAAGTGTGGCTACGCCAGCGGCTGGCAGGGCTGGATCCAGATTGAAAACTTCAGCGCCTGGCACGGCCTGCCGGTCGCCACCAAAAACAACGGCTTCGACGGCACCGATGCAGAACTGGAGTTCAACAAGCCCGAGCAAATCAAACACATCCAATTCCTTGAAGACATGAACAAGAAAGGGGAATTCACCTATTTCGGCCGACAGGATGAATCTACCGCCAAGTTCTATAACGGCGATTGCGCCATCACCACGGCATCCTCCGGTTCACTGGCCGATATTCGCCAGCATGCCAAATTCGAATACGGCGTCGGGATGATGCCATTCGATGCCGACAACAAGAACGCGCCACAAAATGCCATTATCGGCGGCGCGAGTCTGTGGGTGATGAAAGGCAAGGATGACGCCACCTACAAGGGCGTAGCCGAATTCCTGCAATTCCTGACCACGCCGGAAATTGCCGCCGAATGGCACCAGAAAACCGGTTATCTTCCGGTCACGACCGCCGCGTATGATTTAACCAAGCAGCAAGGTTTCTATGACAAGAATCCGGGGTCGGACGTCGCCACGCGTCAGATGATGAACAAGCCGCCATTGCCTTTCACCAAGGGAATGCGTCTGGGCAACATGCCGCAGATTCGCACGATTGTCGATGAAGAGCTGGAAGGCGTGTGGAGCGGTCAGAAGAGCGCCAAGCAGGCGCTGGACGAATCCGTACAGCGCGGCAATCTGCTGCTGCGTCGCTTTGAAGCTTCCGTGAAATAATGCTCTCCGTGACCGGGCAGGGCGTCGCGCGCTGCGCCGGTCATCCGTTTTCCGGTTCTGACGAGTTATTCCTATGAGTTCTCACCGTCCCGGATTTCGCTGCAGCTGGTTGCCTTATGCGCTGGTTTTGCCGCAACTGCTTATTACCGCGATCTTTTTTCTCTGGCCCGCCGGTCAGGCGCTGTGGTATTCGGTGCAGACGATGGATCCGTTCGGCGTTTCCAGCACTTTTGCCGGCCTGAGCAATTTTCGGCAGCTGTTTGCGGATCCCTACTATCTCGCGTCGTTTTATACCACGCTGAAATTCAGCGCATTGGTGGCGTTTTTTGGTCTGGCTATCTCCCTGCTGCTTGCCGCGATGGTTGACCACGTGATCCGCGCCAGTCGCCTTTATCAGACTCTGTTAATTTTGCCTTACGCCGTGGCGCCCGCCGTGGCCGCCGTGCTGTGGATGTTTCTGTTCAGCCCCGGCCTCGGGCTCATCACCCATTTTCTCGCCATACTCGGCTACAGCTGGAACCATGCGCAAAACAGCGGGCAGGCGATGTTTCTCGTGGTGCTGGCCTCAATCTGGCAGCAGGTAAGCTACAACTTCCTGTTCTTTCTGGCCGCGTTGCAGTCGATTCCCCGATCGCTTGTGGAAGCCGCCGCCATTGACGGTGCCGGGCCAATCCGCCGGTTCTTCAATCTGGTGCTGCCGCTGATTTCGCCGGTCAGCTTTTTCCTGCTGGTGGTGAATCTGGTTTACGCCTTCTTCGATACCTTCCCGGTGATAGATGCCGCGACGCAGGGCGGCCCGGTTCAGGCGACCACCACGCTGATTTACAAGGTTTATCGCGAAGGATTTACCGGTCTGGATCTTTCAAGCTCCGCCGCGCAGTCCGTGGTGCTGATGGTGATGGTCATCGCGCTGACATTTATTCAATTCCGCTTTATCGAGCGTAAGGTGCGCTACCAATGATTGAAAATCGAAGAGGGCTGGATATTTTCTGTCACGCCGTGCTGATTACTGGCGTGCTGATGGTGCTGTTCCCGCTGTATGTGGCGTTTGTCGCCGCGACGCTGGACAACAAACAGATTTTTGACGTGCCGATGACGCTGGTGCCGGGTGGCCATCTGTTCGACAACATCCGCGCTATCTGGACGCAGGGCGCAGGCGGCAACAGCCCGGCGTTTGGTCCCTTGCTGCTGAACAGTTTCATCATGGCGCTGGCCATTACCGTCGGCAAGATTTCCATCTTGATGCTGTCGGCCTACGCGATTGTCTATTTCCGTTTCCCGCTGCGTAACCTGTTCTTCTGGCTGATTTTTATCACCCTGATGCTGCCGGTCGAGGTGCGTATTTTTCCAACCGTCCAGGTGATTGCCAATCTGCATCTGCTCGACAGCTACACCGGCCTCACTCTGCCGTTGATGGCTTCGGCGACCGCGACCTTTCTGTTCCGTCAGTTCTTTATGACGCTGCCGGATGAACTGCTGGAGGCCGCGCGTATTGACGGCGCAGGCGCGATGCGCTTCTTCTGGGACATCGTGCTGCCGCTGTCGAAAACCAATCTGGCGGCGCTGTTTGTCATCACTTTTATCTACGGCTGGAACCAGTATCTGTGGCCGATTCTTGTCACAAGCGATGCCTCGATGGGCACGGCGGTGGCGGGCATCAAAAGCATGATCTCGTCGGGCGATGGCTCGACCCAGTGGAATCAGGTGATGGCGGCGATGATTCTGACGTTACTGCCGCCCCTGGCCGTCGTACTGCTCATGCAGCGCTGGTTTGTGCGCGGCCTGGTAGACAGTGAAAAATGATCAACATGGCAGACAATCAGCATGGCTAATTTAAAATTACAGGCAGTGACCAAGTCCTACGATGGACAGAATCAAATCATTAAAAGCATCGATCTGGATGTCGCCGACGGCGAGTTTATCGTGATGGTCGGGCCTTCCGGCTGTGGAAAATCGACGCTGTTGCGCATGGTGGCCGGGCTTGAGCGCACCACTCAGGGCGACATTTATATCGATGACGTGCGCGTGACGGAGCTGGAGCCCAAAGATCGCGGCATCGCGATGGTGTTTCAGAACTACGCGCTTTACCCGCACATGAGCGTCTATGACAACATGGCGTATGGCCTGAAGATTCGGGGATTCGGCAAGGCGCAGATTCAGGCGCGCGTAGAAGAAGCCGCACGTATTCTCGAGCTGGGCCCGTTGTTGAAGCGCAAGCCGCGCGAGCTTTCCGGCGGTCAGCGCCAGCGGGTCGCGATGGGGCGTGCAATCGTGCGTGAACCGGCGGTCTTCCTGTTTGATGAACCGCTCTCCAACCTCGACGCCAAGCTGCGGGTGCAGATGCGCCTTGAGCTGCAACAGTTGCATCGCCGACTGCGCACCACCAGCTTGTATGTTACGCACGATCAGGTCGAGGCGATGACGCTGGCCGAGCGCGTTATCGTCATGAACAAAGACGTTGCCGAGCAGATTGGCACGCCGTCGGAGGTGTATCAGCGTCCGGCCAGCCTGTTTGTCGCAAGCTTTATCGGTTCGCCAGCCATGAACCTGCTGCCGGGGCAACTCTCGACCGACGGCACCTCGCTGGTCATGGAAGGTGGCTACGAACTGCCGCTGCCCGTCGCCAGACCCGAGTGGGGCGGGCGCGAATTGACGCTGGGCATTCGCCCTGAACATATTCAACTTACCGACGACGCAACGCGCGGCGTGGCGCTCGAACTGAAAACGCTCGAACTGCTGGGTGCCGACAATCTGGCGTACGGCGTCTGGGCCGGTAGCGGCGTTGTGGTCAGGCTCTCCCATGAAAATTGTCCCGCCGTTGGCAGCTATTTACGTTTGGTTTTGCCTGCGCACGCGCTACACTTTTTGATTCTAAAAGCGGATTACGGATGGAATGAACATGACAGCCTGGCCTTATCCACGCATTGTGGCCCATCGCGGCGGCGGTTCGCTGGCCCCTGAAAATACGCTGGCGGCGATTGATACCGGCGCGCGACTGGGTCACAGCATGATAGAATTTGACGTCAAACTGGCGCAGGGTGGCGAAATCTTTCTGCTGCACGACGACACGCTAAACCGCACCAGCAACGGGTGGGGCGTCGCGGGCGACTTAAGCTGGGACAAGCTGGTTCAGCTTGATGCCGGAAGCTGGTACGGCGCGGCCTTCAACGGTGAAAAACTGCCGCTGCTCTCCGAGGTCGCGGCGCGCTGCGCGCAATATCATCTGATGGCAAACATCGAGATCAAGGGCACCACCGGTCTGGCCTATGAAACCGGCGAACAGGTGGCGCTGGCGGCACGGGCGCTGTGGAAGGACATGGCGGTTCCGCCGCTGCTCTCTTCCTTTGACGTCGCCTCGCTGGAGGCCGCGCAGGCGGCAGCCCCGAGTTGCCACGCGGGTTACTGCTGGGTAAATGGGATGAAAACTGGCAGGCGCTGACCACGCGTCTTGGCTGCGTCTCGCTGCATATCCATCATAAAGAATTAAACGAACAGCGCGTAAACAGCCTCAAGCAGGCCGGTTTACGCATTCTGGTGTACACCGTGAACAGCCCCGAACGCGCGCAGCTGCTGCTGAACTGGGGCGTGGATTGCATCTGCACCGATCGCATCGATCTTATCGGTCCGGATTTTGGGGTCTGATCTCTCTCCTTGACCCTGAGTCGGCGGCTCGGGGTCTGTTCATCACGGCATTTGTCTTAACTTCTGCTGTTGCTGCTGGTTATTTTTGTTGAGCTGATTTTGCTGCAAACGCTGCTGGTCGTTGAGCGACTGCGCGCGAAGACGCTGCTGTTGCTGCTGCTGGCTAAAGCGCTGATCCTGTTCCAGCTGGCGCTGATGCAGTTGCTGACCGCTCTGCATGCGCTGCTGCATCCGCTCCTGCGAAGGATTGTTCAGTAACTGCTGCTGCCTTTCGATGGGCGTTTGGGGGGCGCGGCCAGTGTACTCGCGCTACTGAGCGCAATGCCGAGAGCCAGAATTAAGGCTTGAGCTGTTTTCATGAATGTCACTCCTGCGGAAGGTTTCCTGCTTTAAGTCTACTTCATCCGTGAAGGTTCGGGGCCTTTTTCAGCCCGCCCCTGATCATTGGCCATTTAACGGGTTTTCGGCAAAATATTCCGCAAGATAGTCAATAAATGCCCGAAGTTTGGGGGTAACGTGTTTACTTGCGGGCCACAAGGCCCAATAGCCGTTCCCGGCGGCAGGTTGATGGGCTAGCACCTGCGTCAACGTGCCCTCCAGCAATGCCTGGCGCACCTGATACTCGGGCAGACAGGCGATGCCCAACCCGTTTAATGCGGCGTCGATGATGACCCGATTGGTGTTGCAGACCATCGCTGCGGGCAGTTCGGCCGCATCGTTGACGCCTGTCCAGGCCTCGATTCGCCCCGTGCCGGGATATTTATGCAACAGACAGGCATGCTGCGCCAAATCGGCCGGCTGCTGCGGCACGGTTCTCTGCGAAAGATAGGACGGGGCGGCGACCACCACGCGCTGATAACCGCCAAGAAAGCGCGATTTCAGGCGCGAGTCGAGCGGCGTGCCGGTGCGAATGACCGCATCAAACCCTTCCTCGATGATGTCTACCATGCGGTCGGTCATATCGATATCCAGCATGATGTCGGGATATCGGCGCATAAATCCGCTGACCAGCGGCAGGACAATCACATCGACCAGCGGCAAACTGATCTTGAGTTGGCCCTGCGGCGCGCGATGGCTTTCCAGCAGCTCACGCTCGGCGCTTTCGACTTCGGCAAGAATGCGGCGACATCGCTCAAGGTAGTGCGCGCCCTCGGTCGTCAGCGTAATGCTGCGGGTGCTGCGATAAAACAGTTGCGCCGACAAACGCGACTCGAGACGGGCAATGCTTTTCCCGACCGCAGACGAGGAAACGCCCCGCTGCTTTGCCGTTTCAGAGAAGCTGCGCGTTTCTGCGACCTGCACGAAAATTTCGATACCGCTAAGTTTGCCCATGACCTGAATTTCCAATTAAAGACATTTTTGTCCGCTATGTTCAGAATTCTAGCCTATTTTTCTTTTATGTCGTTGCCTATATCCTGCGTGCCAGGCTGAGCAAGGTATTCAGCCCTCTTATTACAGGAAAAAAGCATGTCACAATCTTTATCGTCCGAAAGCACAGTTTCGTCGTCTCCATCTGCGCTTTCGACCTATTCTCCCGCGCGTCTTTTGCAGACGGCGTGGCTCGTCGTTGCCGTCTTTATGCTCTCCAATGCGCCCACGCCTTTGTATATTCATTGGAAACAGCAGTTTGGTTTTACTTCGGGCACCATGACGCTGATTTTTGCCTGTTATATTCTGGCGCTGGTCATTACTCTGCTGGTAGCCGGTCAGCTTGCCGATCGTCTGGGCAGAAAAAAGTGATTATCCCGGGACTGATGGCCTCGCTTCTGGCGTGCGTCTGCTTTATCACCGCCGATTCGGTTTATGCGCTGCTGGTTGCGCGATTTCTGACGGGGATTGCGGTCGGGATTACCGTGACTGCCAGCATGGCGGCGGTCGTCGATGCCGGAGGGGAAAGCCGTAAACGTCAGGCGGCGCTGGTGGCATCTATCGCGATGGTGACGGGCGCAGGGCTTGGGCCTGTCATGAGTGGGGCTATCGTGCGTTTTGTGCCGCATCCGGTATTGACCGTGTTTGCCGTGGAACTCATCGTGCAGTTAAGCGCAATGCTGATTGCGCTGCGCCTGCCTGCCACGCCAACGCGTGTTTTGACGCCGCGTCCGTTACGTTTGCCGACCCTCGCACGCGCGAATATTTTTCATCTGCTGCTCGGCATCTTGTTCTTCGCGCCCGGACTGACCTCGACCTCGCTGATGCTCTCGCTGGGCCCGGTCTTACTGAATAACTATTCTGCGCTTGGCAGCCCGGTTGTCGCCGGTATCATGGCCTGTCTGATGTTTGCGGTCGCGGTAGGTACGCAGCTTTTGTGTCGCCAGTTACCGATTGCCCGGATATTCTCCCTGAGCGGTGCGGCGCTGCTGGTCACTATGCTGGCTGTGGTTATGACGCTGCATGGTGGAGGCGTGAAGACTATCTTTCTTGCCGCGCTGGCTGCCGGGGCGGCGCAGGGGCTGGGGCAGTTGGGCGGATTGACCTTGTTGTCGCTCAATATCGCCGCCGACAGGCGTGCGGAAGCCAATGCCCTGCTCAATATCGGCGCCTATATTCCGGCGGGATTGCTGCCCGTGGCGACAGGTTATCTGATTGATATTACAGGCATGACCTTAAGCTTTACCCTGCTGGCGGCGACGTTGACCGCGATCTGCGTCTTCGCGCTCGGCCTGCTGTTTTCACAGCGAAAAGTCAGTCTGTAAATGCCGGAGGGCGCGCGCCATTGCGTGCTAAAAAAGCTATCAAGACAATGACTTGGCCGCCGTTGCGACGCCCGGACGCGAGGCGTCGCGCACAAACGGCAGATGATCGCAGGCATGTTGCCGTGCCGAACGGATAAAGGCTTCGGTTACCGCCTGACGCTGCTCGCCATCGCGCACTGCGGCGTACAGGCGACTCCACAGGCCGTCGCCCAGCGTTTTCGTCACCACCAGTCCCTGCTTCTCGAAACTCTCCACGACCCAGTGCGGCAGGGCGGCTATCCCCATACGCGCCGACACCATCTGTATCAGCAACAACGTGTTGTCTACGCTTTTCAGCGCAGGACTGACGCCCGCCGGTTGCAGAAAATGACGCCAGATATCCAGACGTTGGCGCTGCACCGGATAGATCATCAGGATCTCGCTGCTCAGGTCTTCCGGCGTAATAACGGCTTTCGAGGCCAGCGGATGATCCGGCGCAAGCACCAGTCTCACCTCGAAATCAAACATCGGCGAATAATGCAGACCGCTGCGCGGCAGAATGTCGGAGGTCAGCACCAGATCCAGCTCACCTTGTTGCAGCGCAGGCTGCGGGTCAAAGGTGACGCCGGATTTAAAGTCCATCAGCACCTGTGGCCAGGTCTGGTGAAAGGCGTTCAGCGCAGGAGTCAGCCACTGAATACAGCTATGACATTCGATGGCGATGCGCAGAGACGTTTGTTGCGGCTCATGACACGCCTGTAAAGCCTGCTGAATCTGGGGCAGGACCTGTTCGGCGAGTTGAAGCATGATTTCACCCTGCGGCGTGAAGCGCAGCGGCTGGCTTTTACGCACAAACAGTCTGAAACCAAGACGCTGCTCGAGATCGCTGAACTGATGCGACAGGGCAGATTGTGTCTGGTGCAGCTGTGCCGCTGCGGCAGCAAGTGAGCCGGTGTTATGCAGAGCTTGCAGCGTCCGCAGGTGTTTCAGTTCGATCATGAGAGTCCTTCACTGTCGCTGTGAATAATGTGCGCGTAGGAAGGATACAGTACCTGCGGATTATGGATGTGTAAACATCTGGACGGCCAAATGAGGGTTTAAAGATGACGATAATTCATCTTCATTGAATTTTCTGCCGGGGAAATTGCCGCAGGCTCTCAATAAAAGCCCGTCGGCGCTCTGTTTGATGACGATGCAGATTTCTGGCACGTATACCTGGCCATTCAAATTTTGTAACCTCTTTGCCACTCCTCCTGCTGCCCCGCCATGCCTTGCCCGAGAGCCGTTGCTGCGGCCGTTTTTCAGTTTGTCGCCTCGACTTTGCGCTATTTTGACTAGGCTTAAGACAGTGAAAACGGTTTGGACCGACAATTTCAGTCACTGTAAGGAGACAAAGATGAGCCGATTTAAAGATAAAGTGGTCGTGGTGACAGGTGCAGGTTCGGGTATGGGTGCCGCCACCGCACGTCGTTTCTCGAAAGAGGGCGCGATTGTTGTGCTGGTCGGGCGTACCGAAATCAAGTTGGCCAAGGTTGCCAATACGCTTGAATCCACCAACTATTATGTTCACGTCGCAGATATGTCGAATCCACAGGACGTAGAGCGTCTGGCAGAAGTCGTACTGGACAAGTTTGGCCGCGTCGACGTGCTGGTGAATAACGCCGGTGTTGCAGTTCAGGGGCAAGTCAATGAGGCAAGCATCGAAGACTGGAAAAAAGTCTTTGATATCGACGTGAGCGGCGTGTTTTACGCCACGCGTTTCTTCATCGAGGCCCTGAAGAAAAGCAAAGGGAATATCGTCAATGTGTCGTCCGTGTCGGGCCTCGGCGGCGACTGGGGCATGAGCTTCTATAATGCGGCGAAAGGCGCGGTGAGCAACTTTACCCGATCGCTTGCGATGGACCACGGTGCCGACGGCGTGCGTGTGAATGCCGTCTGTCCTAGCCTGACCATTACGGATATGGCCGAAGACATCAAGAATAACGAAGCGTTACTGGCGAAATTTGCCGAGCGAATTCCGCTGGGCCGTGCCGCCGAGCCGGAAGAGATTGCCGATGTTATTGCGTTTCTGGCAAGTGATGACGCGCGCTTTGTGACGGGTGTCAACCTGCCGGTCGATGGCGGTCTTAGCGCCTCCAATGGTCAGCCGCGTCAGGCTTGATACGTAAATCGGGGTGAATCCCGATTTTGATAGCGCCACAGAAAACAAAAAGCCCCGCCGGTGTTTGCCTGCGGGGCTTTTTTATAGAGGGGCTTTATTTCACGCCGTATTTCGCAAACCATGCCAGCATGCGTTGCCAGCCATCGGCGGCGGCTTCGGCATTGTAGCTTGGGCGATAATCGGCATTGAACGCATGGCCTGCCTCGGGATACACCACGATATCGGCGTTGGCATTCGCCGCGCGAATCGCCTGACGCATGCTCTCGATGGACTCCTGCGGGATCCCTGTATCCTGCCCGCCGTAAAGACCCAGCACCGGCGCTGTCAGATCTACTGCTTCATCAACCGGATGCGTCGGGGTTGCCAGCGTCTTGTTGCCCACCAGCTTGCCATACCAGGCCACACCGGCTTTCAACTGCGGGCTGTGCGCGGCATACAGCCAGGCAATTCGCCCCCCAGCAGAAACCGGTGATCGCCAGTTTGGTCGCGTCCCCGCCGTGCTGCGCCGCCCAGTGCGCCGTATGGTCGAGGTCGGCCAGCACCTGCTGGTCAGGCACCTTGCTGACCAGTTTTTCCAGCAGTTCGCCGATGTCGTTGTAATCGGAAGGATCGCCCTGACGGAAATAGAGTTCCGGCGCGATGGCGAGATAGCCCTCTTTGGCCAGACGACGGCAGAGGTCACGAATATGCTCGTGCACGCCGAAAATCTCCTGCACCACTAAAACCACAGGCAGCTTGCCCGTGTAGTCGGCCGGGCGGGCCAGATAGGCGGGCAGATTCTCCCCTTGCGAAGGAATAGTCGTCTCGCCCGCATGCAGACCTTCGGTATCGGTATGCACGGTACTGGCAGAGACAGGTGTAACGGCAGGAGAGAAACTGTCAGGGGCTTGTTTTAATTCGAGTAGGTTATCTTTCTTCATTGCAGTCTCCATGCAGGGTAAGTACTTTTCTTGTCAGTAAGAAAGACTCGAGAGTAGGTAACGGGAAAAATTTATTTTAAAACTATAAGCCAAATAGTCATCACATCAACCACCATAGCCTGTCACTCAGTCGGGACCTATGTAAAAAATGCTGACCCGCGTAAAAAATAACCGTTTTGTCGGGCGTACAATGAAATTCAGCGGCTTAAAGGGCATTTTTGGTACGCATTTGTGTGATTTTAATCACAATAATTATGCAATTAATGGTAATTGTAGTGTTGCTTAGCGATTGCGTTCACAAAATTAACTCACAATGAACGATAGAGTAAGGGAATAGACAGTCTGTTCCGTTTTGTCCGAAAAGTTATCGGGCGAACGCGTTTCAAGACAAATCGACAATGACCGAATTAAAAGGAGTTCAATGATGTCTCAGTCCGACGTTTTTCATCTTGGCCTGACAAAAAGCAGCTTGCAGGGCGCGACGCTGGCGATTGTTCCCGGCGACCCCGAGCGGGTCGAGAAGATAGCGAGACTGATGGACAATCCGGTCCGCCTGGCTTCCCATCGTGAATTTACCTCCTGGCGCGCAGAGCTGGACGGCAAGGCCGTGATCGTCTGTTCAACGGGTATTGGCGGGCCTTCGACGTCTATCGCCGTGGAAGAGCTGGCGCAGCTCGGGATCCGCACCTTCCTGCGGATCGGCACCACGGGCGCTATCCAGCCACATATCAATGTCGGCGATGTGCTGGTCACCACCGCCGCCGTGCGTCTTGATGGCGCGAGCCTGCATTTTGCGCCTATGGAGTTCCCGGCGGTCGCCGATTTTGCCTGTACCACCGCGCTGGTAGAAGCCTCGAAAGCCGTAGGCGCCAACATTCATATCGGCGTGACGGCTTCTTCCGACACTTTCTATCCGGGGCAGGAGCGTTACGACACCTATTCCGGCCGCGTGGTTCGCCGCTTCAAGGCGTCGATGCAGGAATGGCAGGAGATGGGCGTGATGAACTATGAAATGGAGTCCGCTACGCTGCTGACCATGTGTGCCAGTCAAGGTCTTCGCGCCGGCATGGTGGCGGGCGTCATCGTCAACCGCACCCAGCAGGAGATCCCGAATGCCGAAACCATGAAGCAGACGGAAAGCCATGCGGTGAAAATTGTCGTGGAAGCCGCGCGTCGTCTGATTTAATCCTGATTTTTTCCTGAAATATTCGTGTCATGTTCATGAGTTATTTCTGAAGTCACCAGGATGACAACCTGAGTATGCACAGAAACGGGTCGCCAGTGAGGCGGCCCTTTTTTATCTTCGGGATGCTATCTGTTATGGTCGTAGAACGAATTTATGGCGACGGCTCGCCAGACACCCTATTTGCAAAGAGGCACTATGACGGCAACGATTTTACTTCATCCTTCTCTCATGCCTCTTGAAGGCGGCATCAATTTTCGCGATCTCGGCGGCAACACGGTGGCCGATGGCCGTCGTATCAAGCGCGGGTGGCTTTATCGTTCAGGCGCGCTCGACACCCTGACCGAACAGGATCAACAGTTTCTGAGCGCCATTCCGGTAAAGCATATTCTCGACTACCGCGATGCCGACGAGGTTGCGGCCAAGCCGGATATCCTGTGGCCCGGTTGCGAATATCATAATGTACCGGCGAATCCGTTGAGCAACGAGGTCAACGCCAATCTGGAAAGACTGACGGCGGAAACCCTCGCCGCGTTTGATCCCCAGGCATTCATGTTGAAGCTTTATCAAAAATTGCCGTTCGACAACGCCGCCTACCGCAAGCTTGCCAGTCTGCTTGGCCAGCCGAATGGAGGCGCACTGGTGCAGCACTGTGCCGTGGGCAAAGACCGCACGGGCATGGGGTCGCTGATTATTCTGCTGGCGCTCGGCGCAGACTGGAACACCATAAAGGAAGATTACCTGCTGACCGAAACGACGCTGGCAGGCTTTCGTGAAAACATGCTCGACAGACTGTCCATCACGCTCCCGCCCGAAGCGCTGGAAAAATTCGCCTATGTGCTTTCCGTGCAGGAGCTGTTTATCGATACGGCGCTACAGGCCATTGTCGATACCTACGGCACCACGGACAACTGGCTGGAAAAAGAGTACGGCATCGATGCGCAAATGCGCGAAGCTTTACGCGATCGTTATCTGGAATAACGGCTTCGTTAAGCTAAGGTTGTCCTGGTTTGGTTTTAAATGTCTGTAAAAGACAAAACCTTTTTTGATAGTCAACGAGGGCACTTTTCATTGAGCATTAACGAAGTGATTCATTACGTGACGGAGTTTGTCCGTCAGCATCAGGCATGGGCCGCCCCCATCGTGTTCTTTCTGGCCTTTGGCGAGTCGCTGGCGTTTCTTTCTTTGCTGCTGCCAGCCACCGTGATTCTGCTGGGGCTTGGCGCACTGATTGGCGAGGCCGGGATTCCGTTCTGGCCGATTTTTGCGGGCGCGGCGCTGGGCGGCTTTTTCGGCGACTGGCTCTCTTACTGGATTGGCGCGCATTACAGCGACAGGGTTCCGCACATCTGGCCTTTCAGGCGTCATCCCCAGATGCTCGAACGCGGACACGCCTTCTTCGACCGCTGGGGTATGCCGGGTGCGTTTATCGGGCGTTTCTTCGGCCCGTTACGCGCCGTCGTGCCTTTGGTCGCCGGTATTTGCGGCATGCCGCAGCGCTATTTCCAGTTGGCGAACGCCTCCTCGGCGCTGGTCTGGGCTTTCGGCATTCTTGCGCCCGGCGCCTTTGGCATCAAATGGTTGAGCCAGTTTTTTTAAATTTTCGCGGCGACTGAAAATCAGGCAAGCAGTGACCGTTTTTCTGGAAGACGTCTCGCAAAGTGTGGGCGCGATTTAAAAGCATCTGGACATCCATACAGCATGCCTTTACCTTGACTCACAGAGACGTATTCAGAGGAAAAACCGGTGGATTTCAGCATACTTTACGCGGTAGGTGCAGCCCTTGTCGGCCTTTTACTGGGTTGGCTGATTGCCAGTCTGCGCCAGCAGCAGGTTCAGGCCGACCATGACACCCGCTATAAATTGCTGGAACAGGCACAACGCCAGCTCACCGTCGAAAAAGAGACATTGCAGCGCGAAATCCAGCTCGCCAGACAGCAGCAGCGCGACGGCGAAATCGAGTTGAGAAAGCTGCACAGTGCACAGGCCGCAAGCGGTGAAAAGTTGCAGCTTCTGGCGCACTGGCAAAGTGAGTGTGAACAACTGAATCAGGAGTTGCGGGCTCAGCGTGAAATCAATAGCTCGCAGGAAGCCGAGTTGCGTGAAGTCTCGACCCGGCTTGATGAAACACGGATGGCCGCCGAAGAAAAGCAGCGGCTGCTCATCAACAGTGAGCAGCGGCTCAACAGCCAGTTCGAAAACCTCGCCAATCGCATTTTCGAACAGACCGGTCGCCGTGCCGACGAACAGAACAAGCAAAGCATGGACAAACTGCTGTTGCCGCTGCGCGAGCAGCTTGACGGTTTTCGTCGGCAGGTTCAGGACAGCTTTGGGCAGGAAGCGCGCGAGCGCCATACGCTGACCCACGAGATCCGCAGTCTGCAACAGCTCAATGCGCAGATGGCGCGTGAGGCGCTGAACCTGACCCGTGCACTCAAAGGCGACAACAAGACGCAGGGCAACTGGGGCGAAGTGGTGCTGAGCCGCGTGCTCGAAGCTTCGGGCCTGCGCGAAGGCTATGAATATCAAACCCAGGTCAGTGTGCAAACGGAAAACAACAGCCGCATGCAGCCCGACGTGGTGGTGCGTCTGCCGCAGAGTAAAGACGTGGTTATCGATGCCAAAATGTCGCTGGTCGCCTACGAGCGGTATTTCAACGGGGAAGACGACCTCGAGCGCGAATCGGCGCTGAGTGAACATATTACCTCCATCCGCGGTCATATACGTTTGCTGGGCCGCAAGGACTACCAGCAACTGCCCGGCTTGCGCAGTCTTGATTATGTGCTGATGTTTATTCCGGTAGAACCGGCGTTTCTGGTCGCTATCGACCGCGAACCCGAGCTTATCAGCGAGGCGCTCAATCACAACATCATGCTGGTCAGCCCAACCACGCTGCTGGTGGCGCTGCGTACCATCAGCAATCTCTGGCGCTATGAGCATCAAAGCCAGAATGCCAAGCAAATAGCCGACCGCGCCGCGCGACTCTACGACAAACTCAGACTCTTTGTCGACGACATGCAGTCGATGGGGCAAAGCCTTGATAAGGCGCAGACAAGTTATCGACTCGCGATGAACAAACTTTCTCAGGGCCGTGGTAATCTTGTCGGCCAGGTCGAAGGCTTCAGGGCGATGGGTGTCGAGGTCAAAAGGCCTATCAGTCCGGCTCTTGCCGAGCAGGCCAGCGCCGAAGACGATCCCGAGTTTCAGACTTCGCTCGACGACCTGGGTTAATGAGTGAACGATAATTCCACGGCTTGATCACCGCGTGCGGCGCAAATCGCATCGGAGATGGGGCTTTCCTCGGGGTTCTGATACACTTTCCCCAGGCGATATACTGATTAAGCAGGCAGAAACATGGAAAAGCAGACGCAGGAAAATGTAGATTCTCAAGAAACTACACACTTTGGATTTCGTACCGTAGCCAAAAACAACAAAGCAGAGATGGTCGCTGAAGTCTTTCACTCTGTGGCCGCGAAATATGATCTGATGAATGACCTGATGTCATTCGGTATTCATCGTATCTGGAAGCGTTATGCTATCGACTGCAGCGGCGTGCGCCGTGGGCAGCGCGTGCTGGATCTGGCCGGCGGGACCGGCGATCTGACCGCCAAGTTTTCCCGTCTGGTGGGAGAGCAGGGCGAAGTGGTGCTGGCCGACATCAACGATTCAATGTTGAAGATGGGCCGCGAGAAACTGCGTAACAACGGAATTGTCGGCAACGTGAGCTATGTGCAGGCCAACGCCGAAGCCTTGCCGTTCCCCGACAACTATTTTGACTGCATTACCATCTCCTTTGGTCTTCGCAACGTGACCGAAAAAGAGAAGGCCCTGCGTTCAATGTTCCGCGTGTTGAAGCCGGGTGGCCGTTTGCTGGTGCTCGAGTTCTCCAAGCCGCTGATCGCACCGTTGAGCAAGGCATACGACACCTATTCCTTCCACATCCTGCCGCGAATCGGCGAGCTGGTGGCACAAGATGCTGAAAGCTACCGCTATCTGGCTGAATCCATCCGTATGCATCCCGATCAGGAAACACTGAAAGGCATGATGGGCGATGCAGGCTTCGAGAACGTGACTTACAGCAACCTCACCGGCGGCATTGTCGCGCTGCACCGAGGTTTCAAGTTCTGATATGGAAATGCCGATGTTGTTAACTCCGTTATTGACTGCCGCCATCGAAACCGCCCTTAATCACCTGTTGTTTAAGGATCGCAGTATGAAAGCCGCAAGGCTGCGACTGGCGGGCAAAGTTTTACGTATTGAGCTACAGGAACTGAGTTCACCGCTGACGCTAATCTTTAGTGAACAAAAAGTCGATGTAGTCGGGCAGTGGGACGGCGCGGCAGACTGTACCGTTATCTCGCGCCTCTCAACCCTGCGAAAACTGCGTGACCGCCAGCAGCTGGCACCGCTAATCCGCAGCGGCGAACTCAACGTCGAAGGCGACATTCAGGTGGTGCAGCAGTTTTCGGCCCTGATGGATATGTCCGAATGGGAACCGGCCGAATTGCTGGCTCCCTACCTTGGCGATATCGCTGCGCAAGGTATCAGTCAGGCCATCAGCGGCGGCTTCCGCTTTCTGACGGCGGGCGTCAAAAAACATCAGGGTCAGGTTGCCCAGGTCATTACCGAAGAGTGGAAACTCGCTCCGGGTGCGCTTGAAGCCGCCTGGTTCAGCGATGAAGTTTCCGCTCTTGAGCAGCAGGCCAATGCGCTGGAAGCGCGCTTAAACAAACTACTGGGAGGGAATCGATGACTCCAGGTGAAATGCGTCGCCTGTATCTGATTATTCGGGTATTTCTCACTTACGGCCTTGATGAACTTATTCCCAGAATCAAACTGACTCTGCCGCTGAGACTCGGGCGTCATCTGTTTTTCTGGGTGCCTTTTCGTCATAAAGACAAACAGCTTGGCACGCGTCTGCGTCTTGCACTCGAAGAGCTGGGTCCCGTCTGGATAAAGTTTGGTCAGATGCTGTCGACCCGCCGCGACCTGTTTCCACCGGTTGTCGCCGATCAGCTTGCGTTGTTGCAGGACCACGTTGCACCTTTCGATGGCGCGCTGGCCCGTAAACATATCGAATTGGCGCTCGGTGGCCCCATCGAGACCTGGTTTGACGATTTCGACCAGAATGCGCTGGCTTCGGCGTCCATTGCACAGGTGCACACCGCTGTTCTGAAAGAGAACGGCAAAAAAGTGGTGCTCAAGGTAATTCGTCCCGACATCATGCCGATTATCAAGGCCGATACTCGCCTTATGGCGCGTCTGGCGGGCTGGGTGTCGAAATGGCTGCCCGACGGCCGTCGTCTTCGTCCGCGTGAAGTGGTACGTGAATACGAAAAGACGCTGCTGGATGAACTGAACCTGCTGCGTGAAGCGGCAAACGCCATTCAGCTGCGCAGAAACTTTGAAAACAGCCCTGTGCTGTATGTTCCTGAAGTGTATCCTGATTACTGCCGCGAACGTCTTCTGGTCATGGAGCGCATCTACGGCATTCCTATCTCGGACGTCGCAGCGCTTGAAAAGCAGGGTACCAACATGAAAGTGTTGGCCGAACGCGGTGTGCAGGTATTCTTCACTCAGGTCTTTCGCGACAGCTTCTTCCATGCCGACATGCATCCGGGTAACATTTTTGTCAGTTATGAAACACCGGAAGATCCTTGCTACATCGCTATCGATTGCGGCATAGTTGGATCGCTTAACAAAGAAGACAAACGTTATCTGGCCGAGAACTTTATTGCCTTCTTCAACCGCGATTATCGCAAGGTTGCCGAATTGCATGTCGATTCCGGCTGGGTGCCGCGCGATACCAACGTCGAAGAGTTCGAGTTCGCCATTCGTACCGTTTGTGAACCCATTTTCGAAAAGCCGCTGGCAGAAATCTCCTTTGGTAACGTATTGTTGAATCTGTTCAATACCGCCAGACGCTTCAACATGCAGGTTCAGCCGCAGCTGGTGCTGTTGCAGAAGACGCTGTTGTACGTCGAAGGTCTCGGCAGACAACTCTATCCACAGCTTGATCTCTGGACGACCGCAAAACCGTTCCTGGAAAGCTGGATCAAGGACCAGATTGGATTACCGGCTATGGTTCGTGCCTTTAAAGAGCGCGCACCGTTCTGGATTGAAAAACTGCCCGAGCTACCCGAACTGGTCTACGACAGCCTCAAGCAGCAGCAACTGATGTCCTACAATCTCGAAAAATTGACCCAGCAGTTAGAGAAACAGTCTACCCGCGAAGGTCAGTCCCAGTACCTTCTTGGCGTGGGAGCAACCTTGTTGATTGGCGGTACGGTGCTGATGCTGGGCAAGGTCGAGGTATACCCCGTATGGCTGATGGCCGCGGGTCTGGTCGCCTGGATTGTCGGATGGAAACGAACCAGCAAGACCGAGTAAGTGTTTATAATTCTTATAAATTGTAATTATGCGTCGTATAACGGCAACGATTAATTCTTGTTTATCGAGGTAAATACCATGGGTGCATTTAGTCTTACGCACTGGCTCGTCATTGCGGTAATCGTGGTGCTGCTGTTTGGTACCAAAAAGCTGCGTGGTCTGGGCAGCGATCTTGGCGCTTCCATCAAAGGCTTCAAAAAAGCCATGAATGACGATGATAAAACCAAGACGCATACACCAACTGAAACAACCGGGTCTGATGCAGAGTTTACGGCCAAGTCTCTCGAAGGCACCAAGCCGGAAATCAAAGCAGAAGAAACTAAGAGTCAAAACAAAGAGCAGGTATAAGCCGTGTTTGACATTGGGTTTAGTGAACTGTTGCTGGTATTCGTGATTGGTCTGGTCGTACTCGGACCCGAGCGTCTACCCGTTGCGGTAAGAAGTGTGGCGGGCTGGATCCGTACACTCCGTGCGATGGCCGCATCGGTACAAAACGAGCTGAATCAGGAGCTGAAACTGCAGGAATTGCAAGACAGCCTGAAGAAGGCGGAAGAAGCCGGTCTGAAGAATCTGTCGCCTGAAATCAAATCTTCCATCGATGATTTGAAAGAGGCGGCGTCTTCAATGAAGCGCTCGATTCACGAGAATCTGAGCCCTGCCGATCAGGCGATTGCCGACGCGCAAGACGGAAACACCATTCATAATCCTGTGCTGAAAGATCCCGAAGCACATTACGATGAAGGGATTTCGCCAGCCTCGGCCGATCACCAGTCGGGTTCACCTGCGGCGAAACCGGCCAGTGAACCGGCCATTGATCTCGCGAAGGCGCAGCCTGTCGACGTCGAAAATGCAGCTGCGGTTACGCTTGATAAACCACAGACTGTCGACCTGGCTAAACCGCAGAAACGTCGCGTCAGCACCTGCGACCAAACCGGTTGAACATGCCAGCGCTGGCGCTCAAAGCCCGTCTGCGCCCCAGCCTGCTCCTTCTTCACAAACCACGGGTGAACGCTAAACATGGCAGTTGAAGATACTCAGCCGCTTATCAGTCATCTGATTGAACTGCGTAAGCGCCTGCTGAATTCCATTATTTGCGTGATTGTAGTGTTTTTGGCACTGGTCTATTTTGCCAATGATATTTACTACCTGGTGTCTGCGCCGCTGATTAAAGTCATGCCTTTGGGCGCGAGCATGATAGCGACAGACGTTGCCTCGCCTTTCTTTACGCCTATCAAGCTGACGATGATCGTTTCGGTATTCGTCTCTGCGCCGTTTATTCTGTATCAGGTGTGGGGCTTCGTTGCGCCTGCACTGTACAAGCATGAACGTCGCCTGATGATGCCATTGCTGTTCTCAAGCTCTGCGCTGTTCTACCTCGGCATGGCGTTTGCGTACTTCATCGTGTTCCCGCTGGCGTTTGCCTTCTTTGCGAAAACGGCACCGGCCGGTGTGCAGATTGCGACGGACATCAACAACTATCTCGACTTTGTCATGGCTATCTTCATGGCGTTCGGGGTGTCGTTCGAGGTGCCTATCGCCATCATTTTGCTGTGCTGGACCGGCGTTACCACGCCTGAAGACTTGCGCAAAAAACGTCCTTATGTGCTGGTGGGGGCCTTTGTGGTCGCCATGCTGCTCACTCCGCCCGACGTATTTTCGCAGACGCTGCTGGCTATTCCGATGTATTGCCTGTTTGAAATCGGCATGTTCTTTGCCCGCTACTATGTCGGCAAAGGGCGTCGTGATGAAGAAGACGAAGCAGACAGCGAGTCTGACGCGTCTTGAGCCGCAAAAAATGATGATTAAAACCGCCTCTCGGGGCGGTTTCTTTTTTGAGAGACAATATGTTTGAAATAGGCCTCAACCTCACCAGCAACCAATTCGACAAAGATCGCGCCGATGTTGTCGAGCGCGCCAGACAGGCGGGCCTCGGCGGTATGCTGATAACCGGTACCTCGCTCGAAGAGAGCAGTGAAGCGCAGCGCCTTGCCGCGCAGTATGCCGATTTTTGCTGGTCAACGGCGGGCGTGCATCCTCATCAGGCCAGTGGCTGGAACAAAGAGGTTGAAGACGCGCTGCGCAAGCTTGCCGCCGAGCCAAAAGTGGTGGCGATAGGCGAATGTGGTCTGGACTTCAACCGCAATTTCTCCACGCCCGAGGATCAGGAAATCGCCTTCAGCGCGCAGTTGGCGCTGGCTGCCGAGCTGGGTTTACCGGTATTTTTGCACTGCCGCGATGCTCATCCGCGTTTCGCGCAGTTGCTCGAACCCTGGCTGCCACGACTTTCAGGTGCCGTGGTTCACTGCTTTACGGGCAGTCGCGAAGAGCTGGAACACTATCTGGCGCTGGGATTGTCGATTGGCATCACCGGCTGGGTATGCGACGAAGCGTCGCGGGCTTGACCTGCGCGAGATGCTACCGTTGATTCCGGTAGACAAGTTGCTGCTGGAAACCGACGCGCCTTATCTGTTGCCAAGAGACATGCCGAACAAGCCGAAGAATCGTCGTAACGAACCTTCATTTCTGCCGCATATCGTCAGTCAGGTCGCGCTGTGGCGTGGCAAGGGAGAATCGGCGGAGTGGCTGGCGAAGGCAACCGACGACAATGCGCGCCGGTTATTTGGACTTGGAGAATAGGAGCGGCAACGCCCGGGGGAGCATTACATTTTCTGGAATTCGGTATTGCAGAGGCTTTGTCTAACCTGTTTGTTGAGCAGATTCAGCAGCAGGTGAGAACGCCGCTCGCCGTCCGGTTCGGTATAGATGGCCTGTAATCCCTCGAATACGCCCTCGGTTATCAACACAAGGTCTCCTTCGTGCGGCGTTTCAGGATCACGAACATCGGTAGGCGGTTGATGAATCAGTTGTTCGATGACATTGGCATTGACCGTGGCGAGCTGGTGTCCAAAACGGACAAAATGGCTAACGCCGCGGGTCGCGCTAATGGTGGTCGTGTGAATTTTTCTGGATCGAATGCGATAAACATATAATTTGGAAACAGAGGTTCATCCGCCATCGTGCGGCGGCCGCGGACCACTTTTTCCAGTTTGATCGTTGGAACCAGACATTGAACGTGTTGACGCTCAAGGTGCTCCTGGGCACGAAGATGTTGACCTCGTTTACAATAGAGTAGATACCAGCTTTCCATATTTTGTTTTCCTCGTGTCTAACTCATTGAGAATAACAAAAGCTTTAAGGGATAAATAGCCACCCGTGAAGCTCGGTCCCCCACTGGGAGGCAAGATTCGGATTAAGCGCTATCTTTCAGCCCGCTAATGTATCACGGAGATAAAGTCATGGAGTTGTTCTTACTGAGTAACGGCAAGCTTTCAAGCGACAGTCAACCACTGGGTTATGCTCACGAGCAGATCAAGGCAATGCTCAAGGCGCGTAACATCGACTCTGCGGTACTCATTCCCTATGCGCTGGTGCGCAGTGACTATGATGAAAAAGCGGCAGAGCTGGCGCAGTCTCTCGGCATCAAGGTCGGCAGCATTCATCATGCAGGCAATCCGGCGGAAGCGGTCGAACAGGCGCAATGCATTCTGGTCAGCGGCGGTAATACCTGGATGCTGAACCAGATGCTGCATGAGAAAAGCCTGATCGTACCGATTCAGCGCGCAGTACGCGAACGTGAAATTCCCTACATCGGCTGGAGCGCGGGCTGCAACGTGGCCACACCAAGCATTCGCACCACTAATGATATGCCGGTGCGCAATTCCGTCGTGCTGCCTGCGCTGGGTCTGTTTCCGGTGCAGATCAATCCGCACTACATCGACGCACACATCAGTGGCCATATGGGTGAGACACGCGACGAACGTATCGCCGAATTCTGTGCGGTGAATCCGAGCGAATCGGTTGTCGCGCTGCGTGAAGGCAGTCTGCTGCATGTTTCCGGCAACGATTTGCGCTATTTCAGCGCCCGAAATGAAGGCTTCAAGGTGTTTCGCCATGCGCATAAAACGCAGGAATATCTTGATACCCAAGCACTTTCTGACCTTGTTCCCTTTAACTGCCTTTAATAAAGTACAAAGTTCGCGCGGCCATTTGGGTTAACATTTTTGAAAAAAGCAGCCATGACGCGCGACAGGCTTTATACTGCCCCCTACATTTGGTGATAAAACTTATAATGACGTGCCTCGTATGAAATATCGTGACCTGCGTGACTTCCTTGCTCTTCTCGAAAAGCAGGGAGACCTCAAGCGTATCAGCCAGCCCGTTGATCCCTATCTTGAAATGACCGAGATTGCCGATCGGACCCTGCGTGCCGGAGGCCCGGCGCTGCTGTTTGAAAATCCGAAAGGCTATAACATGCCGGTGCTGTGCAATCTTTTCGGCACGCCGGAACGCGTGGCGATGGGCATGGGACAAGATGATGTCAGCGCATTGCGCGACGTCGGCGAGCTGCTGGCGTTTCTGAAAGAGCCTGAGCCACCGCGCGGGTTCCGCGATTTCTACGACAAGATGCCGAAGTTCAAGCAAGTCCTGAACATGCCGACCAAAGTGCTGAGCTCGGCGCCTTGTCAGGAGCAAATCTGGCAGGGCGACGACGTCGATCTGGGCCGCATTCCCGTGATGCATTGCTGGCCGGAAGACGCCGCACCGCTGATAACCTGGGGATTGACGGTCACCCGTGGACCGCACAAGCCACGTCAGAATCTCGGCATTTATCGTCAGCAGGTCCTGGGTAAAAACAAGCTCATCATGCGCTGGTTGTCGCATCGCGGCGGCGCGCTCGATTTCCAGGAGTGGTGCGAGAAGAATCCGGGCAAGCGTTTTCCGGTTTCCGTGGCGCTCGGCGCCGACCCTGCCACCATTCTTGGCGCGGTAACGCCCGTCCCTGACACGCTGTCCGAATATGCCTTCGCCGGTCTGCTGCGCGGCAACAAAACCGAGGTCGTCAAATGTATTTCCAATGACCTCGAAGTCCCCGCCAGCGCTGAAATCGTGCTCGAAGGCTATATCGAGCCGGGCGAGATGGCACCCGAAGGGCCTTACGGCGACCACACAGGCTACTATAATGAAATAGATAGCTTCCCGGTCTTCACCGTGACGCACATTACCCAGCGCAAAGATGCCATCTATCATTCGACCTTTACCGGTCGTCCGCCAGATGAACCGGCGGTGCTGGGTCTGGCATTGAATGAAGTCTTCGTTCCGATTCTGAAAAAGCAGTTTCCGGAAATTGTCGACTTCTATTTGCCGCCGGAGGGTTGCTCCTACCGTCTGGCTGTCGTTACCATGAAGAAGCAGTATGCCGGTCACGCCAAGCGCGTGATGATGGGCGTCTGGTCATTCCTGCGCCAGTTTATGTACACCAAGTTTGTTATTGTGTGTGACGACGATATCAACGCGCGCGA
This sequence comes from Rouxiella chamberiensis, assembly GCF_026967475.1. Classification (NCBI taxonomy): domain Bacteria; kingdom Pseudomonadati; phylum Pseudomonadota; class Gammaproteobacteria; order Enterobacterales; family Yersiniaceae; genus Rouxiella; species Rouxiella chamberiensis. The sequence goes on along the minus strand of NZ_CP114058.1, from coordinate 3,453,637 downwards.
CTGGAAGGACGTTATCTGGGCGATTACTACACGTATGGATCCGGCGCGTGACACCGTGTTGGTTGAAAATACGCCCATCGACTATCTCGATTTTGCTTCGCCGGTTTCAGGACTGGGTTCCAAGATGGGGATGGATGCCACCAACAAGTGGCCGGGTGAAACGCAACGCGAATGGGGACGTCCGATTGTCATGGATCCCAAAGTGAGCGACCGTATCGATACCATCTGGGATGAGCTAGACATCTTCAGTAACAGGAAGCCGGGCAACGTTAAGTCTGGCAGGTAAGCATTTCGCTTGGTAAGCGCGACGCGCCACCCGCTCGTCGCCCTTGCCATCAGTATGTAGAATTGATGACCCTCAGAGGGAACGCATGACAATAATGAGCTGTAAAGTGTCCTCAGTTGAGGCCATAACCGACACTGTATATCGGGTTCGCCTGCAACCTGAATCACCTTTTTCATTTCGTGCCGGTCAATATCTGATGGTCGTGATGGATGAGCGCGACAAGCGCCCTTTCTCCATCGCCTCTGTTCCATCGGAAAAAAACTATCTTGAGCTGCACATCGGCGCATCCGAGATGAACCTGTATGCGATGGCGGTGATGGATCGCATCCTGCAGGAACAAACCATTGATGTCGACCTGCCGCACGGTGACGCGTGGCTGCGCGAAGAGGGCGATCGTCCGCTGGTATTGATTGCGGGCGGCACCGGCTTCTCCTACGTGCGCTCCATTCTGATGACGGAGCTGGCGCAGCATCCTGACCGCGATATCTCAATCTACTGGGGCGGTCGCGAGCTGAAGCATCTTTATGATCTCGGCGAGCTTGAAGCCTTGAGCGTGGTGCATCCAAACCTGAAAGTTATTCCGGTGGTCGAGCAGGTTGAAGAAGACTGGCAGGGCAGAAGCGGTAACGTGCTGAGCGCGGTACTTCAGGACTTCGAGTCTTTGAGCGAGCACGATATCTATATCGCCGGTCGTTTCGAAATGGCGAAAGTGGCGCGCGAGCGTTTCTGCGCCGAGCGCGGTGCGCTGGAAGACCGGATGTTTGGCGATGCGTTCGCGTTCATCTGATTCACGGCGACACAACAAAAAGCGGGCCGCAAGCCCGCTTTTTTATGCCCGCGTGCGCGACTAGATTCGTTCGAAGACTGTGGCAATCCCCTGACCCAGGCCGATACACATGGTCGCCACGCCAAACTGCACGTCTTTGCGTTCCATGAGATTCAGCAAGGTTGTGGAGATACGCGCCCCTGAACAGCCCAGCGGGTGACCCAGCGCAATCGCGCCGCCGTTGAGATTCACTTTGTCATCCAGACTCTCCAGCAGGCCGAGATCCTTGATGCACGGCAGCGACTGCGCGGCGAAGGCTTCATTGAGCTCGAAAAGCCCGATGTCCTGCACGCTCAGACCCGCGCGTTTCAGTGCCAGCTGCGTTGCGGGCACCGGTCCATATCCCATAATCGACGGATCACAGCCGACCACCGCCATCGCCCGAATTCTGGCGCGCGGTTCAAGGCCCAACGACGCGGCGCGGGATTCGCTCATGATAAGCATCGCCGAGGCCCCGTCCGACAGAGCCGACGCGCTGCCTGCCGTCACCGTGCCGTTGACCGGATCAAACGCAGGTCGCAGAGCAGCCAGCGAGGACGCCGTGGTTTCCGGGCGGATCACTTCATCGTAATCGAGACTGAACAGCGCGCCGTCGGCGTTATGCCCATAAGTGGCTATGATTTCGTTGGCAAACGCACCTGCCACGGTTGCGGCATGGGCGCGCTGGTGGGAGCGGGCGGCGAACTCATCCTGCATATCGCGGCTGATATTGTGCATTTTGGCCAGCATTTCGGCAGTCAGCCCCATCATGCCCGCGGCTTTCGCCACGGTGCGGCTCAGGCCGGGATGAAAATCCACGCCGTGATTCATCGGTACGTGACCCATATGTTCCACGCCGCCAATCAGGCTGATGTGCGCATCGCCGACCATAATCATGCGCGCCGCATCATGCAGTGCCTGCATGGACGAACCGCAGAGCCGGTTGACGGTCACCGCCGGCACGCTGTGCGGGATTTCAGCCAGCAGCGCGGCGTTGCGGGCAACGTTGAAGCCTTGTTCCAGCGTCTGCTGCACGCAGCCCCAGTAGATGTCGTCGATCGCTTTGGCGTCGAGTGCCGGATTACGGGAAAGCACCGCCCGCATTAGATGCGCGGAGAGGTCTTCGGCACGCACGTTGCGAAAGGCACCGCCTTTGGAGCGGCCCATCGGAGTGCGGACCGCATCGATAATGACTACATTTTCCATGATTTCGGTCCTTATGCCTGACGGCCCATATTGATTTCGGCCAGCGGTTCGGCCTGAGGATAGTAGCGCGCGTTGCTTTCAGCCTTGCGACGCAGCCCCTCGGGTGCCTGATATAGCGGACCAAGGTGCGTATAGGTTTCAGTCAGCGCCAGATATTTCGCACTGCCCAGAGTGTCGAGATAGCGGAACACGCCGCCGTGGAATGGCGGGAAGCCCAAACCGTAAACCAGCGCCATATCCGCTTCGGCCGGACTGGCAATGATGTTTTCTTCCAGACAGCGCACCACTTCGTTGATCATCGGGATCATCATCCGCGCGATAATCTCCTCGCCGCTGAAATCACTGGTCGGCGCGGCGTTATCCAACAGCGTTGCCACGTCGGGATCCTGCTCTTTACGCGGTTTGCCTTTGCTGTCTTCACGATAACGATAGAAACCGAGCTGGTTTTTCTGTCCGAAGCGGTTGGCCTCGAACAGCACGTCGACCACGTCGCGATAGTCTTTCGCCATTCTTTCCGGGAAACCGTGCGCCATGACCGCCTGCGCATGGTGCGCCGTATCAATGCCGACCACGTCCAGCAGATAGGCCGGACCCATCGGCCAGCCAAACTGTTTTTCCATCACTTTATCAACTTGCGTGAAGTCCGCGCCGTCGCGCATCAGCAGGCTGAAGCCGGCAAAGTAGGGGAACAGCACGCGATTGACGAAGAACCCCGGGCAGTCGTTGACCACAATCGGTGTCTTGCCCATCGCCGAGGCATAGGCCACTACGCGAGACAGGGTCTGATCCGACGTTTTGCTGCCGCGAATGATTTCGACCAGCGGCATGCGGTGAACAGGATTAAAGAAATGCATGCCGCAGAAGTTTTCCGGCCGTTTCAGGGCCGCCGCCAGAGTATCGATAGGAATGGTGGAAGTATTGGAGGCCAGTATGGCCTCGTCATTGAGCAGCGCTTCGGCCTCGGCCAGCACGGCGGCCTTGATTTTCGGGTTTTCGACTACGGCTTCGACGACAATCTGCGCGCGCTCGAGCCCGCTGTAGCTTAACGTCGGCTGAATGGTCGAGAGAATCTTCGCCATTTTCTGACCGTCTATCTTGCCGCGCTCCAGCTGCTTGTTGAGCAATTTGCCTGCTTCGTTGATGCCGAGTTGCAGCGATTTTTCGTTGATATCCTTCATGATGACCGGCACGCCTTTCAGCGCGGACTGATAGGCGATACCGCCGCCCATGATCCCTGCGCCCAGCACCGCCGCCTGTTCGGGCTTGCCGTTGCCGCCTGCCCACTTTTTGGCCTTGCCTTTAATAAACTGATCGTTGAGGAAAATGCCGACCAGCGCGCGCGCCTCGGCCGACTGCGCCAACGGCACGAAGCTGCCGGTTTCCAGCGCCAGCGCCTCGTCGCGACCCAGCCTTGCCGCCGCCTCGATAGTTTTCACCGCCGTCATCGGCGCAGGATAGTGTTTGCCCGCCGTTTGCAGCACCATGCTCTTTGCTACACTGAAGCTCATCGTCGCCTCGATACGGCTGAGTTTGAGCGGCAGAAGTTTAGGCTGACGCGCCGCCTTCCAGTCGAGCTTGCCGGCAATGGCGTCGCGCAGCATGGCACGGGCGGCATCATGCAGCTTGTCGTTATTGACGACGGCATCGACCAGCCCGACCTTGAGCGCTTCGGCACCGCCAAGATCCTTGCCCGCAGCAATAATTTCCAGCGCACTGTCGGCACCCAGCAGGCGAGGCAGACGCACCGAACCGCCAAAGCCCGGCATAATGCCGAGTCTGGTTTCGGGTAATCCGATGCGCGTATCGGGCGTGGCGAGGCGAAAATCGGTCGCCAACACACATTCGCAGCCGCCGCCGAGCGCATAGCCGCTAATGGCGGAAAGGGTCGGGACCGGCAAATCTTCCAGCCGATTGAAAATGCCGTTGGCAAACGCCAGCCATTGATGAAGCTTTTCGGCCGGTGCCGTAAACAGGGATAAAAACTCGTTGATGTCTGCGCCGACAATAAACGCGGGTTTGGCGGAGCTTAACAGCAGTCCTTTGAGTTCGCGTTGTTGTTCGAGGACCGTTAGCGCTTCGCCTAGACTGGCCACCGTTTGGGTATCGAGTTTATTTACGGAGCCGGGCGCGTCGAACACCAGCTCGGCAATCCCGTCTTCGAGCCAGTGCAGGTGTAATGTTTCGCCTTGATAGAGCATGTGTGTCTCCTGAATCATCGGGGATCATCTGGTATGACCAGATGAATGGAGTGTGGTTTTTATGTTAATGAATTGCAAACTGGCCGCGCGATATTTGCTGACAAGATCACAAAGCAGGCGGGGCTACGACGCCTGTACGGCTGTGGTAAGATGCGGCATCGTTTTGCATTAATCGTATGAATCCGGTAAAGGACAGGTCGATGGAATCTCTCGCTTCACTCTATAAAGAACATATCGCCGTTTTACAGGCGCGTGCGCAGGAAATATTGCAACGCAATCAGCTGGATGCCTTGCTTATTCACTCCGGTGAACTGCAAATCTCCTTCCTGGACGACTACAGCTATCCGTTCAAGGTCAATCCCCAGTTCAAGGCGTGGGTGCCGGTCACGCAGGTGCCGAACTGCTGGCTGTGGGTAGATGGCGTCAACACGCCGAAGCTGTGGTTCTATTCACCGGTCGATTACTGGCATACCGTCGAGCCGCTGCCGGACGCTTTCTGGACGCAGGACGTCAACGTTCTGCCGCTGACGAAACCGGACGATATCAAGGGTCAACTGCCTGGCGATCTTTCCCGTGTCGCCTACATCGGTTATGGCAAGGAAAGCGCGTTGAAACTCGGCATCTCTGCCGACCATCTGAATCCGAAGGCCGTGCTGGATTACCTGCACTATCACCGCGCCTACAAGACGAAGTACGAAGTGGCCTGCATGCGTGAAGCGCAGAAGTTTGCCGTCAGCGGCCATCGCGCGGCGCACGAGGCGTTTTTGTCCGGCATGAGCGAGTTCGATATTAGCATGGCGTACCTGACGGCGACCGGGCATCGCGAGACGGAAGTGCCCTATGGCAATATTATCGCGCTTAACGAACACGCCGCCGTATTGCACTACACGACCTTGCAGCATCAGCCACCGGCCGAAATGCGCAGTTTCCTCATCGACGCCGGTGCCGAATACAACGGATATGCCGCCGACCTGACTCGTACCTATGCGGCCAATCCCGACAGCGATTTTGCCGCGCTGGTCGCCGACCTGAATAAAGAACAGCTGGCCTTGATTGAGACCATCAAGCCGGGTGTGCGTTATACCGACTATCATGTGCAGATGCATCAGCGTATCGCACGCCTGCTCAAGCAGCATAAGCTGGTGGTCGATATCAGCGAAGAGGCGATGGTCGAGCAGAATCTGACCGGACCTTTCCTGCCGCACGGGCTGGGGCATCCCTTGGGCTTGCAGGTTCACGATGTGGGCGGCTTCATGCAGGACGAGCACGGCACGCATCTGGCCGCGCCGTCGAAATATCCTTATCTGCGCTGTACCCGTATCGTGCAGCCGGGCATGGTGCTGACAATCGAACCGGGGCTGTATTTTATCGAATCGCTGCTGGCGCCGTGGCGCGAAGGCGAATTCAGCCAGCATTTCGACTGGGATAAAATCGAGGCCATGAAACCGTTTGGCGGCATCCGCATCGAGGACAACATTGTTATCCACGATAATCGTGTCGAAAACATGACCCGTGATCTTAAGCTGGCCTGATGCAGCCTTATTCCGTACCCGCTGCACCCGTTGAAGTCAGCGAAGAGATAAAGAAGAGTCGTTTCATTACCTTGCTCGAACCTACGGCAGGCATCGAGGCGGCCAGGGCGTTTATCCAGCAGGTGAAGCAGCAGCATCCGGCTGCGCGACATCACTGCTGGGCCTTTGTGGCCGGTCCGCCTTCTGATTCGCAGCAACTGGGCTTTTCGGACGACGGCGAACCCGCAGGCACGGCGGGTAAACCCATTCTCGGGCAGTTGATGGGCAGCGGGGTCGGAGAAATCACCGCCGTCGTCGTTCGCTACTACGGCGGCATAAAGCTGGGCACCGGCGGACTGGTCAGCGCCTACGGCAACGGGGTCAGGCTGGCATTGGCCGAGTTGAAGGTTATCCAGAAGGTGCCGCAAAGCGAATTTTTATTGCAGTGCGACTATGCGCAGATAGCGATGGTGGAATCGTTATTGCAACAGGTCGGCGGCAGCATTTTACAGAGTGATTACGGTGCGGCGGTCAATCTTCGTCTGGCGTTGCCGACAGTGGACGCGACAGAGATTGCGGATCGGCTGTTCAATCTCAGTCGCGGTTCGCTAACCTTGCAGCCCGTCTGAATTCTTTTTTGTCTATTTATCTGCTGAGGAACGCGCCAGCATGCATTTCCGTGCCATAACCCGCATTGTCGGGGTTCTCGTTATCCTATTCTCCGGAACAATGATTATTCCGGGGATCGTGGCGTTAATTTATAGAGACGGGGCCGGGCGCGCGTTCAGTGAGACGTTTTTCGTTGCGCTGGCCATCGGCCTGCTGCTTTGGGTGCCTAACCGCAAACAGCGTAGCGAGCTCAAACCGCGCGAAGGCTTTCTTATTGTTGTACTGTTCTGGACCGTGCTTGGCAGCGTCGGGGCATTACCTTTCCTGTTTGCGGAGCATCCGCACCTCGGGCTGACCGATGCCTTTTTCGAATCCTTTTCCGGTCTGACGACCACGGGGGCGACAACGCTTGTGGGGCTGGACAGCCTGCCGCACGCCATCCTGTTCTACCGCCAGATGCTGCAATGGTTTGGTGGTATGGGGATCATCGTGTTGGCGGTTGCCATCCTGCCGATACTGGGCGTCGGGGGCATGCAGCTTTATCGTGCCGAAATGCCGGGGCCGCTCAAAGACAACAAGATGCGGCCGCGTATTGCCGAAACGGCAAAAACGCTGTGGTTCATCTATGTTCTGCTGACCGTTGCCTGTGCCTTTTCACTCTGGGGCGCGGGGATGTCGGCTTTCGACGCCATCGGCCACAGTTTCTCGACTATCGCCATCGGCGGCTTTTCGACGCATGATGCGAGCATCGGCTATTTCCACAGTTCGACCATCAACACGATTATTGCGATTTTCCTGCTTATCTCGGGCTGTAACTACGGGTTGCACTTTGCCCTGCTGAGCGGCCGCAACATCAAGGTCTACTGGCGCGACCCCGAATTTCGCATGTATATCGGCGTGCAGCTGACGCTGGTCCTGGTGTGTACGTCCGTGCTCTGGATGCATGACACTTACAGCTCCGGGCTTGAAACCTTGAATCAGGCATTCTTCCAGGTCGTGTCGATGGCAACAACGGCGGGTTACACCACGGACAGCATCTCGCGCTGGCCGCTGTTCCTTCCTCTTCTATTACTCTGTTCGGCATTTATTGGCGGCTGTGCCGGGTCGACGGGCGGCGGATTGAAGGTTATCCGTATCCTGCTGCTTTACCTGCAGGGCTCCCGTGAGTTGAAACGTCTCGTCCACCCGAATGCGGTTTATACCATCAAGCTTGGCAATCGCGCGCTGCCGGAACGTATTCTCGAAGCGGTATGGGGATTCTTCTCGGCCTATGCGCTGGTGTTTATTGTCAGCATGCTGGCTATTGTCGCGACGGGCGTGGATAACTTCTCGGCCTTTGCCGCCGTGACGGCCACGCTGAACAACCTTGGTCCCGGACTCGGCGTGGTGGCCGATAACTTCCAGTCGATGAATCACGTCGCCAAATGGATTCTTATCATGACGATGCTGTTTGGTCGTCTCGAAGTCTTCACCCTTTTAGTCCTGTTTACTCCCACATTCTGGAAAGAGTAGGCAGTAGATGGATTCATATTGAGAAAGGAGTTCGAAATGAAAGCTCTGGTACTTTATTCAAGCCGCGACGGGCAGACTCATGCCATCGCCTCTTATATAGGTAACGTGTTAAGAGAAGAAGGGGAGTGCGACGTCATCGATTTACAGGATGCGGACAAGCTGGACTTGGCGCGTTACGCAAAAGTGATGATTGGCGCTTCCATTCGCTATGGTCATTTCTCGCCACTCCTCGACAAGTTCGCCAAACGTCATGCCGACTTGTTGAATGCCATGCCTTCGGCGTTCTTTTCGGTCAACCTGACGGCACGCAAGCCGGAAAAGCGTACCCCACAGACGAATGCCTATACCCGCAAGTTCCTTTTAAGTACGCCGTGGCAGCCGGCAATGTGCAATGTGTTCGCCGGCGCGCTGCGTTATCCGCGATATGGCTGGCTGGATAAGGTCATGATCCAGTTAATTATGCGAATGACGGGCGGAGAAACGGATACGCGTAAGGAAGTCGAGTACACGGATTGGAATCAGGTAAAGCAGTTTGCCGCCGATTTTGGCAAATTAGCGGTTAAAAAATAGCGATTAAGCCGAGTAAATAGGCGTTTTGTAGAAAAAAGAGACGGTCGGAAAGTTTTTTAAAATAAAGGGTTGCGGCCTTTCGAGAACTCCCTATAATGCGCCTCCACTGACCGGGAACAACGACTCCTCTAACGAGAACCAAGTCGCCGGGTCGGGAAGAGAAAAAGAAAAGTTCGAAAGAAAATTCTTGACTCTTCAGCGGGAAAGCGTATTATGCACCTCCCGCGCCGCATAAGATTCATTGCGAACAGCGGCACTGCTCTTTAACAATTTATCAGACAATCTGTGTGGGCACTCACAAGACGATATCCGCCACCTCGGTGGCAAAAATATCAAGTCTTAGAGTGACCAAGCAGTAATTCATTATGAATGATGTGAAGTAACTTTGAGCATCGCTGCACTTGTTGCAGCAAATCGAACTTTTAATTGAAGAGTTTGATCATGGCTCAGATTGAACGCTGGCGGCAGGCCTAACACATGCAAGTCGAGCGGTAGCACGGGAGAGCTTGCTCTCTGGGTGACGAGCGGCGGACGGGTGAGTAATGTCTGGGAAACTGCCTGATGGAGGGGGATAACTACTGGAAACGGTAGCTAATACCGCATGATGTCGCAAGACCAAAGTGGGGGACCTTCGGGCCTCACGCCATCGGATGTGCCCAGATGGGATTAGCTAGTAGGTGGGGTAATGGCTCACCTAGGCGACGATCCCTAGCTGGTCTGAGAGGATGACCAGCCACACTGGAACTGAGACACGGTCCAGACTCCTACGGGAGGCAGCAGTGGGGAATATTGCACAATGGGCGCAAGCCTGATGCAGCCATGCCGCGTGTGTGAAGAAGGCCTTAGGGTTGTAAAGCACTTTCAGCGAGGAGGAAGGCGTTGTAGTTAATAGCTGCAGCGATTGACGTTACTCGCAGAAGAAGCACCGGCTAACTCCGTGCCAGCAGCCGCGGTAATACGGAGGGTGCAAGCGTTAATCGGAATTACTGGGCGTAAAGCGCACGCAGGCGGTTTGTTAAGTCAGATGTGAAATCCCCGAGCTTAACTTGGGAACTGCATTTGAAACTGGCAAGCTAGAGTCTTGTAGAGGGGGTAGAATTCCAGGTGTAGCGGTGAAATGCGTAGAGATCTGGAGGAATACCGGTGGCGAAGGCGGCCCCCTGGACAAAGACTGACGCTCAGGTGCGAAAGCGTGGGGAGCAAACAGGATTAGATACCCTGGTAGTCCACGCTGTAAACGATGTCGACTTGGAGGTTGTGCCCTTGAGGCGTGGCTTCCGGAGCTAACGCGTTAAGTCGACCGCCTGGGGAGTACGGCCGCAAGGTTAAAACTCAAATGAATTGACGGGGGCCCGCACAAGCGGTGGAGCATGTGGTTTAATTCGATGCAACGCGAAGAACCTTACCTACTCTTGACATCCAGAGAATTCGCTAGAGATAGCTTAGTGCCTTCGGGAACTCTGAGACAGGTGCTGCATGGCTGTCGTCAGCTCGTGTTGTGAAATGTTGGGTTAAGTCCCGCAACGAGCGCAACCCTTATCCTTTGTTGCCAGCGAGTAATGTCGGGAACTCAAAGGAGACTGCCGGTGATAAACCGGAGGAAGGTGGGGATGACGTCAAGTCATCATGGCCCTTACGAGTAGGGCTACACACGTGCTACAATGGCGCATACAAAGAGAAGCGAACTCGCGAGAGCAAGCGGACCTCATAAAGTGCGTCGTAGTCCGGATTGGAGTCTGCAACTCGACTCCATGAAGTCGGAATCGCTAGTAATCGTAGATCAGAATGCTACGGTGAATACGTTCCCGGGCCTTGTACACACCGCCCGTCACACCATGGGAGTGGGTTGCAAAAGAAGTAGGTAGCTTAACCTTCGGGAGGGCGCTTACCACTTTGTGATTCATGACTGGGGTGAAGTCGTAACAAGGTAACCGTAGGGGAACCTGCGGTTGGATCACCTCCTTACCTCAAGATACGCATTGTGCAGTGTCCACACAGATTGTCTGATAGATGTAAACGAGCAAGAGCATCACCATTCGGTGAGGGTAGCGACAAATAACATTGCCGCTCGATTTTTCATGGAAAAATCTCGCCCTTACCGAAATTATCGAATCGGTGATTCGATAGAAAAATTTCGGGTCCCCATCGTCTAGAGGCCTAGGACACTGCCCTTTCACGGCTGTAACAGGGGTTCGAATCCCCTTGGGGACGCCATCGACAACGCGTGAAAGACGTTGTCACCGAGTTTTTGCAAACTCATATCTTAAAGATGACTTCAACGAGTCGTGTTTGAGATATTGCTCTTTAACAATCTGGAACAAGCTGAAAAATTGAAACGCTGCAGCTGAAATCTGCCCCCGTAGAAGTATTGGGTGGAAAGTAACCTGCAGCAGAGTCTCTCAAATAATCACGGCTTCGAACGCGTCTGCAAAGACACCTTCGGGTTGTGAGGTTAAGCGACTAAGCGTACACGGTGGATGCCTAGGCAGTCAGAGGCGATGAAGGGCGTGCTAATCTGCGAAAAGCGTCGGTAAGGTGATATGAACCGTTATACCCGACGATACCCGAATGGGGAAACCCAGTGTGATACGTCACACTATCGCATGGTGAATACATAGCCATGCGAGGCGAACCGGGGGAACTGAAACATCTAAGTACCCCGAGGAAAAGAAATCAACCGAGATTCCCCCAGTAGCGGCGAGCGAACGGGGAACAGCCCAGAACCTGAATCAGTTTGTGCGTTAGTGGAAGCGTCTGGAAGGTCGCAGGGTACAGGGTGATACTCCCGTACACAAAAGCGCACAGATTGTGAGTTCGATGAGTAGGGCGGGACACGTGACATCCTGTCTGAATATGGGGGGACCATCCTCCAAGGCTAAATACTCCTGACTGACCGATAGTGAACCAGTACCGTGAGGGAAAGGCGAAAAGAACCCCGGCGAGGGGAGTGAAATAGAACCTGAAACCGTGTACGTACAAGCAGTGGGAGCACCTTCGTGGTGTGACTGCGTACCTTTTGTATAATGGGTCAGCGACTTATATTTTGTAGCAAGGTTAACCGTATAGGGGAGCCGTAGGGAAACCGAGTCTTAACTGGGCGTCAAGTTGCAAGGTATAGACCCGAAACCCGGTGATCTAGCCATGGGCAGGTTGAAGGTTGGGTAACACTAACTGGAGGACCGAACCGACTAATGTTGAAAAATTAGCGGATGACTTGTGGCTGGGGGTGAAAGGCCAATCAAACCGGGAGATAGCTGGTTCTCCCCGAAAGCTATTTAGGTAGCGCCTCGTGAACTCATCTTCGGGGGTAGAGCACTGTTTCGACTAGGGGGCCATCCCGGCTTACCAACTCGATGCAAACTGCGAATACCGAAGAATGTTATCACGGGAGACACACGGCGGGTGCTAACGTCCGTCGTGAAGAGGGAAACAACCCAGACCGCCAGCTAAGGTCCCAAAGTCATGGTTAAGTGGGAAACGATGTGGGAAGGCATAGACAGCCAGGATGTTGGCTTAGAAGCAGCCATCATTTAAAGAAAGCGTAATAGCTCACTGGTCGAGTCGGCCTGCGCGGAAGATGTAACGGGGCTAAACCATGCACCGAAGCTGCGGCAGCGACGCTTAGGCGTTGTTGGGTAGGGGAGCGTTCTGTAAGCCGTCGAAGGTGGACTGTGAGGTCTGCTGGAGGTATCAGAAGTGCGAATGCTGACATAAGTAACGATAATGCGGGTGAAAAACCCGCACGCCGGAAGACCAAGGGTTCCTGTCCAACGTTAATCGGGGCAGGGTGAGTCGACCCCTAAGGCGAGGCCGAAAGGCGTAGTCGATGGGAAACAGGTTAATATTCCTGTACTCGGTGTTACTGCGAAGGGGGGACGGAGAGGGCTAGGCTGGCCGGGCGACGGTTGTCCCGGTTTAAGCGTGTAGGGGGTGTTCCTGGTAAATCCGGTTCACCTTAACCCCGAGGCGTGATGACGAGTCACTACGGTGATGAAGCAGTTGATGCCGCACTTCCAGGAAAAGCCTCTAAGCATCAGGTAACATTGAATCGTACCCCAAACCGACACAGGTGGTCAGGTAGAGAATACTCAGGCGCTTGAGAGAACTCGGGTGAAGGAACTAGGCAAAATGGTGCCGTAACTTCGGGAGAAGGCACGCTGTCGCTAGGTGGAGGAACTTGCTTCCCGAGCCGAAGACAGTCGAAGATACCAGCTGGCTGCAACTGTTTAATAAAAACACAGCACTGTGCAAACACGAAAGTGGACGTATACGGTGTGACGCCTGCCCGGTGCCGGAAGGTTAATTGATGGGGTTATCCGCAAGGAGAAGCTCTTGATCGAAGCCCCGGTAAACGGCGGCCGTAACTATAACGGTCCTAAGGTAGCGAAATTCCTTGTCGGGTAAGTTCCGACCTGCACGAATGGCGTAATGATGGCCAGGCTGTCTCCACCCGAGACTCAGTGAAATTGAACTCGCTGTGAAGATGCAGTGTACCCGCGGCAAGACGGAAAGACCCCGTGAACCTTTACTATAGCTTGACACTGAACATTGAGCCTTGATGTGTAGGATAGGTGGGAGGCTTTGAAGCGTGGACGCCAGTCTGCGTGGAGCCAACCTTGAAATACCACCCTTTAATGTTTGATGTTCTAACTCGGCCCCGTAATCCGGGGTGAGGACAGTGTCTGGTGGGTAGTTTGACTGGGGCGGTCTCCTCCCAAAGAGTAACGGAGGAGCACGAAGGTTAGCTAATCACGGTCGGACATCGTGAGGTTAGTGCAATGGCATAAGCTAGCTTGACTGCGAGAGTGACGGCTCGAGCAGGTACGAAAGTAGGTCATAGTGATCCGGTGGTTCTGAATGGAAGGGCCATCGCTCAACGGATAAAAGGTACTCCGGGGATAACAGGCTGATACCGCCCAAGAGTTCATATCGACGGCGGTGTTTGGCACCTCGATGTCGGCTCATCACATCCTGGGGCTGAAGTAGGTCCCAAGGGTACGGCTGTTCGCCGTTTAAAGTGGTACGCGAGCTGGGTTTAGAACGTCGTGAGACAGTTCGGTCCCTATCTGCCGTGGGCGTTGGAAGATTGAGAGGGGCTGCTCCTAGTACGAGAGGACCGGAGTGGACGCATCACTGGTGTTCGGGTTGTCATGCCAATGGCATTGCCCGGTAGCTAAATGCGGAAAAGATAAGCGCTGAAAGCATCTAAGCGCGAAACTTGCCTCGAGATGAGTCTTCCCTGGGGCTATAAGCCCCCTGAAGGGACGTTTAAGACCAAGACGTTGATAGGCTGGGTGTGTAAGTGCAGCGATGCATTGAGCTAACCAGTACTAATGACCCGTGAGGCTTAACCTTACAACACCGAAGGTGTTTTGAAGAGACGCAGTTTTAACTATCAGCTTGTTCGAAGATTGGTTTTCATGGCCGGCCCGCAGTAGGGGAAGGCGGTGAAAATAAACAGAATTTGCCTGGCGGCAGTAGCGCGGTGGTCCCACCTGACCCCATGCCGAACTCAGAAGTGAAACGCCGTAGCGCCGATGGTAGTGTGGGGTCTCCCCATGCGAGAGTAGGGAACTGCCAGGCATCAAACAAACGGAAAAACCTCAGTCGAAAGACTGGGGTTTTTTTGTGTCTGTAAAGCATGAAAAACCCCAGGGAAAGGCCCCCGTCTCTCGACGCGGGCTTTTTATTGCGCAATATCATCTCTTTCCGAGCATAAGTCGCCAAAAACATTCGCGTCAGCCTGATCAGGATCGGGTAAACTAGAGTCAATTAAGCCACGAATGAGTAAAACGCGTTATGTCGAGCCCCGTCACATCATTAAAATCACTGAATACTTTTTCTATTGAGGCGCAGGCGTCACAAATTATCACCGCAACGCGTAGTGAGCACCTGACCAAAGCCTGGCAATTGGCCAAAGAAAATCAGCAACCTCTCCTCCTGCTGGGCGAGGGGAGCAATGTCTTGTTCCTTGAAGACTTTGCCGGTATCGTCGCCGTAAACCGGATAAAAGGCATAGAAATCACTCAAAATGACAGCGAATGGATGCTGCATGTGGGTGCAGGCGAAAACTGGCATCAACTGGTTTGCCACACCCTCGAGAACAATATCGGCGGGCTTGAAAATCTCGCGCTTATCCCTGGATGTGTGGGTTCCGCCCCTATTCAGAATATCGGTGCCTACGGCATTGAGCTGCAAAGCCTGTGTGATTATGTCGATCTCCTTAATCTCGATACAGGAGAAGTGCTGCGGTTAGCTGCCATCGATTGCCTGTTCGGCTATCGTGAAAGTATCTTCAAGCATGCATACCGTGAAGGTTTTGCGATTGTGGGCGTAGGTTTACGCCTGCCAAAACAGTGGCAACCCAAGCTGACCTACGGCGATTTGACGCGTCTGGACCCTGCAACGGTCACGCCACGCCAGATTTTCGACTCAGTCTGTGCCATGCGCCGCAGCAAACTGCCCGATCCTGCGAAAACCGGGAATGCGGGAAGTTTCTATAAAAATCCCCTTGTTGAGTCAGCCAGCGTCGACACCCTGCTGAAACAGTATCCTTCCATGCCGTTTTATCCGCAGGCTGACGGCAAAGCCAAGCTTGCGGCAGGCTGGCTGGTAGAGCAGGCCGGTTTAAAAGGCTTTCGTCTCGGCGGGGCGGCGGTGCATCAGCAACAGGCTCTGGTGTTGATAAATCAGGAAAACGCTACTAGTCAGGATGTGGTAAACCTTGCCCGCCATGTTAGAAACGCGGTCGCCGAGAAGTTTTCTATCTGGCTGGAGCCGGAAGTACGCTTCATCTCTGCCAAAGGTGAAGTGAACGCCGTTGAGGCGCTGTCATGAAAGACATCACCGTTCCGCTGCGCCTTGTAGCCATTTTGTCCGACGGCGAGTTTCACTCGGGTGAACAGCTGGGCACTGAATTGGGCATGAGCCGGGCGGCTATCAACAAACATATTCAGACCGCCCGTGAATGGGGTCTGGATATCTTCACCGTGCCCGGTAAAGGCTATAAGCTTCCCGCTGCCATTCAACTTCTGGATAAAGACAAGATTCTGGCCGCCTTGCCGGAAGGCAATGTCGACGTGTTACCCGTGATCGACTCCACCAACCAGTATTTGCAGGACCGCATTAGTCAGCTTCGCTCGGGCGATGCCTGTGTCGCCGAGTATCAGCAGGCGGGAAGGGGACGTCGCGGCCGTCAGTGGTTTTCTCCTTTTGGCTCTAATCTCTATCTTTCCATGTACTGGAAGCTGGATCAGGGACCCGCCGCGGCAATGGGTCTGAGTCTGGTTATCGGGATTGTCACGGCCGAAGTTATGCAGCAGCTCGGTGCACGCGATGTTCGCGTTAAATGGCCGAACGACTTGTATCTCAAGGATCGCAAGCTGGCCGGTATTCTGGTTGAATTAACGGGTAAAACCGGTGATGCGGCACATCTGGTGATTGGCGCCGGTATTAATCTGCGAATGCGCGAACCCGCGCCCGATGTGATTAACCAGGGCTGGATTAACTTGCAGGAAGCCGGTATCGACATCGATCGCAATGAACTGACGGTGACGCTATTGCGCGAATTACGGGCTGCGTTGCGTAAATTCGAGCAGGAAGGGCTGGCATCCTTTGTTCCGCGTTGGCGTAATCTGGATAACTTTATCGATCGCCCGGTAAAACTGCTGATTGGCGATAAAGAAATACACGGCATCGAACGTGGGATAGACCCGCAGGGCGCGCTGTTATTAGAGTTGGACGGAGAAATAAAAACTTTTATCGGCGGCGAAATATCGCTGCGCGGCAGATAATAAACCGCTAAATAATTTGCCAAAAAATAAGGGGCAATATAGCCCCTTAATAATACCTGATTTATTTCCGCAGTCTGACGTTTTCTACCGCGTGATTGGCGCTCTTCGTCATTATCAAACTGGCTCTTTCACGAGTAGGTAAGATATTTTCTTTTAAATTCAATCCATTAATTTCATTCCACAGACCGGTTGCGATCTGAATCGCCTCTTGTTCAGGCAACTTGGAATAATGGTGGAAATAAGAATCGGGATCGGAAAACGCGCCTTGTCGGAATTTCAGGAAGCGGTTGATATACCAGCTTTGTAATAGATCTTCGGGCGCATCGACATAAATAGAGAAATCAACAAAGTCTGAAACAAATACACGATGCGGATCATGGGGATAATCCATTCCGCTCTGCAAGACGTTCAAACCTTCAAGAATCAGAATGTCAGGCTGGTTAATCACTTTATTGCCGTCGGGGATGACATCGTAGGTCAGGTGCGAATAGACCGGAACGCTGACATTTTTGGCCCCCGATTTAACTTCGGAGACAAACTTGACCAGCTGATGAATGTCATAGGACTGCGGGAACCCCTTCTTCTTCATGATCCCGCGCTCCTGGAGCGTCTGATTGGGATACAGGAAGCCGTCAGTCGTGACCAGTTCCACACTGCGATGTTCCGGCCAGCGGCTTAACAGGGCCTGCAACACGCGCGCTGTCGTACTCTTGCCTACCGCCACGCTGCCGGCGATGCCGATAATATAGGGGATCTTCTGTCCGTTGGTGCCGAGAAACTGCTCGAGCACAGCCTGGCGACGAAGATTGGAACTGATATAGAAATTAAGTAGACGTGAAAGCGGCAGGTAAATCTGCGCCACTTCTTCAAGAGACAGGTCCTCGTTGATACCCTTCAGTTTCATGATTTCCGCTTCTTTGAGCGTTAATGGCACTGAATCGCGTAGGGCTGCCCATTGCTTCCTGTCGAACTGTAGGTAAGGGGTTGCCAAAGATAAGTCTCTTTTCTTCATAAGTTAAAGTCTGCCTGTTAGCGCAGGTCAGGAAAGGCGCTCACGCCAACTCCAGACAGTAAACCAGCTGGCTATTATAGACAGCTTGCTATAAGCCGTAGACCTTTTTCTTATTTAGTTAGCGAATTCTTTGATTGAAGTAGAGCATTTGTGAAAATGCTTGAAAGATGGCGTTTTTTTGAACAAAAGCACAGCGCGGCAGCGAGATGGAGTCAGTTTTCCCGATATTTTTTCTGTTCTTTTAAGAAAGAGCAGGGCATTTTCACGTTCGCGACAATCAGTAGATGATAAATAATGCCTGTCTGCTGTCTAAAAAATCGTCCCGGTTGATTGCTCTTTAAACGATATTCAACCTAAAAACACCATTTTGAATAAAACGTGAGCTAACGAACAATTTTCTTTATTTTTTTATTGCATACCCCGCCAAGTCCCCATAGAATGCGCAGCACTTGATGCCGGCTTAGCTCAGTTGGTAGAGCAACTGACTTGTAATCAGTAGGTCACCAGTTCGATTCCGGTAGCCGGCACCATCAAGTACTTAGCAAAAAAATTAGGTGGGGTTCCCGAGCGGCCAAAGGGAGCAGACTGTAAATCTGCCGTCATCGACTTCGAAGGTTCGAATCCTTCCCCCACCACCATCTTCCTCTGCGAGGTCGAAACAGCGAAAGCTGAATCAACCAGCCAGCAGAGTGAAAGATGAAAAATTATTAACCTTGAGTTCCAAGCATTCGTTCTGACGAAACTGCAAGGGTCTTGAGGTGAAGGTGCGGAATTAAGTGTTTCATCGCCTTGTCCCCACCTTGATGTTCTTCAGAAAAATCAGGTAGCCGGGTTCTAGGATGCGGGCATCGTATAATGGCTATTACCTCAGCCTTCCAAGCTGATGATGTGGGTTCGATTCCCACTGCCCGCTCCAACTAACTAGATGTGCTGATATAGCTCAGTTGGTAGAGCGCACCCTTGGTAAGGGTGAGGTCGGCAGTTCGAATCTGCCTATCAGCACCACTTCTAAATTCCTCTCCCCTGATTTTCTTCTGAAACTTGATTCAAACAAGCATTTGCTTGGTTGATGTGGTGATACCACCGATCTAACCGTGTCTCAGAGGGACAATCGATGTCTAAAGAAAAGTTTGAACGTTCTAAACCGCACGTCAACGTTGGTACTATCGGCCACGTTGACCACGGTAAAACTACCCTGACTGCTGCTATCACCACCGTACTGGCTAAAACCTACGGCGGTTCTGCGCGCGCATTCGACCAGATCGATAACGCACCAGAAGAAAAAGCACGTGGTATCACCATCAACACTTCCCACGTTGAGTATGACACCCCGACTCGTCACTACGCGCACGTTGACTGCCCAGGGCACGCCGACTACGTGAAAAACATGATCACCGGTGCTGCTCAGATGGACGGCGCTATCCTGGTTGTTGCTGCAACTGATGGCCCTATGCCACAGACTCGCGAGCACATCCTGCTGGGTCGTCAGGTTGGCGTTCCTTTCATCATCGTATTCATGAACAAATGTGACATGGTTGATGACGAAGAGCTGCTGGAACTGGTAGAAATGGAAGTGCGTGAACTTCTGTCTGCCTACGACTTCCCTGGTGATGATCTGCCGGTTGTTCGTGGTTCAGCGCTGAAAGCACTGGAAGGCGACGCTGAGTGGGAAGCTAAAATCATCGAGCTGGCCGGTCACCTGGATTCTTACATCCCGGAACCAGAGCGCGCGATCGACAAGCCATTCCTGCTGCCAATCGAAGACGTATTCTCCATCTCCGGCCGTGGTACCGTTGTTACCGGTCGTGTAGAGCGCGGTATCGTTAAAGTTGGCGAAGAAGTTGAAATCGTTGGTATCAAAGACACCGTCAAGTCTACCTGTACCGGTGTTGAAATGTTCCGTAAACTGCTTGACGAAGGTCGTGCAGGCGAGAACGTAGGTGTTCTGCTGCGTGGTATCAAGCGTGAAGACATCGAACGTGGTCAGGTACTGGCTAAACCAGGTTCCATCAAGCCACACACCAAATTTGACTCGGAAGTGTATATCCTGAGCAAAGACGAAGGCGGCCGTCATACTCCGTTCTTCAAAGGCTACCGTCCACAGTTCTACTTCCGTACTACTGACGTGACCGGTACCATCGAACTGCCAGAAGGCGTCGAGATGGTTATGCCTGGTGACAACGTGAACATGGTTGTTACCCTGATCCACCCAATCGCAATGGACGACGGTCTGCGTTTCGCAATCCGTGAAGGCGGCCGTACCGTTGGTGCAGGTGTTGTTGCTAAAGTTATCGCTTAATCGCTGATAGTTTTTTGTCACTTTACGTTGACGCAACACACACTAAAAGGGCATCATTCGATGCCCTTTTTTCTACGCTATAACGCCAGAACCTATCTCATCAGCGATTTATGCGTCATAATCATTGGTGAGATAGGCTCTCAGAAATAGCGTAAACACCGAGTGTACGTTCTCGCCTACAATCGGTTTGGTTTGCCTCGCAATGCGAGGCAAAGTTGTTTGTTCTGATTCATTGTGACGGGTTGGTTTATGAGTGCGAATACCGAGGCTCAAGGGAGCGGGCGCGGCCTGGAAGCGGTTAAGTGGATTGTCGTTGCCGTTTTACTGGTCGTAGCTATTGTCGGTAACTATTATTACCGTGCATACAGCCTGCCGTTACGTGCGTTGGCCGTTGTCGTGGTTATTGCTATTGCAGGTGCAGTGGCTCTGATGACCATGAAAGGCAAGTCAAC
Organism: Rouxiella chamberiensis; assembly: GCF_026967475.1. Lineage (NCBI taxonomy): Bacteria > Pseudomonadati > Pseudomonadota > Gammaproteobacteria > Enterobacterales > Yersiniaceae > Rouxiella > Rouxiella chamberiensis. The sequence continues at coordinate 3,433,384 of NZ_CP114058.1, read as the reverse complement.
CGTCGCGTTTGCGCGCGAAGCACGTACAGAAGTACGTAAAGTTATTTGGCCTACACGCCAGGAAACATTGCATACCACACTGATCGTGGCTGCTGTTACGGCAGTAATGTCACTGATTCTTTGGGGCCTGGATGGTATACTGGTCCGTCTGGTATCCTTCATCACTGGCTTGAGGTTCTAAAATGTCTGAAGCACCTAAAAAACGTTGGTACGTCGTTCAGGCGTTTTCTGGCTTTGAAGGCCGCGTAGCGAAATCGCTGGCCGAGCACATCAAACTGCACGACATGGAAGAGCTGTTTGGCGAAGTCATGGTTCCTACCGAGGAAGTCGTTGAAATCCGCGGTGGCCAGCGTCGTAAAAGCGAACGTAAATTCTTCCCGGGCTACGTGCTGGTTCAGATGGTGATGAACGACGCCAGCTGGCACCTTGTTCGCAGCGTCCCGCGTGTGATGGGCTTCATTGGCGGTACTTCGGATCGTCCAGCGCCTATCAGCGACAAAGAAGTTGATGCGATCATGAACCGTTTGCAGCAGGTTGGCGATAAGCCGCGTCCTAAAACGCTGTTCGAACCGGGCGAACTGGTCCGTGTCAACGATGGTCCTTTTGCAGACTTCAACGGCGTTGTCGAAGAAGTGGATTATGAAAAAAGCCGCCTGAAAGTGTCTGTTTCCATCTTTGGCCGTGCTACTCCGGTCGAGCTGGACTTCGGTCAGGTCGAGAAGGGCTAAACCCCTTGCCCACGCTTTCGAGCACTGGGTAAAAAATCTCCGGTTTCAGGTGTTGTATGAGGCGCGAAATTAAACTATAATTTCGCGCCTTTTGTTTTTATGGCTAACAAAAATGTTGAACGTCGGTCCTTGAGATTGACGACGATGTGGCTGTCGGGCGTAAAACAGATGCTTAAACAAAGTATCGACAGCGAAAGCTATCAAATATCACGGGGAGCCTCTTCAAACAGGCGCTAACACCCAACTGAGGAAGATTAACATGGCAAAGAAAGTACAAGCCTACGTCAAGCTGCAAGTTGCAGCCGGCGCTGCTAACCCAAGTCCACCGGTAGGTCCGGCACTGGGTCAGCAAGGTGTTAACATCATGGAATTCTGTAAGGCGTTCAATGCTAAGACTGAAAGCATTGAGAAAGGTCTGCCGATCCCTGTTGTTATTACCGTTTACTCTGACCGTTCTTTCACCTTCGTTACCAAAACCCCTCCTGCAGCAGTTCTGCTGAAGAAAGCGGCTGGTATCAAGTCTGGTTCCGGCAAGCCGAACAAAGACAAAGTAGGTAAAGTAACGACTGCTCAGGTTCGTGAAATCGCAGAAACCAAAGCTGCGGACATGACTGGTTCTGACGTGGAAGCAATGGTTCGCTCCATCGAAGGTACCGCTCGTTCCATGGGCCTGGTAGTAGAGGGATAAGAAATGGCTAAGCTGACCAAGCGCATGCGCGTGATCCGTGACAAAGTTGAGTCTACCAAACAGTACGACATCAACGAAGCTGTTGCCCTGCTCAAAGAGCTGGCTACTGCTAAATTCGTAGAAAGCGTTGACGTTGCCGTAAACCTCGGCATCGACGCTCGTAAATCAGACCAAAACGTTCGTGGCGCTACCGTTCTGCCACACGGCACCGGTCGTTCCGTTCGCGTTGCCGTATTTGCCCAGGGCGCAAACGCCGAAGCTGCTAAAGCTGCAGGCGCAGAGCTGGTAGGTATGGAAGATCTGGCTGACCAGATCAAGAAAGGCGAAATGAACTTCGACGTTGTTATCGCATCTCCAGATGCAATGCGCGTTGTCGGTCAACTGGGCCAGGTTCTGGGTCCACGCGGTCTGATGCCAAACCCTAAAGTTGGTACTGTAACTCCTAACGTTGCCGAAGCAGTCAAGAACGCCAAAGCAGGTCAGGTTCGTTATCGTAACGACAAAAACGGCATCATTCACACCACCATCGGTAAGGTTGACTTCGACGCTGACAAGCTGAAAGAAAACCTGGAAGCCCTGCTGGTTGCATTGAAGAAAGCCAAGCCTTCACAGGCAAAAGGCGTGTTCATCAAGAAAGTAAGCCTGTCCACCACCATGGGCGCTGGCGTTGCTGTTGATCAGAGCGGCCTGTCAGCATCTGTTGCCTAACTTTTAGTTAGATTAAGCACAGCTGCTATTATCGCTTTACGTGGGCGATAGATTTGTCTAAAATCTATCCCCCGTTCGTTTTGTAAAAAGCGATAGCGTTTCGGTGACACGAAACCAAGAATTTTTCGGTTGGAGCCTGGCCTATCCAGGCCTCCGTCCAAGACCGCAGGAGTCTTGCAAAAGACTTAATACTTCCTGCGTAGACGGTGACAGAGCCTGAATAAAAATTTTTCTTTTTAAGAATAGTTTTGCTGGATTCTCTGCTCACCGTGTTTGAACGCTTATTTCCGATCCCGGTTATAAGTGATGTGAGTTCCGGGGATTTTCCCCGGCTAAATCCAGGAGCTAAAGCTAATGGCATTAAATCTTCAAGACAAACAAGCGATTGTTGCTGAAGTCAACGAAGTAGCCAAAGGCGCGCTGTCTGCGGTTGTTGCGGATTCCCGTGGCGTTACTGTAGATAAAATGACTGAACTGCGTAAAGCAGGTCGTGAAGCTGGCGTTTACATGCGTGTTGGTTCGTAACACCCTGATGCGCCGCGTCGTTGAAGGTACTCCATTCGAGTGCCTGAAAGACACGTTTGTTGGTCCAACCTTGATCGCGTTTTCTCATGAACACCCAGGCGCTGCTGCCCGTTTGTTCAAAGATTTCGCGAAAGCGAACGCTAAGTTCGAGGTTAAAGCTGCGGCCTTTGAAGGTGAGTTAATCCCAGCTGGTCAAATCGATCGCCTGGCAACTCTGCCTACTTACGATGAAGCAGTTGCACGCCTGATGGCAACCATGAAAGAAGCCGCTGCTGGCAAATTGGTTCGCACACTGGCTGCTGTTCGCGATCAGAAAGAAGAAGCTACTGCTGCTTAATCAGCAACTTCCTTTCTTGTCACGTTTCGCTTACGTATAAACTATTTCTGTTTTCTAGGAACAAATCTAAATGTCTATCACTAAAGACCAAATCATTGAAGGCGTTGCAGCTCTGTCTGTAATGGAAATCGTAGAACTGATCGCTGCGATGGAAGAGAAATTCGGCGTTTCTGCTGCTGCTGTTGCTGCTGGCCCTGCTGCCGCTGCTGAAGCTGTAGAAGAAAAAACCGAGTTTGACGTTGTACTGAAAGGTATCGGCGCAAACAAAGTTGCAGTAATCAAAGCTGTACGTGGCGCAACTGGCCTGGGCTTGAAAGAAGCTAAAGACCTGGTTGAATCTGCACCAGCAGCTCTGAAAGAAGGCATCAGCAAAGACGACGCCGAAGCACTGAAAAAAGCTCTGGAAGAAGCTGGCGCTGAAGTTGAAGTTAAATAAGCCACTGCTTTCTGAGTGCAGTCAGTTTTAATTAACTGACTGATGGCTGGTGACTTTTTAGTCACCAGCCTTTTTGCGCTATAGAGTGTCAGTGGTGTTTCACACTGTTTGACCACTGAACCACTCCAATATTTATTTCTATCTACCTACTTAATATATTGCCGCCGCTTGCTCTGGCTCATCCAGGGATAATGCGCAACGAAATGATTTAAGAGCGATAGAAACGAGTATTGCGGAAAGTATTTCGCTTTCCGATCGACAGAAATGGTGTTGCATGAACTGTCCATCCGGGCAGACAAGATTGGGTCACTGATCAGCGAGCTGAGGAACCCTATGGTTTACTCCTATACCGAAAAGAAACGCATCCGTAAGGATTTTGGGAAACGTCCACAAGTTCTGGATATTCCTTATCTCCTTTCTATCCAGCTTGACTCGTTCCAGAAGTTTATCGAGCAAGACTCGGAAGGCCAGCACGGTCTGGAAGCAGCATTCCGTTCCGTATTTCCTATCAAGAGCTACAGCGGAAACTCTGAGCTGCAATACGTTAGCTACCGTCTCGGTGAGCCGGTGTTCGACGTTAAAGAATGCCAGATCCGCGGTGTAACGTATTCCGCGCCACTGCGCGTGAAACTGCGTCTGGTTATCTACGAACGCGAAGCACCAGAAGGTACGGTCAAAGACATCAAGGAACAAGAAGTCTATATGGGCGAAATTCCGCTCATGACCGAAAATGGTACCTTTGTGATTAACGGTACTGAGAGGGTTATCGTATCTCAGCTTCACCGTAGTCCAGGTGTGTTCTTCGACAGCGATAAGGGTAAAACCCACTCGTCGGGTAAAGTGCTGTATAACGCACGTATCATTCCTTACCGCGGTTCCTGGCTGGATTTCGAGTTCGACCCGAAAGACAACCTGTTTGTACGTATCGACCGTCGCCGCAAATTGCCAGCGACCATCATTCTGCGTGCACTGAACTACACCACAGAACAGATCCTTGACCTGTTCTTTGACAAGGTTATCTATCAGATCCGCGACAACAAGTTGCAGATGGAACTGATACCTGAGCGCCTGCGCGGTGAAACAGCTTCCTTCGATATCGAAGCTGAAGGCAAAGTCTATGTTGAAAAAGGCCGCCGCATCACTGCACGTCATATTCGTCAGCTTGAAAAAGATGACATTCAGCGCATCGAAGTTCCTGTCGAGTACATCGCAGGGAAAGTCGTTTCCAAAGACTACATCGATACCAATACCGGTGAGCTGATTGTCCCTGCGAACATGGAATTGTCTCTGGATCTGCTGGCGAAACTGAGCCAGGCCGGTCACAAGACCATCGAAACGCTGTTCACCAACGACCTCGACCATGGCGCCTACATGTCCGAGACCGTGCGTGTCGACCCAACCAACGATCGCCTGAGCGCGTTGGTCGAGATCTACCGCATGATGCGTCCTGGTGAGCCGCCAACGCGCGAAGCTGCCGAAAGCCTGTTCGAGAACCTGTTCTTCTCCGAAGATCGCTACGACCTGTCTGCTGTTGGTCGTATGAAGTTCAACCGTTCTCTGCTGCGTGATGAAATCGAAGGTTCAGGCATCCTGAGCAAAGACGACATCATTCAGGTAATGAAAAAGCTGATCGGCATTCGTAACGGCATCGGCGAAGTGGATGACATCGACCACCTCGGCAACCGTCGTATTCGTTCCGTTGGCGAAATGGCTGAAAACCAGTTCCGCGTAGGTCTGGTTCGTGTCGAGCGTGCAGTTAAAGAGCGTCTGTCTCTTGGCGACCTTGACACCCTGATGCCTCAGGACATGATCAACGCCAAGCCGATTTCGGCGGCGGTGAAAGAGTTCTTCGGCTCAAGCCAGCTTTCACAGTTTATGGACCAGAACAACCCGTTGTCCGAAATCACGCACAAGCGTCGTATTTCTGCATTGGGCCCGGGCGGTCTGACCCGTGAACGTGCCGGCTTTGAAGTTCGAGACGTACACCCGACCCACTACGGTCGCGTATGTCCAATCGAAACACCGGAAGGTCCAAACATCGGTCTGATCAACTCCTTGTCCGTGTACGCACAGACCAACGAGTATGGTTTCCTTGAAACACCTTACCGCCGTGTGCGCGATGGTGTGGTGACCGATGAGATTAACTACCTGTCTGCAATTGAAGAGGGTAACTTCGTTATCGCCCAGGCGAACACCAACCTGGACGAAGAAGGCCACTTTGTTGAAGACCTGGTCACCTGTCGTAGCAAAGGCGAATCAAGCCTGTTTAGCCGCGACCAGGTTGACTATATGGACGTATCTACCCAGCAGATCGTATCCGTTGGTGCTTCACTGATTCCATTCCTGGAACACGATGACGCCAACCGTGCATTGATGGGTGCGAACATGCAACGTCAGGCTGTACCTACTCTGCGCGCCGACAAGCCGCTGGTTGGTACTGGTATGGAACGTGCTGTAGCGGTTGACTCCGGTGTTACTGCCGTTGCCAAACGTGGCGGTACCGTTCAGTACGTGGATGCCTCCCGTATCGTTATCCGTGTCAACGAAGACGAGATGTACCCGGGCGAAGCAGGGATCGACATTTACAACCTGACCAAGTACACCCGTTCCAACCAGAACACCTGCATCAACCAGATGCCTTGTGTGAATCTGGGTGAGCCAATCGAGCGCGGCGACGTGCTGGCAGATGGCCCATCAACGGATCTGGGCGAACTGGCACTGGGCCAAAACATGCGCGTCGCGTTCATGCCTTGGAACGGTTACAACTTCGAAGACTCCATCCTGGTGTCCGAGCGTGTTGTTCAGGAAGACCGATTCACGACTATCCACATCCAGGAACTGGCCTGTGTGTCCCGCGACACCAAGCTGGGGCCGGAAGAGATCACGGCCGACATCCCGAACGTGGGTGAAGCGGCACTGTCCAAGCTGGATGAGTCAGGTATCGTTTATATCGGTGCAGAAGTGACCGGTGGCGACATTCTGGTTGGTAAGGTAACGCCGAAAGGTGAAACCCAGCTGACCCCGGAAGAGAAGCTGCTGCGCGCCATCTTCGGTGAGAAAGCGTCTGATGTTAAAGACTCTTCTCTGCGTGTGCCAAACGGCGTTTCCGGTACGATTATCGACGTGCAGGTCTTCACCCGCGATGGCGTGGAAAAAGACAAGCGTGCGCTTGAAATCGAAGACATGCAGCTGAAGCAGGCGAAGAAAGACCTGACTGAAGAGCTGCAGATTCTGGAAGCCGGTTTGTTCTCGCGTATCCATTCCGCGCTGGTTGCCGGTGGTATTGAAGCCGAGAAGCTTGCAAAACTGCCACGCGATCGCTGGTTGGAACTGTCTCTGACCGACGAAGAGAAACAAAACCAGCTGGAACAGCTGGCCGAACAGTACGACGAACTGAAGTCAGAGTTTGAGAAAAAACTCGAAGCCAAGCGTCGTAAGATTACCCAGGGCGATGATCTGGCACCAGGCGTGCTGAAAATCGTCAAAGTGTATCTGGCCGTTAAACGTCAGATTCAACCGGGTGACAAAATGGCCGGCCGTCACGGTAACAAAGGTGTTATCTCCAAGATCAACCCGATCGAAGATATGCCTTACGATGCAGACGGCACGCCTGTCGACATCGTACTGAACCCGCTGGGTGTACCGTCACGTATGAACATCGGTCAGATTCTCGAAACCCACCTGGGTATGGCTGCGAAAGGTATTGGTGAAAAAATCAATGCTATGCTGAAGAAACAGGAAGAAGTTTCCAAGCTGCGCGAGTTCATCCAGCGTGCGTACGATCTGGGCGACGATGTCCGTCAGAAAGTGGATCTGAGCACCTTCTCCGACGACGAAGTGCTGCGTCTGGCAGAAAACCTGAAAAAAGGTATGCCAATCGCGACACCTGTCTTCGACGGTGCCAAAGAGACTGAAATCAAGCAACTGCTTGAGATGGGCGGAATTCCGTCTTCAGGCCAGATCACACTGTTTGACGGCCGTACCGGCGAGCAGTTCGAGCGCCAGGTTACTGTCGGCTACATGTACATGCTGAAACTGAACCACCTTGTTGATGACAAGATGCACGCGCGTTCTACCGGTTCCTACAGCCTCGTTACTCAGCAGCCGCTGGGTGGTAAGGCGCAGTTCGGTGGTCAGCGCTTCGGTGAGATGGAAGTGTGGGCACTTGAAGCATATGGTGCCGCGTATACCCTGCAGGAAATGCTGACCGTGAAGTCCGATGACGTTAACGGCCGTACCAAGATGTATAAAAACATCGTGGATGGCGATCATCGTATGGAACCGGGCATGCCGGAATCCTTCAACGTATTGTTGAAAGAGATCCGTTCCCTGGGTATCAACATCGAGCTGGAAGACGAGTAAGTTTGCACCCAATATTTCGAGTTGCAGGAAGGCGACCAGCGCGCCTGCAACTTGAAGTATGCAAAGCATACTCGCATTCACACTGGTCACAGGGGCACCTGCCTGTATACCATTCAGACCAGGTGCCTAACAGGTCTAACCCGACGGGAGCCAATCCGTGAAAGACTTACTAAAGTTTCTGAAAGCGCAAACTAAGACCGAAGAGTTTGATGCGATCAAAATTGCTCTGGCATCGCCAGACATGATCCGTTCTTGGTCTTTTGGTGAAGTTAAGAAGCCAGAAACCATCAACTACCGTACGTTCAAGCCAGAACGTGACGGCCTTTTCTGTGCCCGTATTTTCGGACCGGTAAAAGATTACGAATGCCTGTGCGGTAAGTACAAGCGTTTGAAACATCGCGGTGTTATCTGCGAGAAGTGCGGCGTTGAAGTCACGCAGACCAAGGTACGCCGTGAGCGTATGGGTCACATCGAGCTGGCCTCACCGACTGCGCACATCTGGTTCCTGAAATCCTTGCCATCGCGCATCGGTTTGCTGCTGGATATGCCACTGCGTGACATCGAACGTGTTCTGTACTTCGAATCCTATGTGGTTATCGAAGGCGGCATGACCAACCTCGAAAAACGCCAGATCCTGACTGAAGAGCAGTATCTTGACGCGTTGGAAGAGTTTGGTGACGAGTTCGACGCCAAGATGGGTGCGGAAGCTATTCAGGCCCTGTTGAAAAACATGGATCTGGAAGCCGAGTGCGAGCAGCTGCGTGAAGAGCTGAACGAAACCAATTCCGAAACCAAGCGCAAGAAGCTGACCAAGCGTATCAAGCTGCTGGAAGCGTTCGTACAGTCTGGCAACAAGCCAGAGTGGATGATCCTGACCGTGCTGCCTGTACTGCCGCCAGACTTGCGTCCATTGGTTCCGTTGGACGGTGGCCGTTTCGCAACGTCTGATCTGAACGATCTTTATCGTCGCGTGATCAACCGTAACAACCGTTTGAAACGCCTGCTTGATCTGGCTGCGCCAGACATCATCGTGCGTAACGAAAAACGTATGCTGCAAGAAGCGGTAGATGCCTTGCTGGACAACGGTCGTCGCGGTCGTGCGATCACCGGTTCCAACAAGCGTCCGCTGAAATCTCTGGCAGACATGATTAAAGGTAAACAGGGTCGTTTCCGTCAGAACCTGCTGGGTAAACGTGTCGACTATTCAGGTCGTTCCGTTATCACCGTAGGTCCATACCTGCGTCTGCACCAGTGTGGTCTGCCGAAGAAAATGGCTCTGGAACTGTTCAAACCGTTCATCTACGGCAAGCTTGAGCTGCGTGGTCTTGCTACCACCATCAAAGCCGCCAAGAAGATGGTCGAGCGCGAAGAAGCGGTTGTCTGGGATATCCTGGACGAAGTGATCCGCGAACACCCGGTACTGCTGAACCGTGCACCAACCCTGCACCGTTTGGGTATCCAGGCGTTTGAACCTGTTCTGATCGAAGGTAAGGCAATCCAGCTTCACCCGCTGGTTTGTGCGGCATACAACGCCGACTTCGATGGTGACCAGATGGCAGTACACGTTCCGCTGACGCTTGAAGCCCAGCTGGAAGCGCGTGCCCTGATGATGTCTACCAACAACATCCTGTCACCTGCGAACGGCGAGCCAATCATCGTTCCTTCACAGGACGTTGTATTGGGTCTGTACTACATGACCCGTGACTGTGTTAACGCCAAAGGCGAAGGCATGGTGTTGACCGGACCTAAAGAAGCCGAGCGCGTTTACCGTGCCGGTCTTGCCTCTCTGCATGCTCGCGTAAAAGTGCGTATTACAGAAGAGATCAAGAACACTGAAGGCGAAGTGACTCACCGTACCTCGATTATCGATACGACTATCGGCCGCGCCATCCTCTGGATGATCGTTCCTACGGGTCTGCCGTACTCTATCGTTAACCAGCCGCTGGGTAAAAAGCTATCTCCAAAATGCTGAACACCTGTTACCGCATTTTGGGCCTGAAGCCGACCGTTATCTTTGCTGACCAGACCATGTACACCGGTTTTGCCTACGCTGCCCGTTCAGGCGCATCGGTAGGTATCGATGACATGGTTATCCCTGCCAAGAAAGCAGAGATCATCGAAGAAGCGGAAACCGAAGTTGCCGAGATTCAGGAGCAGTTCCAGTCCGGTCTCGTAACCGCAGGCGAACGTTACAACAAAGTGATCGATATCTGGGCCGCCGCCAACGAACGTGTTGCGAAGGCCATGATGGAAAACCTGTCCGTAGAAGACGTTGTCAACCGTGACGGCGTAGTCGAGCAGCAGGTTTCCTTCAACAGTATCTTCATGATGGCCGACTCCGGTGCGCGTGGTTCAGCCGCACAGATTCGTCAGCTTGCCGGTATGCGTGGTCTGATGGCCAAGCCGGACGGCTCCATCATCGAAACGCCGATCACCGCGAACTTCCGTGAAGGTCTGAACGTACTCCAGTACTTCATCTCCACGCACGGTGCGCGTAAAGGCCTTGCGGATACCGCATTGAAAACGGCTAACTCCGGTTATCTGACTCGTCGTCTGGTTGACGTCGCGCAGGACCTGGTAGTTACCGAAGACGACTGTGGTACGCACGAAGGCATTCTGATGACTCCGGTCATCGAAGGCGGCGACGTTAAAGAACCACTGCGCGAGCGTGTACTGGGCCGTGTTACGGCTGAAGACATCCTCAAGCCGGGTACGGCGGACATTCTTGTTCCACGTAACACACTGCTTCACGAGAAGACGTGTGACCTGCTGGAAGAGAACTCTGTCGACTCCGTGAAAGTGCGTTCAGTTGTAAGCTGTGAAACCGATTTTGGTGTGTGTGCAAACTGCTACGGTCGCGACCTGGCACGTGGTCACATCATCAACAAAGGTGAAGCGATTGGTGTTATTGCAGCACAGTCAATCGGTGAACCAGGTACACAGCTGACGATGCGTACGTTCCACATCGGTGGTGCGGCATCTCGTGCGGCGGCAGAATCGAGCATTCAGGTCAAGAACACCGGTACTATCAAGCTGAGCAACCACAAGCACGTTACCAACGCTAACGGCAAACTGGTTATCACGTCTCGTAATACCGAGCTGAAACTGATCGACGAATTCGGTCGTACCAAAGAAAGCTATAAAGTGCCTTACGGCTCTGTAATGGGTAAAGGTGACGGTCAGGCAGTTAACGGCGGCGAAACCGTTGCCAACTGGGATCCGCACACCATGCCAGTCATCAGTGAAGTTGGCGGTTTCATCCGCTTCACCGACATGGTAGATACCCTGACCATTACCCGTCAGACAGACGACCTTACCGGTTTGTCTTCTCTGGTGGTTCTGGATTCAGCAGAACGTAGCGCCGGTGGTAAAGACCTGCGTCCAGCACTGAAAATCGTTGATGCCAAAGGCGACGACGTATTGATCCCGGGTACCGATATGCCTGCTCAATACTTCCTGCCGGGTAAAGCGATTGTTCAGCTGGAAGACGGGACTCAGATCCACCCGGGTGACACCCTTGCGCGTATTCCACAGGAATCCAGCGGTACCAAGGACATCACCGGTGGTCTGCCACGCGTAGCCGACCTGTTCGAAGCGCGTCGTCCGAAAGAGCCTGCTATCCTTGCTGAAATCAGCGGGATCATCTCGTTCGGTAAAGAGACCAAAGGCAAGCGTCGTCTGGTAATTTCTCCGTTGGATGGCAGCGATGCCTACGAAGAGATGATTCCTAAATGGCGTCAGCTGAACGTGTTCGAGGGTGAGGTTGTGGAACGTGGTGACGTCGTATCCGACGGCCCTGAGTCTCCACACGACATTCTGCGTCTTCGTGGTGTGCATGCGGTTACCCGTTACATCACCAACGAAGTGCAGGAAGTTTACCGTCTGCAAGGCGTTAAGATTAACGATAAACACATCGAAGTTATCGTTCGTCAGATGCTGCGTAAAGGTACCATCGTCAGCGCAGGCGGCACCGACTTCCTGGAAGGCGAGCAGGCAGAAATGTCTCGCGTTAAAATCGCCAACCGCAAGCTGGAAGCTGAAGGCAAAATCACGGCAACCTATAGCCGCGATCTGCTGGGTATCACCAAGGCATCCTTGGCGACCGAGTCCTTCATCTCCGCGGCATCGTTCCAGGAAACGACGCGTGTTCTTACCGAAGCTGCGGTTGCAGGTAAACGTGATGAACTGCGCGGCCTGAAAGAGAACGTCATCGTCGGTCGTCTGATCCCGGCCGGTACCGGTTACGCGTATCACCAGGATCGTGCCCGTCGTAAAGCTCTGGGCGAAGTGCCAGTTGTACCGCAGGTTAGCGCGGACGAAGCAACGGCAAACCTGGCCGAGCTGCTGAACGCCGGTTTTGGTAACAGCGAAGATTAATTCTTCCCGTTAACCAGCCAATAAAAAACCGCCTCTCGGGGCGGTTTTTTTACCTTTTATCTTGCACACTGCCACTCCGTTGGCCGTCCTCATTTCACCCGTCACTTACCGGAGAAAACCTCAGGGAGCCGCCTGACGGATGGATATCTGGCAATATGGGGTTAGAGCCTTCTGCCTAAATGCCGATCCCAATCTTTCCACACCGGTTGTAATCCTGCCTGAGTCAGCGCTTCGGCGACCCGTGCTGGTGGACGGTTGTCGTGCGGTTCAAACTGTTCCAGCTCTGGTTTATCATCCTCGGCATAGCCGCCGGGCTGCGTTTTGGAACCGGCGCTCACGGTCGTTATCGCTACAGGGATCACGTGATCACGGAAATAGGGCGATTCACGGGTCGATAAAGAGAGTTCAACATCAGGCGCAAATAGTCTGAAGGCGCAAATCAGCTGCACCAGCTGTTTTTCATCGAGTATCGATGCCGGTTCGATACCGCCCGCACAAGGACGTAAACGCGGAAACGCCACCGAATAGCGGCTTTGCCAATAGGTGTTTCTGCAAATAAAACAGATGCTCGGCCACCATGTAACTGTCGGTCCGCCAGTTATTCGACAAACCAAACAGCGCGCCCAGACCAATCTTGTCGATTCCGGCGCGTCCTAGACGATCGGGCGTTTCAAGCCGCCACAGGAAATCCTGCTTTTGCCCACGCAGATGATGCAGCGCGTAGGTGGGGGCATGATAGGTTTCCTGATAAACCAGCACCCCATCAAGACCCAGCGTTTTCAGCTCGGCATACTCATCCTGCTCCAGGGGTTGGACTTCAATCATCAACGAACTGAAATGACGACGGATCGCCGGGAAATGTCGTCTGAAATAATCCATGCCGACTTTGGTCTTGTGCTCACCCGTCACCAGCAGCAGATGTTTAAACCCCAGCGCATTCAGCGCCTCGCACTCTTTTTCGATCTCAATCTCGTCCAGCGTCTTGCGCTTTATCTTGTTGCTCATCGAAAACCCGCAATAGGTGCATTCGTTGGCACAAAGATTGGAAAGATAAAGCGGCGCAAAGAAACTGACCGTATTGCCGAAACGCTGGCGGGTAAGCTGCTGCGCCTTTTGCGCCATAGGCTCGAGATACGACAGGGCGGCAGGCGAGATAAGCGCCATAAAATCTTCACGGCTCACACGCGGGCTGTTCAGCGCCCGCTCGACATCCGCCGCCGTTTTGCTGTTGATGCGCAGCGAAATGTCATCCCAGTCCAGCGTTTTCCAGTGATCCTGAAAACCGGAGCCTTGATAATTTTTCATACCTGCACATTCTCCAGAAACTGGGTCAACGGGCTTGATGCATAGGCCTGTGCCGATTTACCTCCCAAGCCGCTGACCCGTGCCAGATGCCCCGCCTCCACGGCCAGTTTAAAGGCCTGCGCCATGGCGACCGGATTTCCTGCCACGGCAATCGCCGTATTGACCAGCACCGCATCGGCGCCGAGTTCCAGCGCTTCGGCGGCCTGACTGGGCGCGCCGATACCTGCATCGATAACCACCGGAACCTTGGCCTGCTCAATGATAATGCGCAGAAATTCGCGCGTTTGCAGACCCTGATTGGAACCGATAGGCGCACCGAGCGGCATGACCGCCGCACAGCCGACTTCCTCGAGGCGTTTGCACAGCACCGGATCCGCGCTGCAATAGGGTAAGACGACAAAGCCTTGTTTAACCAGCGCCTCGGCGGCTTTCAACGTTTCCACGGCATCGGGCAGCAGATATTTCAGGTCGGGATGGATCTCGAGTTTTACCCAGTGCGTGCCCAGCGCTTCACGCGCCAGTCGGGCGGCGAAAATCGCCTCTTCCGCCGTTTTCGCGCCGGAAGTATTGGGCAGCAGCCGTAAACCCAACTCCTCTAACGGGCGCAGTATATCGTCACCGCCGCGCTGCAAATCCACGCGTTTCATGGCCATGGTGACTAGCTGCGTCCCGGAAGCCACAATCGCCTGCTGCATCAATGCTGCGCTCGAGAATTTTCCGGTGCCGGTGAAAAGGCGTGAGGTAAAGGTGGTATCAGCAATCTTGAGCATGGGTCATCCTCCTGCAATGGCTTGAAATATCACGACGTTGTCGCCGTCTTCCAGTCGATGTTCCGCCCACTGCGGGCGGGGAACGATGACCTGATTGACCGCAAGCGCACTGCCGGACTGAGAGTGTTCGAGAAACGCCAGTAATCCGTCCAGCGTAATGGGAGCCTCGAACTGGTAATCACTGTCATTGACGGTAATGTTCATTGCGTGCCCCCGCACACCGGACAACCTGCCGATGGCGCAAGCTGCAAGGTGCGCCAGCTCTGCTGTTTGCCGTCGAAACAGCCGCAGTTTGCCGGAAAGCGGGCTGGCGCAACCCGCCAGCATCTTGATGGCTTCCAGCGCCTGAAGTGTGCCGATGACGCCGACCACCGGCCCCAATACGCCGGCAGTGCGGCAGTTGCGGGTCGGTGTATCGAGGTCAGGATAAAGACAGCGATAGCAGCCGTGCGCATAGGGCGGTTCAATCACCAGAAGCTGACCGCTAAAGCCCACGGCGCTGCCGCTTATCAGGGTTTTTCCGGCTTCGACACAGGCTTTGTTGACCGCATGACGAGTCGCCATGTTGTCGCTACAGTCCAGAACCAGATCCGCCTGTGCGACAATGGCCTGTAAATTGCCTTCGTCGAGTCGCGAGGTAAACACCTCGGTCCGACACAGCGGGTTCAGCTTGCCCAGCTCGCGCTGGGCAACTTTCGCCTTGTAGTCATCGGTATCGGCAGTACGATACAGAATCTGCCGCTGGAGGTTGGAGACGTGCAGGGTATCGTCGTCGGCCAGAAACAGCGTGCCGACGCCCGCCGCCGCCAGATAAAGCGCCGCCGGCGAGCCAAGACCGCCGAGTCCGACAATCAGCACCTTGCCCGCACGGATTTTTTCCTGCCCATCCATACCGATGTCTTCCAGCAGCAACTGGCGGCTGTAGCGCATAAATTCGTTGTCATTGAGCATGAGGATCATCCCGATAAGGGCAGAGTGCCAGTAACTGCCGCGTGGCCGCCTGCCAATCCGAAGCCTGAGTGATCGCGCTGACGACCGCGACGCTGCCGACGCCGCAGTCCATGACCGACTGAACGCGATCCAGACTGATGCCCCCAATCGCCACCGTTGGGAAACGGCCGCCAAGCTGGTGGACATGGTGTGCCAACTCCTGCAGGCCCTGCGGTGAAGACGGCATCTGCTTGGTTTGCGTCGGGAATACGTGTCCGAGGGCAATATAGGAAGGGCGCACGCTGACCGCCCGCGCGAGTTCCGATTCATCGTGGGTCGACACGCCGAGACGCAGCCCGGCGTCATGAATCGCCAGCAGATCGGTGTCATCGAGATCTTCCTGACCCAGATGAATACCGTAAGCACGATGTTTTACCGCCAGTCGCCAGTAATCGTTGATAAACAGCCGTGCGTCGGCCTCGCGGCCCAGTCTGATAGCCTCGATAATGGCGGGTTCAACCTCGGCGTCGGGCAAATCCTTGATTCGCAGTTGCAGCGTTTTCACGCCGACTTGCAGCAGACGACGCACCCATTCAAGGCTGTCGACGACCGGATAAAGGCCAAGATAGTAGGGAACTTTCGGGAATGCGGAGGCGGGGATCTTCATTTACCCACCTCGGCTTCGACGTTGTCCGCGGGATGGTAAAGTTCACTGCCCCGCGCGCGGAAGGTTTTCGACATTTCCAGCATGCCCGTTTCGACCACGTCGATAGGAATTGCCTTGGCTTCAAGCGCAGCGGCGTAATCGCGCACTTCCTGGGTAATTTTCATCGAACAGAATTTCGGCCCGCACATTGAACAGAAATGCGCGACCTTGCCCGACTCCTGCGGCAGGGTTTCATCGTGGTAGGCGCGGGCGGTGCCCGGATCCAGCGCCAGATTGAACTGATCTTCCCAGCGGAATTCGAAGCGCGCCTTCGACATGGCGTTATCGCGGATCTGCGCGCCCGGATGGCCTTTCGCCAGATCCGCCGCGTGCGCCGCTATCTTGTAGGTGATCAAACCCTGTTTGACATCTTCCTTGTTCGGCAGGCCGAGGTGCTCTTTCGGCGTGACATAGCAAAGCATCGCGCAGCCGAACCAGCCTATCATCGCCGCACCAATGCCGGAGGTGAAGTGATCGTAACCGGGGGCGATATCCGTGGTGAGCGGCCCGAGGGTATAGAACGGCGCTTCGTGGCACTTGTCCAGCTCTTCGGTCATGTTGCGGCGGATCATCTGCATCGGCACATGGCCCGGCCCTTCAATCATCACCTGCACGTCATATTCCCAGGCGATTTTGGTCAACTCGCCCAGCGTTTTCAGCTCGGCAAACTGCGCTTCGTCATTGGCATCCTGAATGGAGCCGGGACGCAAGCCGTCGCCCAGCGACAGCGAAACATCGTAGGCGGCGCAGATTTCACAGATTTCACGAAAATGCAGATACAGGAAACTCTCTTTGTGGTGCGACAAACACCATTTCGCCATGATTGAGCCGCCGCGCGACACGATGCCGGTTAATCGTTTGGCGGTCATTGGCACATAGCGCAGTAAAACGCCCGCGTGAATGGTGAAATAGTCGACGCCTTGCTCGGCCTGCTCCAGCAGCGTATCGCGGAACATCTCCCAGTTCAGGTCTTCCGCCACGCCGTTCACTTTTTCCAGCGCCTGATAAATCGGCACCGTGCCGATAGGCACCGGACTGTTGCGCATAATCCATTCACGGGTTTCGTGAATATAGCGACCCGTTGACAGATCCATTACGGTATCTGCGCCCCAGCGCGTTGACCACACCAGTTTTTCCACTTCCTCCTCGATGGACGAGGTCACGGCGGAGTTCCCGATATTGGCATTGATCTTCACCAGAAAGTTGCGGCCAATGATCATCGGCTCGGATTCGGGGTGATTGATATTGGCAGGAATAATCGCCCGGCCGGCGGCCACTTCGTCACGAACAAATTCGGGGGTGATATTTTGCGGCAGGTTGGCACCAAAGCTTTCGCCCGGATGTTGCTGTAGCAGCACTTCGCCACGGATACGCTCGCGGCCCATGTTTTCGCGCAGCGCAATATATTCCATCTCTGGCGTCACAATACCCTGACGCGCGTAGTGCAGCTGGGTCACGCATTTCCCGGCCTTGGCCTTGCGCGGTCTTGGCAGATGTTCGAACCGCAGATGGTCTAGACCTTCATCGGCCATGCGCTGCTGGGTAAAACCGGAGCTGACCTGCGGCAGTTCTTCCGTATCCTGACGGGCGGCTATCCAGCTGGCGCGTACCTTGTCGAGACCGCGATGCACATCGATTTTTGAATCAGGATCGCCGTAGGGGCCTGCGGTGTCATAAACCGGGATCGCTTCATTGTCTTCAAATTTGGGATCCTCCTTGCTGCCGCCGATCATGGTCGGGCTGAGCTGGATCTCGCGCATCGGCACCTGAATATCGGCGCGGCTGCCCTGAAGATAAATACGTTTGGAGTTCGGGAAGGCGACACCTTGCAGGCTGTCGATAAAAGCCTGCGCTTCGGCGCGTTGCTGACGGCGGTTGCTGGTTTTTTTACCGACGGGGTCGGCTGTTCAGGGGTGTTCGACATAGCAAATTCCTCGTGATTAGCGAAAGGGAAAATTGCTTGTCAGGAGGTTTACGGCGGGAGTAAGCGTGTATCTGAATCTTGTCGCGCTTCGTATAAAGAGAAAGCGGCGAGAAAAGCCAAACGCAATTAATTACTCTTGTTCCCTTCGCGGGTACTAACCCGATCAGGTTCCGCGGATCCCGAATTAACGGTCTCAGCCTGGTAAATTCCCGATAAATCAGGGTTTACGCTAGGCACTCCGACAAGAATGGGCCTGCATGTGCAGGCCGTTTAAGAAACCTCAATATACGAGGCTGATTCTAAAACACAACCCTTTGCAGGGTTTTTCGGCAAAACTGTTAAGCAGGTCGTACTATGGCTTCGTCGTTTGCAACAGGCGGCAAGGATTCGAATTTAGAGGCCATCGCCACCATAATGAGTTGATCTTCAAGCTCGAAACGGGCATCGAGCGCTTCGCCGATATCAGACAGGGCGTAGTTGAAGGCAAAGATGTCTTCGTCTTTGAATTCGGTTTCGGTATAGCTGTCGTGGAATGCCATGATGGTTTCCGTATTGGCTTCCAGCGCAGGGAAAATTCTTGCGGCGGCCTGCTGGGCAATCACGGCTTGGGTGCCATCGACTTCTTCAACTATCCTGTGATAGAGGTGGAAGTGACCGGCAGAAAGGTAATCAACCAGATGGTGACAAAAACTGTCCAGGGCCTTTTCGTTAAGCGGGATATGAGTTTCTTTATTTGGTTTCAGCCCAACAAGCGTAAGGTAGGAAACCAGAAGTTCTTTACGTGCGTGTAGCCATTGATCGACTAGCTCATTACTGCCGCCAACGCGTTGGGTCAGCCTTTCGAGACGAGTTAACATGGTTGACTCCGTGAGTATGTTTTTAAATTCATCAAAGGTTAAAGCTTACTAAAGTAACTTTTTCTTCCAGACTGTCAGTGTAGTCGAGGTTAGGCAACAACAACATGGAAATCCAGATAACAGATCAACACAGCGGCTGGTGGATAGTCAGCTATGAAGGCAAATTGTGGTTACCGGAAGGATCTTTGCCGAACGGATCCGCCAGCGCATTTTCGCTCGCGGGCAACATTGGCCGACAGATTGGCGAGTGGCAGGGTGAACCTGTCTGGATGATCCGCAAAAGCATGAAGGATCATATGCTTTCTGCGCGACAATTACTGGATCAGGATCGCGAATTATTCCAATTGGTCGGCCGTGGCGTGCAACTTTCCGAGTTCTATCGGTCACATAAGTTCTGCGGGTATTGCGGGCATGAAATGCACGTCAGCAAAACCGAATGGGCCGCACTTTGCGGACATTGTAAAGAACGGTATTACCCGCAAATTGCCCCGTGCATCATCGTCGCCATTCGGCGCGGCGACGAAATTCTGCTCGCGCAGCACGTCCGTCATCGCGGAGGTGTTCACACCGTGCTGGCCGGTTTTGCCGAAGTGGGTGAAACGCTGGAAGAGACCGTCGCCCGCGAAGTGATGGAAGAGAGCAATATCAAGGTTAAAAACGTCCGCTACGTCAGCTCCCAGCCGTGGCCGTTCCCGAATTCGCTGATGATGGCATTTATGGCCGATTACGACAGCGGCGAAATACGGCATGATCCCAAGGAGTTGCTCAATGCCGGCTGGTATCGCTTCGATGCCTTGCCGCTGCTGCCCGCCGTCGGCACCATCGCCCGTCGTTTGATAGAAGACACGGTGGTTCTGTGCCGCGCAGAGGGAGATTCCTAGGCCCGACGTGCTACAATGTCCGCCTTATTTTTAGGCACCTGACCTTTGTCGAAAGAGGTCAGGTCGCCGTTATGGGCTCGATATGCCCACAAAGATCAGCAGATTATTAAGGATCTTGCCTAGAATGAACGAGTTAAAGAACGATCGCTACCTGCGCGCGCTGTTACGCCAGCCCGTTGATGTCACCCCGGTCTGGATGATGCGTCAGGCAGGCCGCTATTTGCCGGAGTATAAAGCGACGCGTGCCCAGGCGGGCGATTTCATGTCACTGTGCAAAAATGCCGAGTTGGCCTGTGAAGTCACGCTGCAACCTTTGCGCCGCTATCCGCTGGATGCCGCGATCCTGTTCTCGGATATTCTGACCATCCCCGACGCAATGGGTCTGGGTCTCTATTTCGAAGCGGGCGAAGGTCCGCGTTTCGCTTCGCCGCTGACCTGCCATGCCGACGTAGCCAAACTGCCCATTCCCGATCCGGAAGGCGAGCTGGGTTATGTGATGAACGCGGTGCGCACCATCCGTAAAAACCTCAAGGGCGAAGTGCCGCTGATCGGTTTTTCGGGCAGTCCGTGGACGCTTGCGACCTACATGATTGAAGGCGGCAGCAGCAAGGCCTTTACCAAAATCAAGAAGATGATGTATGCCGAACCGGCTACGCTTCATCTGCTGCTCGACAAACTGGCCGACAGCGTCATTCTGTATCTGAATGCGCAGATCAGGGCCGGTGCCCAGTCGGTGATGGTGTTTGACTCGTGGGGCGGCGTATTGACGGGCCGCGACTATCTCGAGTTCTCCCTGAACTACATGCACAAGATTGTCGATGGGTTAATCCGTGAAAACGACGGTCGTCGCGTACCGGTTACGCTGTTCACCAAAGGCGGCGGTCAGTGGCTGGAGGCGATTGCGGCCACCGGTTGTGACGCGCTGGGGCTGGACTGGACCACCGATATCGGCGAAGCCCGTCGTCGCGTAGGTGACAAAGTGGCTCTGCAGGGCAACATGGATCCGTCTATGCTCTATGCTTCACCGGCGCGCATCGAAAGTGAAGTCGAGACGATTCTGGCCAGCTACGGTCAGGGTAACGGACACGTCTTCAACCTCGGTCACGGCATCCATCAGGATGTTCCGCCAGAAAACGCCGGTGCCTTTGTCGAGGCAGTGCATTCGCTGTCTCGTCAGTACCACGAAGCTTGATAAAGACAGGAGTCAGCATGATTGATACCGGAGCAATGCGCGAAGAACCAGCGAGTCAAGGCCCAGCAACTGGTGCTCGAAGACCCCGTTTCCGGCATCAATCCGGTGTATATTGCTGGCGCCGATATCGGCTTTGAAGAGGGCGGCGATGTTACCCGCGCCGCCGTTGCCGTGCTGCATTATCCGTCGATGACGCTGGTGGAGCACAAGATTGCCCGTATCCCCACGCAAATCCCGTATATTCCCGGCTTTCTGTCCTTTCGCGAATGCCCGGCACTGACCGAAGTGTGGCAGCTGCTGGAGCATACGCCCGATTTGCTGCTGGTTGATGGGCAGGGCATCGCCCATCCACGGCGTCTTGGCGTAGCCAGCCATTTTGGTTTGACCATTGACGTGCCGACTATTGGTGTGGCGAAAAGCCGTCTGTGCGGCAAGTTTTTGCCCGTCGGCGATGAAGCGGGCGCCAGGCAGGCGCTGTGGGACCGCGACGAGCAGATTGGCTGGGTATGGCGCAGCAAGTTGCGCTGCAATCCGCTGTTTATCTCTCCCGGCAATAATATCGGCATGGAATCGGCCCTTTACTGGGTTGAACAATGCACCCGAGGATACCGCCTGCCCGAACCCACTCGCTGGGCTGACGCCGTCGCCTCCAATCGCACCGCTTTTCAGCGCTGGCAACGGCTGAGCGGCCTGCTTTAAGAATCCAGGCGTAGGAGGCTGTCATAATTTCAGGTAAACTCCCGCCCAGAAAAGTTAACGAGAAAAAACATGTTACGTAACCCGATTCATTTACGTCTGGAAAAGCTGGAAAGCTGGCAACATCTGACGTTTATGGCGAGCCTTTGCGAGCGTATGTATCCCAATTATCAGATGTTTTGCCTGCAATCCGGGTTCGGTGAACCCCAGATTTATCGCAAAATTCTGGATCTGGTGTGGGAAACGCTTGTAATAAAAGATGCAAAGGTTAACTTTGACTCCCAGCTCGAAAAGCTTGAGGAAGCGATTCCTTCGGCAGAAGACTACGATCTTTACGGCGTTTATCCGGCAATCGATGCCTGTATCGCTTTGGGTGAGCTGATTCACTCGCGTTTGAGCGGTGAAACACTGGCACATGCCATCGCTATCAGCGAAACATCAATCCGAACCGTTGCCATGCTGGAGATGACTCAGGCGGGCAGGGAAATGACCGATGAAGAGCTGAAAGTCATACCGGCTGTTGAAGAAGAATGGGACATCCAATGGGAGATTTTCCGCCTGTTGGCTGACTGTGAAGAACGTGACCTCGAATTGATAAAAGGGTTACGTTCTGACCTGCGTGAAGCCGCTGTGAGTAACATTGGGATAAATTTAACGCAATAAGGCACTAAAACGTGATTTAACGCCTTATTTGTCGTGTCTCAAGGCTTCACATCCGTACCCTGTCTGGTCTACATTTGGGGTGCGAAACAAAAAGTGGCTATCGGTGCGTGTATGCAGGAGGGTGCTGTCAATCGGCATATCCGTCGCACTCGATGCTTTGCAAACGATAAACACACTGTAAAGGATAACTTATGAACAAGACTCAACTGATTGATGTAATTGCTGACAAAGCTGATCTTTCTAAAGCACAGGCTAAACTTGCTCTTGAATCTACTCTGTCCGCTATTACCGAGTCTCTGAAAGAGGGTGAAGCTGTACAATTAGTTGGTTTCGGGACTTTTAAGGTCAATCAACGTAACGAGCGCACTGGTCGTAACCCGCAGACAGGCAAAGAAATCAAAATCGCTGCTGCTACCGTTCCAGCGTTCGTTTCAGGCAAAGCTTTGAAAGAAGCTGTTAAGTAATTGCTTGCAGTGAAAAGAATAAGCGAGGGGCCGGCGCGGTCCCTTTCGTTTATTACCCCCAGACTGGCGGCTGCGTTACTGGCCCTCAGTCTGGTCGGATGTAGTTCCAGTCAGAATCCCCCTCTTTTCAGCGCAAGCGGCTACGTCGCCGACCAAGGCATATATCGCCTGTGGCGTGAAGATGACGAACATCATCAACCCCAAACCCTGATCAACGTCTACAGCCCGTATTACGGCAAGGACACGGTGATCACCCGCTATGAATACGTCGACAACCATCTGCACCTGATCAAGGAAAGTCATGCCGCCACCAAAGAGCTGGGCGTGACATTAAGATTCGATCAGGAAGGCAACGTGAGCTTTATGCAGCGTCAGCTGATGGACTCGCGCGAAAAACTGTCCACGGATGAAATCGAGCGCTTCAAATATCAGGCCGACAAAGTCCTGAACCTCAGTAAAACGCTGCGTGCCGGAAATGTCCAGCTGGTGCAGGGCCGCTGGCGACAGGGCGTGATAACCACCTGTGCCGGTACGCCGGTGACCTTGAGCCTCAATGTGCGCTCTCAGGTCTGGCTGGCCAAACGCGCCGCCAAAGCGAATGACAAGCTAGGTCTTGCCTGGCTGACCGCGCCGGAAGGCAATGAACTGCTGCTGGTGGCGAACGAAGATTTCTGCCGCTGGGAACCCAAGGCCGGCGAGCTTAATTAATCAGCCTTTCTTATCGAATTCCGGCCATAAAAAAACCCGCACGCGGCGGGTTTTGAGAAGCGCAGGGGAAATTATTTACCCTGCTCGCGGGCAATCGCGCGATAGCCGATATCTTTACGACAGAAACTGCCTTCCCACGTAATGTCCTTCGCCAGTTCATACGCACGCTGCTGCGCGGCGGCAACGGTGTTACCCAGCGCCGTAACACAAAGCACACGTCCGCCGTTGGTCACGACCCGTTCATCCTGCAAACGCGTTCCGGCCTGGAAAACCTTGCCGTCCGGCACTTCTTCCAGCGGCAGCCCGTGGATAACCTCACCGTTGGCATAATCGCCCGGATAACCGCCCGCCGCCAGTACCACGCCCAGTGAAGGACGAGGATCCCACTCGGAGGTAACTTCGTTCAGACGGCCTTCAGCACCGGCAAGGCACAGCTCGACCAGATCGGAGCGCAGACGCAGCATGATAGGCTGCGTCTCCGGGTCGCCAAAGCGGCAGTTGAATTCGATAACTTTAGGCTGACCGTCGGCAGAAATCATCAGTCCGGCGTACAGGAAACCGGTGTAGACGTTGCCTTCGGCCGCCATGCCGCGCACGGTGGGCCAGATAACCTGATCCATGACGCGCTGGTGAATTTCATCGGTCACGACCGGTGCAGGAGAATAGGCCCCCATGCCGCCGGTGTTCGGGCCGGTATCGCCATCGCCTACGCGCTTGTGATCCTGGCTTGTGGCCATTGGCACCACGTTTTCGCCATCAACCATCACGATAAAGCTGGCTTCTTCGCCATCAAGAAACTCTTCGATAACAATGCGGTGGCCCGCGTCGCCAAAGGCGTTGCCTGCCAGCATGTCATGCACGGCGGCTTCGGCTTCTTCCATCGTCATGGCCACAATCACGCCTTTACCGGCAGCAAGACCGTCGGCCTTGATAACAATCGGCGCGCCTTTGGTACGCAGATAGGCAAGGGCAAGTTCAATGTCGGTGAAGTTCTGGTAGTCGGCGCTTGGAATGGCGTGACGCGCCAGGAAATCTTTAGTGAAGGCTTTGGACCCTTCAAGCTGTGCGGCAGCCTGCGTCGGGCCAAAGATTTTCAGACCGGCAGCACGGAAGGCATCGACCACGCCGATAACCAGCGGGGCTTCGGGACCGACAATGGTCAGGCCGATATCGTGGCTCTGGGCAAAGGCCAGCAGACCCGCAACGTCGGTCGCGGCGATGTTCACGTTTTCCAGCAGCGGCTCAAGCGCAGTACCGGCATTGCCGGGCGCGACGTAGATTTTGTCTGCCAGAGGAGACTGGGACGCTTTCCAGGACAGCGCGTGTTCACGTCCGCCGTTACCGATAATTAAAATATTCATTCGAAGACTCCGGATAAGCAGGCACCGGCGGTGCCTGCTGCAATAATTATGACCGCGATGGATTAATGACGGAAGTGACGCATGTCGGTGAACAGCATCGCAATTCCGTGTTCGTTGGCGGCTTCGATCACTTCGTTGTCACGCATTGAACCACCCGGCTGAATAACACAGGTGATGCCCACTGCGGCGGCGGCATCGATGCCATCGCGGAACGGGAAGAAGGCGTCGGAAGCCATAACGGAACCGGCCACTTCCAGACCTTCGTCGGCGGCTTTGATCCCGGCGATTTTCGCGGAGTAAACGCGGCTCATCTGGCCCGCGCCGATACCGATAGTCATTTTATCGCGTGCATAGACAATGGCGTTGGATTTAACGAACTTGGCCACTTTCCAGCAGAACAGCGCGTCGGTCAGCTCCTGTTCGGTCGGCTGACGGGTTGTCACAACGCGCAGGTC
Organism: Rouxiella chamberiensis; assembly: GCF_026967475.1. Classification (NCBI taxonomy): domain Bacteria; kingdom Pseudomonadati; phylum Pseudomonadota; class Gammaproteobacteria; order Enterobacterales; family Yersiniaceae; genus Rouxiella; species Rouxiella chamberiensis. Next base: position 3,408,311 of record NZ_CP114058.1, on the reverse strand, counting down.
TGAAGCTTCGACCATACCCAGGTCGCGATCCTGAACCAGCAGGCCGCCGTTGACGCGCTTGAAGTCCAGCGCGGTCTGGCGATCCTGCCACTGGCCGCAGGTCAGAACGCGCACGTTTTGCTTGGTCGCGGTCAGCGCCAGCGCTTCTTCACTCACGGAAGGGGCGATGATCACTTCAACGAACTGACGGCTGATGATGGCTTTGGCCGTGGTCGCATCCAGTTCGCGGTTAAAGGCGATAATGCCGCCGAACCGCGGAAGTCGGGTCAGTCTTGTAGGCACGCTCGTAGGCTTCAAGAATGTTGCCACCTACCGCAACGCCGCACGGGTTGGCATGCTTGACGATAACGCAGGCCGGTTCGGCGAACTCTTTCACGCATTCCAGCGCGGCATCGGTGTCGGCAATGTTGTTATAGGAGAGTGCCTTGCCTTGCAGCTGCTGCGCGGTGGCAACAGAGGCTTCGGAAACATTCTCTTCTATATAGAAGGCAGCTTGCTGGTGGCTGTTTTCACCGTAGCGCATATCCTGCTTCTTGATGTAGCTCATGTTCAAGGTACGCGGGAACTGGCCGGAAGCCGATTCGGTGTCGCCGTGGTAGGCAGGCACCAGAGTACCAAAGTAGTTGGCAATCATGCCGTCGTAGGAAGCCGTGTGCTCGAAAGCCTTGATAGCCAGGTTGAAGCGGGTCGCCAGCAGAAGGGAACCGTCGTTGGCATCCATCTCTTCAATAATAGAGGAGTAGTCGCTGCTCTTGACTACAATCGCCACGTCATTGTGGTTCTTGGCCGCGGAGCGAACCATGGTTGGACCGCCGATATCGATATTCTCGACCGCATCTTCAAGCGAACAGTCAGGACGCGAAACGGTTGCCGCGAACGGATAGAGGTTGACGACAACCATATCGATGGGCGCGATGTCGTGCTGACCCATAATCTCGTCGTCCTTGCCGCGACGGCCGAGGATACCACCGTGCACTTTAGGGTGCAGTGTCTTGACGCGTCCATCCATCATTTCCGGGAAGCCGGTGTAGTCCGAGACCTCCGTCACTGGCAAACCTGCATCAGCAAGCAGGCGGGCGGTGCCACCGGTGGAAAGTAAATCCACTCCACGCTGAGAGAGGGCTTGTGCAAATTCTACGATACCGGCTTTGTCAGAAACACTGAGCAGCGCGCGGCGGATTGGACGACGTTGTGACATGGTGGTTTTATCCCTTGGCTTTGGAGTCGCAATAAGAGAGCGTTACGTGAATTCAATTCGCGTTCTTCTCTTCTATATAGACGTATATAAAGAAGAAAAACGCCGGATTGGATTCAGATAAGGTTCCGCAGGCGCTGTAGACGCCATTATTGCAGAGAGTGTCGGTATATTCAGACGCGCGATATTGTAGCGAAAACGATTGCGCGATGCGCGTCAAATTTGAGTTTCAATATGCATTGTGGATAACTTTGTGCACAAATCGGTATAAACCCCGCTTTTGCTGTGTATTGCAGCAAACGGTATTTTTTATTGAAATTAGGGGTTGCGGGCTTTTGAGAACTCCCTATAATGCCGCTCCAACGACAGGGAACAACGCAGCAGCAACGCGGTGTGAACGAGTCGGGAAGAATTAAAAATGATGGTGACCGCGAAAATAAACGGTTGACATCAAATGAGGAAAGCGTAATATACGCCACCTCGAGTTAGCAAGCGAAAGCGCGTAACTCACTGCTCTTTAACAATTTATCAGACAATCTGTGTGGGCACTCACAAGACGATATCCGCCACCTCGGTGGCAAAAAATATCAAGTCTTAGAGTGACCAAGCAGTAATTCATTATGAATGATGTGAAGTAACTTTGAGCATCGCTGAACTGGTTTCAGCAAATCGAACTTTTAATTGAAGAGTTTGATCATGGCTCAGATTGAACGCTGGCGGCAGGCCTAACACATGCAAGTCGAGCGGTAGCACGGGAGAGCTTGCTCTCTGGGTGACGAGCGGCGGACGGGTGAGTAATGTCTGGGAAACTGCCTGATGGAGGGGGATAACTACTGGAAACGGTAGCTAATACCGCATGATGTCGCAAGACCAAAGTGGGGGACCTTCGGGCCTCACGCCATCGGATGTGCCCAGATGGGATTAGCTAGTAGGTGGGGTAATGGCTCACCTAGGCGACGATCCCTAGCTGGTCTGAGAGGATGACCAGCCACACTGGAACTGAGACACGGTCCAGACTCCTACGGGAGGCAGCAGTGGGGAATATTGCACAATGGGCGCAAGCCTGATGCAGCCATGCCGCGTGTGTGAAGAAGGCCTTAGGGTTGTAAAGCACTTTCAGCGAGGAGGAAGGCGTTGTAGTTAATAGCTGCAGCGATTGACGTTACTCGCAGAAGAAGCACCGGCTAACTCCGTGCCAGCAGCCGCGGTAATACGGAGGGTGCAAGCGTTAATCGGAATTACTGGGCGTAAAGCGCACGCAGGCGGTTTGTTAAGTCAGATGTGAAATCCCCGAGCTTAACTTGGGAACTGCATTTGAAACTGGCAAGCTAGAGTCTTGTAGAGGGGGTAGAATTCCAGGTGTAGCGGTGAAATGCGTAGAGATCTGGAGGAATACCGGTGGCGAAGGCGGCCCCCTGGACAAAGACTGACGCTCAGGTGCGAAAGCGTGGGGAGCAAACAGGATTAGATACCCTGGTAGTCCACGCTGTAAACGATGTCGACTTGGAGGTTGTGCCCTTGAGGCGTGGCTTCCGGAGCTAACGCGTTAAGTCGACCGCCTGGGGAGTACGGCCGCAAGGTTAAAACTCAAATGAATTGACGGGGGCCCGCACAAGCGGTGGAGCATGTGGTTTAATTCGATGCAACGCGAAGAACCTTACCTACTCTTGACATCCAGAGAATTCGCTAGAGATAGCTTAGTGCCTTCGGGAACTCTGAGACAGGTGCTGCATGGCTGTCGTCAGCTCGTGTTGTGAAATGTTGGGTTAAGTCCCGCAACGAGCGCAACCCTTATCCTTTGTTGCCAGCGAGTAATGTCGGGAACTCAAAGGAGACTGCCGGTGATAAACCGGAGGAAGGTGGGGATGACGTCAAGTCATCATGGCCCTTACGAGTAGGGCTACACACGTGCTACAATGGCGCATACAAAGAGAAGCGAACTCGCGAGAGCAAGCGGACCTCATAAAGTGCGTCGTAGTCCGGATTGGAGTCTGCAACTCGACTCCATGAAGTCGGAATCGCTAGTAATCGTAGATCAGAATGCTACGGTGAATACGTTCCCGGGCCTTGTACACACCGCCCGTCACACCATGGGAGTGGGTTGCAAAAGAAGTAGGTAGCTTAACCTTCGGGAGGGCGCTTACCACTTTGTGATTCATGACTGGGGTGAAGTCGTAACAAGGTAACCGTAGGGGAACCTGCGGTTGGATCACCTCCTTACCTCAAGATACGCATTGTGCAGTGTCCACACAGATTGTCTGATGAAATAGTAACGAGCAGAAATACCTTTATAGGCTTGTAGCTCAGGTGGTTAGAGCGCACCCCTGATAAGGGTGAGGTCGGTGGTTCAAGTCCACTCAGGCCTACCAATCCTTTCCTACTCCGCGTTGTCGCCCCACATCGTTTGCACAGGCAAACGTCGTGAGACTCCGCCTTGATTAGAAAAGCATTGGCTGACTCATCTGAAGGATGAGTGATAAAGGTATCTGTTAGTGACTGTATGGGGCTATAGCTCAGCTGGGAGAGCGCCTGCCTTGCACGCAGGAGGTCAGCGGTTCGATCCCGCTTAGCTCCACCATATCCATACGGTTCACGTAATACTTCAGAGTATACTGGCAACAGTGTGCTGCGAAGTATTTTGCTCTTTAACAATCTGGAACAAGCTGAAAAATTGAAACGCTGCAGCTGAAATCTGCCCCCGTAGAAGTATTGGGCAGTGAGTAACCTGCAGCAGAGTCTCTCAAATAATCACGGCTTCGAACGCGTCTGCAAAGACACCTTCGGGTTGTGAGGTTAAGCGACTAAGCGTACACGGTGGATGCCTAGGCAGTCAGAGGCGATGAAGGGCGTGCTAATCTGCGAAAAGCGTCGGTAAGGTGATATGAACCGTTATACCCGACGATACCCGAATGGGGAAACCCAGTGTGATACGTCACACTATCGCATGGTGAATACATAGCCATGCGAGGCGAACCGGGGGAACTGAAACATCTAAGTACCCCGAGGAAAAGAAATCAACCGAGATTCCCCCAGTAGCGGCGAGCGAACGGGGAACAGCCCAGAACCTGAATCAGTTTGTGCGTTAGTGGAAGCGTCTGGAAGGTCGCAGGGTACAGGGTGATACTCCCGTACACAAAAACGCACAGGCTGTGAGTTCGATGAGTAGGGCGGGACACGTGACATCCTGTCTGAATATGGGGGGACCATCCTCCAAGGCTAAATACTCCTGACTGACCGATAGTGAACCAGTACCGTGAGGGAAAGGCGAAAAGAACCCCGGCGAGGGGAGTGAAATAGAACCTGAAACCGTGTACGTACAAGCAGTGGGAGCACCTTCGTGGTGTGACTGCGTACCTTTTGTATAATGGGTCAGCGACTTATATTTTGTAGCAAGGTTAACCGCATAGGGGAGCCGTAGGGAAACCGAGTCTTAACTGGGCGTCAAGTTGCAAGGTATAGACCCGAAACCCGGTGATCTAGCCATGGGCAGGTTGAAGGTTGGGTAACACTAACTGGAGGACCGAACCGACTAATGTTGAAAAATTAGCGGATGACTTGTGGCTGGGGGTGAAAGGCCAATCAAACCGGGAGATAGCTGGTTCTCCCCGAAAGCTATTTAGGTAGCGCCTCGTGAACTCATCTTCGGGGGTAGAGCACTGTTTCGACTAGGGGGCCATCCCGGCTTACCAACTCGATGCAAACTGCGAATACCGAAGAATGTTATCACGGGAGACACACGGCGGGTGCTAACGTCCGTCGTGAAGAGGGAAACAACCCAGACCGCCAGCTAAGGTCCCAAAGTCATGGTTAAGTGGGAAACGATGTGGGAAGGCATAGACAGCCAGGATGTTGGCTTAGAAGCAGCCATCATTTAAAGAAAGCGTAATAGCTCACTGGTCGAGTCGGCCTGCGCGGAAGATGTAACGGGGCTAAACCATGCACCGAAGCTGCGGCAGCGACGCTTAGGCGTTGTTGGGTAGGGGAGCGTTCTGTAAGCCGTCGAAGGTGGACTGTGAGGTCTGCTGGAGGTATCAGAAGTGCGAATGCTGACATAAGTAACGATAATGCGGGTGAAAAACCCGCACGCCGGAAGACCAAGGGTTCCTGTCCAACGTTAATCGGGGCAGGGTGAGTCGACCCCTAAGGCGAGGCCGAAAGGCGTAGTCGATGGGAAACAGGTTAATATTCCTGTACTCGGTGTTACTGCGAAGGGGGGACGGAGAGGGCTAGGCTGGCCGGGCGACGGTTGTCCCGGTTTAAGCGTGTAGGGGGTGTTCCTGGTAAATCCGGTTCACCTTTAACCCCGAGGCGTGATGACGAGTCACTACGGTGATGAAGCAGTTGATGCCGCACTTCCAGGAAAAGCCTCTAAGCATCAGGTAACATTGAATCGTACCCCAAACCGACACAGGTGGTCAGGTAGAGAATACTCAGGCGCTTGAGAGAACTCGGGTGAAGGAACTAGGCAAAATGGTGCCGTAACTTCGGGAGAAGGCACGCTGTCACCAGGTGGAGGAACTTGCTTCCCGAGCCGAAGACAGTCGAAGATACCAGCTGGCTGCAACTGTTTAATAAAAACACAGCACTGTGCAAACACGAAAGTGGACGTATACGGTGTGACGCCTGCCCGGTGCCGGAAGGTTAATTGATGGGGTTATCCGCAAGGAGAAGCTCTTGATCGAAGCCCCGGTAAACGGCGGCCGTAACTATAACGGTCCTAAGGTAGCGAAATTCCTTGTCGGGTAAGTTCCGACCTGCACGAATGGCGTAATGATGGCCAGGCTGTCTCCACCCGAGACTCAGTGAAATTGAACTCGCTGTGAAGATGCAGTGTACCCGCGGCAAGACGGAAAGACCCCGTGAACCTTTACTATAGCTTGACACTGAACATTGAGCCTTGATGTGTAGGATAGGTGGGAGGCTTTGAAGCGTGGACGCCAGTCTGCGTGGAGCCAACCTTGAAATA